>JAFDWF010000056.1 GCA_018268575.1 Actinomycetota bacterium
CCCCGCAGGCCCCGGCGAGCCTCACGAAGGTCTCCAGCAACGGCTGGCGCTGCCCCATCTCGAGCAGGCTGATCTGCGTGCGGTGGATGCCGGCGCGTTCGGCCAGCGCCTCCTGGGAGATGTGGCGGTAGTTGAAGCGCGCCACCAGCAACCGCTCCCCGAAGGCCTCGGAGAACTCGCTCATCAGGCCGTCCCCCTGTTCTCAGGCGATCGAGACGCCGAGTTGGAGCGAGGCCGTCGAACATGCCGGGGCGTGGATCACTCCCGCGTCGGTCATCGCGGCCACCCGCCGAGGATCGTGAGCAGGGCGCGGTGGGCGTCGTGGGTGGCGGAGATCGGCCCGTAGTCGCTGGCCCGGTCGAAACCCTCCGCGAGCCGTCCGATCCGCAGCCTCGCCTCCTCGTCGGGGAGGGCGATCTCGCCCCGGTCGAGGGCGTCGAGGAGACGGACGAAGATCATCCCTTCGCGCGCGAGCGCCGCCGGGTCCGACAGCCTCTCCGGTCCGCGAAGGTCTTCGAGGGCGCCGGCGGCCCCGCCGAGGAGATCGGAGCGGAGGATCGTCGTCTGGTCGGTGGGGAGTCTCAGGGGCGCGGTGCGGGGGCCGCGCATAGGGTGCCTGAAGGACATGAGGAGCTTTCGCCTCCTTGTGTCTTAGACGGCCCGTCGCGTTCCACCGCGGCGGGCCGTCGCTCTATGTGGTCCGACCTAGCCTAGCATGGTGTAGGGCATACACCCAACACCCGTCAATCGTCGCGCAGGATTTCCCGGACGCGGGTCGGGTGGAGGTCGGTCTCCTCGGCGATGTCCCGCAGGGAGAGGCCCGCCTTCTGGGCGCGTGCGAAGCGCTCGCGCCGCCTCGCGCGGGACTTCGCACGCTGCTGCTGCAATTGCTTCTGTTCGCGCTCGAAGTCGCCTTGGGCTTTCCGCACATCGGCGCGAGCTTTCTGCTTTGGATCGGTCGGGGACATCACCTTCAGCGTATTGGCATTGGCGTCGTCGTTTCGCATTCAATGACGCCTCACCTTCAGGGAGGATCGCTGAATCGTGCGTAGCAGGCTGCATTTGCCCGTCATTGGCAAACCTATCTTCATGGCGGGACTTCTCGGTCCGGCTAACGGATGACCGACCGCAGGCCTTGTCGCTGGGCAGCCGCCTGAATCCGCGAGTTCAGCTGGCCAAGGCCGGGCTGATCGCCCTCGCCCATCGGCGGCCCGGGCTTCGCGGCTCCAGCGAGAACTTCTACCGCCTCGCCTAGGGATGGAGGAGCGGAACCTCGGCCAGCGCGAGGAGGCCCGGCGGCATCCGACCCTCGAGCAAACCTCCCCTCGCAACTCTGGCTCAGGTTGATCCCACCGTCTGGGCCGTGCTCACGCGCCGATTGAGCTCAGCGACCCGCTTTTTCGCAAGTTCGCGGTCCTTCCCGGTTCGACCCCTAAAACCAGGCACCCGAACATGTCCGCCGTCGTTCAGCGTGATCTTGAGGGGCGGGAAAAAGATCACGAACTTGATCTCAAAATCCTTGATCTCCCGCCAAGACCAATGCCTGCGCCGAATGATGCCTCGCAGGGTGATCCCGTCTTTCTCGACGATAAGCCCTGCTCGCCCAGACTGCAGGAATAACGCGCCGACCCCGATCCAGACCAGGCCCGCCACGGGTAGCGCCGGTCCATGCAGTGGACCACGCAAGCTTGAGAGCAGCGCCAAAAACCCCACGATCAAGGCGATCCCCGCAAAGAGGAACGCCATGCCCTGTTCCCATTCGTTGAGCACCAAGGGCTCGCCTTCGGGGAGCAGATGCGATTCGTCGGTTTCCTGCGTCAACTGGTCGGTCATTGGCCCTCTGCCGCGCGTATGCCCTCAAGTATCCAACCCGGCAGATTCGTCGCGACCCGCACAGCCGCTGGCACACCCGCGGAGCCCGCGGCCGCATCCAGGCCGGCCTCTACCACAAGTCCTGGCAACGCAGCACCGACCGTGGCAATAACGGAACCGACCTCCGCAGGCCCTAACTCGAAGCATGGATCGTTTTCGGAGTGCAGCAGATTGCCAGCGGTGAGCGTGGCTATCCCCGCGACCAAGCCGCTTGCCTCTGGACAACCTGGCAAGAGCCCACAACTGACCGCAATCGCCGGTCCCGTCACGGGAGATTCGAGAATTTCCTTCCCTCCTCCGGCGAAACAATCGATGGGGTTAGGAATAACGGCGTGAATGAACCCGCCGATGTTGACCGGTTCTTCGCAGGCTTGTCCGGTCCGATCGTAGAACCTGAGCGGATTGTCGCCGCCGTAGAGATAGGGTTGGCGCGTGGTTTCGACGGCCGGGTCGCGCGTAAGGAACTGCGCAGTCGCCGGGTCGTAGAACCGGGCTCGCAGGTATTGCAGTCCGCTCTGGCTCAGCGTGTACTCCCCGGCGTAACCGAGCGCCGTAGTGGCGGTGCCCGTCTTCCCCGTCAACGCGCCGTAAGGCCCGTACGTGAACGTCGCTACGGATTCCCCGGAGGCGTCGGTGAGGAGGCGGGTGCTGCCCAACTGATCGTGATGGAGATAGGTCGGTTCTTCCCCGGAGGAGATCTGCTCGAAAGTGTTTTGCCTGCCGCAACGTGGCCTTCTGTCGCAGTTGAAGCCCGATGAGGACTGCGATTCCCGGCGGTTTTCCCTCCGGCACGACATCCGGCGACGCGCCGAAAACCTCCGGCGCGGTTCTGAGCCCCGACAACGAGGACGGGAGGGGTATTCCACGGGAACGGGCTGGATTGTCGGAGTCTTCCAGTTCCCGTAGGACGGCGCCGCGGCCGCGGCGTCCTGGCCGTGTCCGAGACGCCCGGTGCGGATCGCGCCTGCTGGGAGGCCAGCCGGAGCCGGCCGCGCGGGCGCCAGCGGCGCCCCGCCCTAGGCGAGCTCTCCTCGCTCCTCTGCCGCCTCGGCGTCGAGCGCCTCACCCAGCGCCTTGGCGCCCCAGCCGGCGTCGTTGGCCGCGAGGCCGGGGAGATCGTCGCCGTTGCGCTGCGAGGCGGCGGCGCGCAGGCGACGGGGCTTGTTCGAGGCGGCGGGGTGGGTGGCGGCGTGTACCGCCTGGAGGTCGCGGATCGAGACCTGGGTGTAGATCTCGGTGCTGGTGATGTTCGAGTGGCCGAGCATCCGCTGGATGTAGCGGATGTCGGCGCCGCCTTCGAGCATCACGGTCGCCATCGTGTGGCGGAAGATGTGGCAGGCGCCGGGCTTGCCGACCCCGGAGCGCTCCGGGTAGGAGCCCATCAGCCGGGTCAGCACCCCGAGGCCGATCTTCGTGCCCTCCGGGGTGAGGAAGAGGAAGCCCTCGTCGGGCTCGACCGCGAGCTCGGGGCGCACGTCGGCGAGGTAGCGGGCGCACCATGCGGCGGCGCGCTCGCCGGTCGGGACGATGCCCACCCCTGCGGACCGCTGCCACCCAACTGCCGCGGATGGTGTCTTGTCCAGACGCCCCGTTGTCCTCACCGCGACGACCTCCTGCGACGGATTGCTCTCGCCATCTACACGCAAAAAGCCGCCGTCGCGCCACCCCGGCACCGCACATCGCCAGGATGGCCGCCCTCGCCCATGACTCGCCGCGCCTTCCGTCCTCCGCTCCCGATCTCGTCCTCGCTCTCGCTCCCGTCCCCCCGCCACTCGCATCGCTCCGCACTCCCGCCGCCCAGCCCGATCCACCGACCCGCCGCCTGTCTTGACCCAGCCCACCCAGCCGCCGACCCCGATCGGTTCTCATGCAATGAGGGGCGGGCGGGGTCGGCGGCGCCAGGTGGGCCCAATCCCTTACGGCAGGCGGCGGAGCGGTGGATCGGGCGTCCACGGTTCCGTCCAGACCTCAAGTCCAGCCCTGGCGAGGCCGGACAGGCCGGGCCGGGCAGGCCGGGCCGGGCTCAGTTATCCACGAACTCGCCGCTCGGCGTCGGCGCGCCTGCCGGCGGTCGCCAGCGGACCGAGGGCAGCAGCTCGGCCGGGTCCTTGTCGAGCGCCCCCGCGATGCGGATCAGCGACTCCAGCTTGGGCGAGGCGACGCCGCGCTCAAGGGCGCTGATCGTCGTCCGGTCGAGGCCGCTGCGGAGACCCAGCTCTTCCTGGCTCAGCCCCGCCTGCCGACGAGCTGCGAGGAGGATCTCGGCGAAGGCGTCGGTGACGGTCGGCATTCAGGGCATCGTTCCCACCCTGCGGCGCCGAGTCTACGGAGTGCATTCGCGCGAATATATTCGCGGAGCTGCTAGCCTCCACCGCCGGAAATGGCCCTGAGCAAAAACGGTGATGAAACGGTCCTGTGCCCGCCCGAGCCGGTCCCCCGGACGGCACAGCGGCCCAGCCCCGATCAGAACGGCCGAGGCGCGATTGGCGGCGGCTCGCTGTCCGTTGACTGGGAGCGTCTGTCGCGGACATACATCCACCCGCTGCGGATCTCGATCCTCGAAGTCCTCGGCATCGACGGGGGCCGGGTCCTTTCTCCGACCGATCTCAGCCGGGAGTTGCGGCACGACCTCAGCAACACCGACTACCACGTCAGGCAGCTGGCCAAGGCCGGGCTGATCGTCCTCGCCTATCGGCGGCCGGGGCTTCGCGGCTCCAGCGAGAACTTCTACCGCCTCGCCTAGGGATGGAGGAGCGGAACATCGGCCGGCGCGAGGAGGCCCGGCGGCATCCGACCCGGCGGGCGCTGCTGGGACTTCTGGGCGAAGGCGAGATGACGACTCGGGAGCTCCGCGACCGGCTGCCCGGCGAGCCCTCGCTGTCGGATGTCGTCTACCACCTGGCGGTGCTGCAAGCGGTCGGGCTGGTCGACGGGCAGGTGGACGGCCGCTACCGGCCGGCGCCCTGATGGGGGTCCCCGGCTTCACGAACATGCCATCGCGGGGCTGAGCCTGGCTCAGCGGTTCCCGAGCCCAAGATCCTCGCCGTGGCTGAATTCGACCAGCGCCGCGTCTCGGCCCTCGTTCGTGAGGTACTGATGCCCCGGCCGACCCTTGAGCATTGGCTCGATCAACATCGACGCATGAGCCCACCGCAGAGTGTCCTGTCGCCACAAAAAGCCGGCGCTCTCATAGCCTGAACCCGCCGTGCGCGTCAGAGGAATATCCGGCTGAACCGGCACGGTTTCGACCTTCAGCTCATCGACGCCATCGATTCGCATCTCGGGTTTCGAGACAAGGTCAAAGTTGGCCTCCTCGTCGCGGGAGAGCTTGACCAGCACGCGGCGAAACCAGTCCACGCCGAGCAAGGTCTGGGCCTCCAGAATGATGGTGGGACCGTGCGCTCCCTGATAGAAGTCCCCAAGGATCAGTGGCAGTCCATCGTCGGTCACCGCTTGGTTCTACCGCGCGATCAGCCTGCCACGTCCTCAGCCACGATCTCACCCCGTAGGCGTTCCAGCAGATCCTTGTCTCCGGCTCGGTCTAGGGATTCGTCAATCACGGTCAGGGCGTCTTGGTTTCTGCCTCCCGCCCAGAGGAACCGCGCCAGATCGAGAGCGTAAGTGGACTGTTCCGGCTCGCGGCCGACCGCAGAGCGAAGCTTCTCCTCGGCAACGGCATAGTCGCTGTCCTCGGCGGCGATGCGGCCGATCAGACTCTCCAAGCCCGCGACGAGTACCAGGTCACCATCGGGGGCTTCCTCGGCGCGAGCCGCACAAGCTCGCGCCGCCTCCACGTCCTCCCCATTCAGAAACATGTGACCCGCGCGGACCTGAGTGTCGGGGTCGTCGCGGCCCAATTCGGCCGCCCGGGCAACCTGCCCGAGAACATCGTCGGGCCGAGACTCCAGATAGACACCCGCGAGCAGCAGCGGGAATTCGGGGCTTTCAGGAAAGCGCCGAGCGGCGTCTTCGAGAAATTCGGCGGCCCCTTCCTCTCCGTTTGCGCGGAGGCTCCGGCCGCGTTTGATCGCTTCCCCCAATTCCCGCCTCTGCTTTCGATCTCTGAAACCCATGCCGCCCCCTCCGCATCTTATGACTAGTGACTTGATCGGCCAAGAAGACTGCCAAGTACGGCGATAAAGCGTTCCCAGCGACTTCCGGATGGCGGCCAGAAGGGATTGGTCGGCCTGGTCCGTTCGACTCGTTCCAGCCCTTCAACGAATGCTTTGTCTTTTCGTTCTTGCTCGCGCCTGTCCCCGATCCGCTTGTTGCCTTCTTCCGACGTGTCGGCACACGGCACTTCTTCCTCGCCCGCCGCTTCCTCTTCTGAGGATTCTTCTTCACCAAATACCGAATTCCAGACGCTCGATACCCCGCTGCCTATTTCACTGCCGAATTCTCCGATTTCTCCGGGGATTCCCCCGATCGCCGCTCCGGCGCTTTCGGCTTCCGCTTGCGTCGGGAAGGGGAAGCAGGTCGGACTTGGGCAACCGCCCTCGGCCGATTCAGACGCACGGCCGGTGCGATCACGGCGGTTCGCCGGATTGTCCCCCGCGTAGAGGTACGGCGCCCGCGTGATCGACGCCAGGGGGTCGAGGGTCAGGAACTGGGCGGTGGCCGGGTCGTAATACCGGGCTCGCAGGTAGAGCAGCCCGCTCTGACCCAGCGTGTACTGGCCGGCGTATCCGAGCGCAGTCGTCGCGGTGCCCGTGTGTCCCGTCAGCGCTCCGTAGGCGCCATACGTGAAGGTCCCCGTGGCTTCCCCGGAGGCATTGGTGAGGAGGCGCGTGCTCCCCAATTGGTCGTGGTGGATGTAGGTAGGAACTTCTTCGTTGGAGATCTGCTCGAAGGGGAGCCCACCCAGTCCGTAGACGTAGCTGTCGGCACCGTCCGAGAGCAGCAGTCCGGATGATTCGGTCGGGTCCCAGACGAGATGCGCGGTGCTCAGTCCGAACGTCCTCGATGCCATCAGGCCGTTGCCGTCGTATCCGAACGATTCCGAGATCGCCGGCGTTTCGCCTTCTTCGGGCCGTTCGATCGCGGTCAGGCTCCCGGCCTGGTCGTATCTGTAGGTGGTCGCCGGGCCGCTCGACGGTGCCTCTTTCGTCCGCTCGCCCTCTTTGTTGAACGTGAAGGCCGCGCCGGTCGCCGATTCGATCTGGCTGGCTTTGTCGTAGGCGTTGGTGGTGCCGGGGGCTTTGGTGATGTTGTTGGCGGCGTCGTATCCGAATTCGGCCGAACCGGCTTTCGTCAGCCGCTCGTTTTCGTCGTAGGAGAACGATTCTTCTTCGGCGCCGGGGAGCCCTTTGCTGGTCAGCGATTCGAGCTGGCCCGTCGGGTCGCGGCTGTAGGCGAGGGAGGCCAGCGTTTCGCTGCCCTTCTTCATCGTCACCGCCGACATCCGGTCGGCCCGGTCGTAGCCGTATTCGTCCTTGTCGCCGGTGGCGGTCGGGAAGGTCGTCGCGGTCGGCTCCGAGTCCTTGTTGTAGGCGAACGAGGTCGTGTGGCCCAACCAGTCGGTGACGCTTTCCAGGCGCCCGTCTTTGTCGTAGGCCCGGCTGATCGATTTGCCGTTCGGATAGGTCAGGCCGACCGGCTCGTTCCCGAGGTTGTATTCCCAGGAGACGGTTTCGCCGTTGCCGTTTTTGCTGTGCGTGAGGCGCCCGAGCTGGTCGTATTCCCAGGTGCTTTCGCCGGTCCCGTCTTTCATGCTCGTCGGCCGGCCGTCTTCGTTGTAGGCGTAGGTGGCGTCCTGGCCGGGTTCCGCCGAGTAGGTGACTTCCTTGAGCCGATTGGCTTTGTCGTAGCCGTACGTCGTCGTCCGGCCTTCCGGGTCTTTCATCGAGAGCAGGTTCCCCGCCCCGTCGAACGTCTGGGTCGTTTTCCGTTCCAGCGGGTCGATGATTTCGATCGGCTGCTCGAGCACGTTCCGCACATAGGTCGTGTTCTGTTTGTTGCCGTCCGTCTGGCTGGTGACCGCCCCGGCGCCGTCATAGCCGGTTTCTTCGGTTGCGCTGTTCGCCCGTTCGACCTTCGTCAACTCGTTGTCGGCGTTATAGGTGAACTTCGTTTTACGGCCGTTCGGGTCGGTGATCGATTCGACGTTGCCGTTGGCATCGTAGGCGCGTTCCGTCGTACCGCCGAGGGGGTCGGTGATTTTGATCGGCCGGCCCTGCGCGTCGCGTTCGATCATCGTCGTGAATTTGGCCGCTTCGGCGCCTTCTTCATTGCCGCGTGGGCTGACCGTGGAGGTCATCTGCGAGTCTTCGTTGTAGCCCCAGGTCCGCTTGTCGCCTTCGGGGTCGGTTTCTGCCTTCAGGTCGCCGTTGCTGTCGTATTCGTAGCTCCAGGCGTTGCCGAGCGGGTTCGTCATCGTTTTGACTTCGCCGTGCGGTCCGTATTCGTAGGAGACGGTCTGCGTTTTGGATTCCGGCGCGGGACGCGAGACGGTTTCGGGGTCGCCGTTCGCGTTGCGCGTGATCGTCGTTTTCTCGCCGCGCGGCGTCGTTTCGCTGACGACCTGATGGGCTTCGTTGTAGGTCCGTTCTGTTTTGACGGCCGCGATTCCGGGCCGCGTCGTCCGAACTCCCGATGGGATCAGGGATTGCGGCGGCCTACGCCCCGCCCGCGGGCGCGCCGCGCCGGGAAAAGCCCCGGCGCGATCCTGGGGCCTCGGAGGCCGGACGACGGGAGTGTCGGGCGCAGACGGACACGATCGCGGCCGAGTTTCTCAGGGTGCGACGGAGGGCGCGGCGCGGGACGGTGAATCAGCCGAGGCCGGGGCAGGATCTTCTACATCGGCCGGCGTCCCGCCGCCGCCGTACGCTCTCGACATGGACAGCTGGCTCGTCGCGTTGATCGCCGCCGGCGGGGCGGTCGCAGGATCAGGACTGACCGGGTGGATCACCTACCGGCTCTCGCGCCTGGAGCGGGAATACGCCGCGAAGGCCGAGCTTCGGACCGCGCTCGCGGCCTACGGGGCGGCGCTCGACCGGCTGACCATGCAGATCGAGCAGCTCCCACAGGCACACGGGATCGAGGAAGACTGGACGACGGAGCTGGTCGGCAAGGTGCGGACGCTCGACTGGCTGATGGGCAGGCTCTCGACGGCGACCATAGGCCGCGGCGCGATGCGGGCGATCGATGAGGTCATCGCGGCCACCAATCGGCTGATCCTCGTCGCCCCGGAGTCGGTGTTGGAGGCGATGCAGCGGATCAGCGAGCTGATCGGCGGCTTCGCCCCCGAGTCGGCCGGTTGGAAAGACGAATGGCGGGAGGCGCGGGCGGGCTTCTCCAGGGCGTCGAGGGAGGCCGTCATCTCCTAGGCGAGGGGCGGCCGGCCTGCGAGAGAGTCGGCGCCGCCCCCGCCCCGAAGCTCAGTCGCCCGCCCCCGTGCGCGGATCGCCGGCGATCCTGCCCTGCAAGTGCTCCAGGGTCTCCACGTCCGCGCGCCGCCCGGCCGACCCGTCGTCGTCCTCCAGGAAGCGGCCGAGCGCTTCCGCGACCACCGTCAGGGCCTCCTCGTTCCTGCCTCTGGCCCAGAGGAAGCGGGCGAGCCGGGTCCAGTTCGTGGACCATTGGGGCTCACGGGTCAGCGCCGAGCGGAACAGCTCCTCGGCCTCGGCGAAGTCACCTTCGCGGGCCGCGATCCGGCCTCTCAATCCGTCGAAGTCGACTTCGAGGGGGAAGCCCTCGAAGGCCGCCTCCTGGGCGCGGGCGACGCATTCCCTGGCCGCCCCGACGTGGTCCAGGTCGATCAGGCGATTCCCGGCCATCACCTGGACATTGGGGTCCCGCGCGCCGACCGTGGCGGCCTTCGTCATCTGCGCCGCCACCTCCTCGTCGGGCCATCCGCCGGCGCGGTTCATCGCCGCCCCCAGCATGTATTGGATCTCGCCGCTGCGGGGATACCGGCCGGCGGCGTCCTGGCAGAAGGCGAGGAGATCCTCGTCGCTTCCTTCCCTCATCAACTTCCTGGCCCGCAGGATGGCCCCTTCGAGCCTCCCCCGCCGGGCACCCTCCTTGACCTCCCGGATCACCCGTCTCAGCCCCACGCCCGGAGTATCGGCAGGCGGTCGGGAAAGTGGAGCTTCGGGGCCACCATGTCGGCGGTACGGCACGAGCCCCGCCGGAAGACCTACGGGTCGGGGCGCTCCTCCTCGGCCGCCTCGGCGTCGAGCGCCTTCCGCAGCGCCTCGGCCGCCTGCGCGGCGCTCGGAGGCGCCGCCCTCTCCCCGGCGGGCGCCTCGGGGGTGCGGCGGACGCTGCGCGGTTCGTTCGATGCGGCGGGGTGTGAGGCGGCGTGGACCGACTCAAGCACGCGCAGCGAGACCCGCGTGTAGATCTGGGTGCTCTTGATGCTGGAGTGGCCGAGCATCTGCTGGATGTAGCGGATGTCGGCGCCGCCGTCGAGCATCAGGGTCGCCATCGTGTGGCGGAAGACGTGGCAGGCACCGGACTTGCCGACGCCCGAGCGGCGCAGGTGGCCGCCGACCATCTGGCTCAGCCGGTTCTCCGACAGCCCTTTGCCTCTCTCGCCGAGGAAGAGGAGCCCCTCGTCGGGCTCCACCGCGAGCTTCGGGCGGGAGTCCTGGAGGTAGCGCTCGCACCAGGCCACAGCGCGCTCGCCGGTCGGGATCATCCGGTCCTTGCGGCCCTTGCCCTGGCGGATGATCAACGCCCGCCGCCCGACGTCGAGGTCGACCACCGCCAGCCTCGCCAGCTCGGCACGCCTGACGCCGGTCGCGTAGAGCAGCTCCATGATCGCGCGGTCGCGCAACCCGAGCGGCGTCCTCAGGTCGGGCACGGCCAGGACCACCTCGACCTCCTCGGCGCTGAGGACGCCGCTCGGCAGGCGCTCCTCTTCCCGCGGCAGCTCAAGGTCGCCGGCGGGGTCGTGGAGGATGCGGTTCGTGCGCGCCAGCCAGGCGAAGAAGCTCCGCGCCGCCATCAGCCGCTGGGCCTGGGTGCTCGGCGACAGCGGCAGGCCGTCGGGCCGGCGCGCGTAGTAGATCGCGCGGCGATAGGCGTCGAGCGCCGACTCGGTGACCTCGGCCGGGCGCGCGATGCCGCGCTCGAAGAGCCAGGCCGCCAGCTTCCCGACGAGGAAGCGCTTCGAGGCGACGGTCGAGTCGGTGTAGTTACGGATCGCCATCCACTCGCAGAACTCCGCGATCAGCGAGGGGAAGCCCTCGGGGTCGGCGGGATCGCCGGGGATCGGCTTCGCAGGCCGCCCTCCCACTCAGCCGGCCTCCCCGGAAGGGGCGCGACCGCCGCCCGCCCGGCCGCCGACCGGGGGGCGACCGGACCCCGACCGATCGCCCTCCGACCCCGACCGATCCTCCCCTGCGGCGTCCCCGCCCTCGTCGGAGTCGGGCGCCTCCAGCCGGTCGGGGTCGATCAGGCCGGGCAGGTGCGGCCCCTCCTGCGATCCCCCGTCCCAGGCCAGCTCGTAGAGGTGGGAGCCGTGCGGGCCGCGGTGCGCCCAGACCAGCTCCAGGGCGACCAGCCGGGCGAGGTGGACCTTCAGCTGCGTGTCGCCCCAGCCGAGCGCCTCGCGCAGGGCGCGGCGGGTGAAGCGGACCCGCTCCCGCGTCGCCCCCTGCGCGGAGGCGGCCTCCTCGACGTAGCCCTCGATCAGGCCGAGCAGGCGCCGGGTGCCGGGCGGCAGCTCGTCCAGGGAGCGGCCGAGGACGGCGTGGGCGAGGCGGTTGGCGAGCACGATGTCGGAGCGCTCGACCTCGATGTAGTGGAGGGTCTCGCCGGCCGTGGTCTCCGCGGTGCGCCGCGGGCGCTGGTGCTGGTGGAGCAGGGCGATCGCCCGGATCAGCGTCAGGTACTTCATGTGGTCGCGGCGGGTGCGGGTGCGCGCGTCGGCGAAGGTGAGGCGCGGCGCGTAGGGGTTGACGACGGCGAGCGGTTCGAGCAGCCGCTGGGCGTTCCGGTGCAGGGCCAGGACGGCCGCGCGCTCGCGGTCGGCGAGCAGGCCGCCCAGGGTTTCGCGCTCGCGCTGGCGGGCGTGGATCGCCCTGGTCTGCTCGCGCTCCTCGTCCACGCTGAGGACGATGCAGCGGTTCAGCAGCTCCTCGTCGACCTCGATCGTCGTCGTGGTGAGGAAGATCGCGACCGGCCCGCGGACGGTGTAGGTGCGGGTGACGAGCCGCCCGCTCTGGCCCTCCTTGCCGGTCGAGGCGATCCGCAGCTCGCCCTCGGAGTGGAGGAGCTTCAAGGCGTAGGCGGCGCGCTTCGCCCCCTCCTCCTCTGCGATCGCCAGCACCTTGTGGGTCAGGTCGCGCTCGCCCATGTAGAAGAGGCTCTGGCCGGTCATCGCCGAGAAGGAGACCCGCTCCTCCTCGGGGACCATCGCCAAGACCGCCTCCTGGAGGGCGGACTTGCCGGCCGCCGAGGTGCTCTGCACGAGCACCGCCAGCGGCCGGTCGAGCTTGCGCGAGACCGCCGTCAGGTAGCCGATCAGGCAGTTGGAGCGCTCGCCGACGACGCCGATCCGGGCGAAGTCGGCGCAGATCCGCTCGACCAGGTCGGGGTCCTTCAGGAGGCCGAGCGCCCGCTCGCGCTCGGCCTCGCCCATCTCCGCCACGGGCTCCGCGCCCTGCGCCTCGCCCACCGCCCGCTCCGCGTGCTCCTCGCAGGCCAGCAGGACGCGGCCGATGTCGCGCGCCACGAGATCCTCGGCGAGGCCCAGCTCGGCGGCCGCCTGGCGGGCGAAGATGCCGCGGGCGCGGGCCGAGTAGAGGTCGAGCGAGTCGACGTGGAAGGTCTCGCCGCGGCGGGGACGCTCGCGGGCGACCATCACGTTGACCCGCAGCACCTCGTAGCTCGTCGCCCTGCCGATCCCCCGCACCCGCCAGCGGCGGTCCTCGATCGCGACGCGCAGCTCCTCGCCTTCGACCTCGACGGCCGGAGCCTCGCCGGTCGGCGGGGGCGGCGCCGAGGAGGCAGGCGGACCCGGTTCGGGGTCGGGGGGCGGGTCGGCGCCGACGAGCGGCTCGTCGTCCGCGTCCTCCTCCTCGCCGAGGACGGCGGCCGTCCCGGCGTCCGGTTCCGCCGCCTCCGGCTCGCGCGGCGACGGCGCCGGTCGGTTGGCGAGGGCGGCCGCCCCGATCGACACCGCCTCCGCCAGAAGCCCGGCGAGCGCCTCGGCCGGCTGAGCGAGGCTGGCGGCGAAGGAGTTGGCGTCCTCGCCCGCGGGGAACATCACCCTCCGGCACGCGATCCCCTCGGCACCCAGCTGGGCGGCCAATGCCTCGGCGCCGCGCCCGCCGTCCTCGTCGCGGTCGAAGGCGATCAGCGCCCGCCGGACGCCGGCCCCGCGGAGCACGTCGACCAGCTCCCCGCTCTCCCCATCGGGGCCGCGCAGGGCGGTGACGTGGCGCAGCCCGTGGGTCCAGAAGGTGAGCGCGTCGACCAGCGACTCGCAGACGATCACCTCGGCGCCGCCGTCGAGCGCCGCCACGTTGAAGACCCCCTGGCGCGGGCCGGGGAGGTAGAGGTGGCGGGGCGTGCCGGCGCGCAGGTTGTCGCGGACCTTCCGCCCGTAGAGCTGCACGACCTCGCCGTCCGGGTCGCAGATCGGGATCACCAGCGAGCCTGACAGGTGCTCGTGCCCAGAGTCGCGGAAGACGCCCAGCTCCCGCAGCCGGCCGCGCAGCTCGCCGCCGGCCTTGCGGTTCTTCTCCGGCAGCCGGTAGCCGAGCGTGCGGTTCGCGTAACCGAGGCGGAAGTGCCCGATCAGCTCGGGGTCGCCGAGGCCGCGGCGCTCCAGCCAGGAGAGCGCCTCGGGGCTGTCGCGGAGGGTCTGCGCGTAGAAGTCGACCACCCGGTCGAGCAGCTTGCGGTCGTCCGCGCCGCTCGGCACCGGCGAGGGCAGTCTCGGGACCGTCGAGCGGCCGGCGCGGTGGGGGTCACGCGCGGATGGGGGAATGCCACCGCGCAGCAGCTCGATCGCGTGGCGCAGCGAGACCCCCTCGGCGCGCATCGTCCACTCGACCACCGAGCCCTCCGCCCGGCAGGCGCCGTTGCAGCGCCAGGTGTTCTCCTTCGGCGAGACGAGGAGCGAGGAGCCCTCGTCGGGGTGGAAGGGGCAGGCCCCGACCAGCACCGCGCCTTCGGGGTGCAGCTCGACCCCCGCCGCCTCAGCCAGGCGGACGACGGAGACCTCGCGGTTGATCTCCTCGATTACCTGATCGGGGATGCGCGCCATCAGCCCAGCTCCAGCCAGTGGAGGTATAGGGCCGCTCGGGTCGGCGCCAGGAAGCGCCCCTCCCGGTGGAGGAGGCCGGCCCCGACCAGTTCGCGGACCGCCCGCTCGGCGGCGTTGCCCGGATCGCCCCGCTCGGGGTCGGCGTGCAGGACGAGCGCCAGCTCCTCGATCGTCAGTCGGGTCGGGTGTTCTTCTAGGAGGAGCGCCAGGACGTAGCTCTCGGTCCTTCGGTCCTGCGCCGCCGCCGACGGGCGGCCGTGCGGCGCGCGCCCCATAGGGTTCTCGTCAGCCATGAGGAGATCAGCCTCCTTGTGGTCAGGCGACCCGCTTGCGCTACCACGCGGCGGGTCGCCGTTCTTGCTTTCCCGACAGGTTAGCAAGAGCGGTGAGAAAATCTCACCGCTTCGCCACCGGCTACTCGCCGCGGATGATCTGGAGGATGCGGGTGTGGTGCAGACCGACCTCTTCGCCGATCTGACGGAGCGAGAGACCCGCATCGCGCGCCTCGGCGAACGCCTTGCGTCGCGCCTCATGGACCTTGGCCTGTTCGCGCTCGAACTGCTCCTGGGCGGCTCGAACCGCCCGGCGTGCTTTCCGCTCCTCGGCACCGGCCATTGCTGGCAGCCTAGAACCTCGCCACGGCCACGCGCCGCTGCCTCCCGGTGCAGGGCTCCCATCACCGCCGGCCACCTTGCCGCGCCCGGCCCATCTGCGGGGACGGCCGCGGCGGCTCGATCTCAGCGAGTTCCGTCCCACCGCAGAAATGACAGCGGAAGGCGACCTCGTACGGCGCGCGCTCATACCGCGCCCGGTCCGGGTCGGGGTAGGCGATCTCCCGGCAGCGCGGGCAGATGCGCAGCGAGCGGCGGTCGACCTCGTCGAGGAAGGTGTCGGGGCCGTTGCGGAGACGGGCGGGCAGTCGTTGGGCCCTGGCGCGCCGCCGCGCCTCCGCCTCGCGCCAGGTCATGTAGTCGGAGCGCAGGCGGTCCTGTTCATTGCGCGAGCGGCGATCGTCGGCGGCCCTCAACCCGAGCCCCGACAGATCGGCCCGGTCGAGCAGTTCGCCCGCCTCGACGCGCCGGCGAACCTCCCGCAGCGCCGGGCCGTCGCCGAACCGCCCGGCGAGGTCGGCAACATGATCGATTTGCTGGCAGCGGCTGTGTTCGACCAGCGCCTCGAAGGCCGAGCGCTCGTCCTCGTCTGGCTCCCGTCCGCCTTCCCAGAGGCGCAGCGGGTCGGTGATCGTCGCTCCGAGCGCGAGCACCGCCCGGCGCTCCGCGTCGTCCATCGGCTCGTCCCGCTCCAGGGTCAGGTCGAGCGCCGTGGCGACGACGGCGTCGAGACGCCCGGTCCCCCACTTGCCCTTCCCCCAATGGCGCAGGTGCGAGCGGAGCGCCTCGGGGTCGGAGCGCAGCCGGTCGCGCTCTGCTTCCTCCCGCCGGCGCTCAGCCTCGGCCTCTGCTTCCGCCTCCTCGAATGGCCGCCGCGCCTCGCGCAGGGCCGCCGGCAGATCGACCGGCCGCCCGCCGCCGTGGACGCCGAGCAGCCAGCGGTGCTCGGAGGCGCAGCGCTCGGGCGCCCGCGCCAGGTCGGAGGCACAGGTGAGCAGGAGGGAATCGCGGCCGAGCTCATTCTCCATCGCGGCGAGGAAGGAGCGGGCACGCTTCCCGGTCGTGGTGAGGAAGAGGAGCGCCGGGCAGAAGCGATGCCGCTCCCGCCACGCCTCGGCTCTTGCGTAGTCGGCATAGCCGGCCGCCTTCCGTCTGAGGCGCCGATGCGACATCGTCCCCATGTCCAGCTCGAGGAAGGCGAGCAGCGGGCCGCCCTCGGCGTCGGTGATCTCGATCAGGGCGTCCGGGGCGATCGCCCGCTCGCGCCGAACCTCGGCGACGAACGGCTCGCGGGCCTCGCCCTCCCGCTCGAAGCGCGCGAGGACGAACCCCTCGGGCAGCGTGGTCCCCAGCGCCACGTAAACCTCGGTGAGGCCGGCGGCGTGGGCGAGGAAGTGCGGGTTGGGCTCGCGGCGCTCTCCTCCGCGCGGCGGCGGGCCGCCGCTCGCAAGCGCCTCGCCCCTGCGGGTCGGCCAGAGGTGGAAGGGGGCCGAGCCGCGTTCGCGGTAGGGGCGGCTGCGCCCGGCCAGCCTGTGGTCGGCGAGCCGGGCGGAGCGGTAGCGGAGCGTGCGGGTAGGGACCTCGGGGACGAGCGAGGCGAGCTGGTTCTGGGTGATCACGCGGTGCCGCGTGAGCAGCGCCAGGATGCGCTGGTCGAGATCGGAGAGCGGCGGAGTCGGCGCGGCCCGTCGTCGGGGGGTCATCGTCCTGCCCCATTCCACGGCGACCTCGTCGCCGTCATGTCGCGGCCGAGCATCGCGAGGCCGAAGGGTGCGGGCTTTCCCGCGAATGGCGCTGCCGAACCAGCGCCGAGGTGTGAGCGGGTGCCGAGGGCGCGTGCGGCACGAGCCGGTGTGCGGCGACTGGCACCGATGGAGATTCGATCGACCGTGACCGGGACTGCATGAGGTTGGTAGAAGAGTCGGGCGCGGCGAGGAAGCCGCGATCCCCGCTCCCATGCGGGATACAGGCGCCCAGGGCTTGCCGATCGCCAGCCTGGCGATCGGCAAGGTCGCGGAGGCCGCCGGGACGGGGCCGGCACCGCCCCGAAAGACGGGGTAGGAGCGGCCCTCCGCCGACTGCGGTTCGCCCTCATCCTCGTTCTGCTCCTCGGGCCATCTACCTATACAGGTGCGTTTAGCCCCCAAAGTGGCCCCCCCATTCCCGACAGATGTCCTATGCCTCGCGCGCTCGCCGTCCCCATCCGGCGGCGCCGCGATGCCTGCGATCTCACTCTGCTGCTCCTCGGGCCATCTACCTAATAGACGGCCGAGGCGCCGAATTGGCCCCCCGATTCCCGACATCCGGCCTACCCCTCGCCGCCGCCATATCGAACGGCCGTCGATGGTGTCTTGTCCAGATGCCCCGTTGTCCTCACCGCGACCTCCTGCGCCGGATCGCTCTCGCCACCTACACACAGAAAGCCGCCTCACGCCCCCCCCCGGCACCGCACATTGCCAGGATGGCCGCCCTCGCCCATGACCCGCCGCGCCTTCCGTCCTTCGCTCCCGACCTCGTCCTTGCCCTCGCTCCCGTCTCCCCGCCACTCGCATCGCTCCTGTCTCCCGCCACGCGGCCCGATCCACCGCCCCGCCGCCTGCCTTCACCCTGCCCACCCAGCCGCCGACCCCGATCGGTTCTCATGCAATGAGGGGCGGGCGGGGTCGGCGGCGCCAGGTGGGCTCGAACCCTTACGGCAGGGGGCGGGGCGGTGGATCGGGCGTCCACGGTTGCGTCCACACCTCAGGTCCGGTGGGGACGGAACTGAGAAGCCCGCCGCCAACCGGGCCGCAGAGCCCTCGTCGGATGCGCGCCCCGCTGATCGTGAAGCCGGGTAGGTGTCCGCCACACGGGGACGAGCGCGGCGTACCCAAGAGGCGCGCGCAGGCTAGGTCGTCACGACGACGGACGAGCGGCGTCGGGCGCGAATCGCGGTCCCCGACGTTCCATCCGGCTCACTCCCAGCGGCCGGCTTCGCTGGCGCGCTTCCAGCGCATCTCGGGAAGCAGATCGCAGGGATCACAGCCCAGACCGCCGGCGAGCCGGAGCACGGTCGCGAGCTTCGGCTGCGCCTCACCGCGCTCGACCTTCCCGACCGCGGTCCGGTTGAGGCCGGCCGCCGCCGCGAGCGCTTCCTGGGACATGCCGGCGCGTTCTCTTGCCTCCCGGAGGGTGGCGGCGAACTGCGCGGCGACATCGCGATCCTGCACGGCGGGGAATCCTTCCTGCCCTGCCGTGACTGGTCTACCGCCCATACTATGGCGTCTTTAGGCGGGGGCCTATAGGCGGCGGAATCCGTTATCGTCCCGTTCGCTCAAAGATTCTTCTATCGGTCGGGAGGTCGCGGTGGCGACGGTGCAGGAGCGGAGCGAGAGTCGGGGGGCCCGCGGACAGATGGGCCACAACGGCAACGGGCGCGGCGCGCCGGAGTCGGTCCCGGTCGACTGGGAGCGTCTGTCGCGGACATACATCCACTGGCTGCGGATCTCGATCCTCGAAGTCCTCGGCATCGACGGCGGCCGGGTTCTCTCCCCAACCGATCTGAGCCGGGAGCTGCGGCACGACCTCAGCAACGTCGACTACCACGTCAGGCAGCTCGCGAAGGCCGGGCTGATCGTCCTGGCCTATCGGCGACCGGGACAACGCGGCGCCACCGAGAACTTCTACCGGCTCTCCTAGGATGGAGGAGCAGATCATCAGGCGTCGAGAGGAGGCCCGGCGGCATCCGACCCGGCGGGCGCTGCTGGGACTTCTGGGCGAAGCCGAGATGACGACGCGGGAGCTCCGCGACCGGCTGCCCGACGAGCCCTCATTGTCGGATGTCGTCTACCACCTGGCGGTGCTACAAGCGGTCGGACTTGTCGACGGCCCGGTTCAGGGCCGTTACCGGTCCGGGGCGTGAGCTCGCACAGGCCCCACCAGCGCTGATAGGGGCGGCCGAGATGGATGCCTCAGCCGAATCGGGTCTCCAACTCTCCCAGCGCCCGTCCGATGCGCCTCCGAGTGAATCCCCGCGCTTCCGAGTGAGCCTGGCGGACAGGCTCCAGTGCGCGCGAGTCTCCGACTTCGGCGAGGGACAGGGCAGCGAGCTCTCGCACGCTTTGCTTGCCATCACCCAGAGCCCTGATTAGTGCAGGGGTAGCCGCTTGATCTCCGATTTCTCCGAGCGCTTTGGCCGCGTACTGTCGAATGCCCGCATCGTCCTCTGCCAGAGCATCGATCAGACGCCCGACGCTGTCGCGATCTCGAAGCTGCCCCACACTCCGCATCGCCCACATTCTGGTCGGTCGATCCTCGTCATCCAGCAGTTCGCGCAAGGCAGGTACAGCTTTGGGGTCGCCGATTCGTCCCAGGGCAATAGCCGCAGTCGAGCGAACGGTGGCTCTTCGGCCTTCGCGCAGTACCGAGAGGATCGGGCCGACCGCTCGACCATCGCCGAAGCGACCAAGCGCATTGATGATCCGAACGGCTATGCCGTCCGAGTCGCGATACCTGGGATCGCCGAGGGCCTCAAGCAAAGCATCGTCGTTCCGACCCGCGACCAAGAACTCAACCCTCCATTTCCTGAGCGGCTTCAATGGGCGAGCCCCCTATTTCCCGACGACGTGCCTGATGACTTCTTCAATGACATCTTTAACCTGATTCACCTCGTCGCCGTGTCTCGCAACCCACATGGACGCATCTGGGAAGCGGGAAGCGATTTGCAGCGCCCCCTCTGGTGCCTCCGGGGCCAAGACCGCAAAAACCGCCGCGCCCGCGATGCCGGAGTCTTCGTAGGTGCTACCGCAGAGTGCGAGGCCACCATTCCCGATGCCAAGCAATTCCCTCGCGTATTTCGTGAGCCCTGCCGTACCGCCGTCGAAGAAACCTACCTCGGCTTCGGCGGCTTCCCTGGTCGAGGGCAGCGAGATATTGGTTACGGCTTCCGAGGCTGAACTCGCAGCTTCGTAGGCGCAGTTTTCTTCCGATATCGGATTGATGCTTTCGAGAAATTCACCTACCGAACTCGCGCCGCACAGGCCGGAGGGATCGATCCGGCGGACCGGATTCTCCTTCGCGTAGCCATAGGGAGATCGGGTGAAGCTCTCGATCGGATCGCGCGTCATGAATTGCGCCGTCGCCGGGTCGTAGAACCGGGCTCGGAGGTATTGCAGGCCGCTCTGACCGAGCGTGTACTGCCCGGCGTAGCCGAGCGCCGTCGTGGCGGTCCCGCTGTGCCCCGTCAGCGCTCCGTAGGCCCCGTACGTGAACGTCCCCGCGACTTCGCCTGAGCTATTCGTCAGGAGGCGGGTGCTGCCGAGCTGGTCGTGGTGCAGGTAGGTCGGGGATTCGCCCGATGAGATCTCCTCCACGGCGAGCCCACCCGGCCCATAGATGTAGCTGTCTTCGTCGTCCGAGAGCAGCAGTTCCGGAGATTCACTCAGGTCCCAGACAAAATGTGCCGTGGTCAGCCCGACCGTCCTCGACGCCAGCAGGCCGTTCCCGTCGTAGCCGAACGATTCCGCGATGGCGGGCGTTTCGCCTTCTTCGGCTCGTTCGATGGTCGCCAGATCGCCCGCCTGGTCGTATTTGTAGGTCGTCGCCGGGCCGCTCGACGGCGTCTCTTTGGTCCGCTCGCCCTCTTTGTCGAACGTGAACGTCGCGCCGGTCGCCGATTCGATCTGACTGGATTTGTCGTAGGCGTTGGTGGTTCCCGGCGCTTTGGTGATGTTGTTGGCGGCGTCGTATCCGAATTCGGCGCCACCCGCTTTGGTCAGGCGCTCGTTTTCGTCGTAGGAGAACGATTCGTTTTCCGCGCCGGGAAGCCCTTTGCTGATCAGCGATTCGAGCTGCCCGGCCGGGTCGCGTGAGTAGGTGAGCGAGGCGAGGGTTTCTGCTCCCTTCTTCATCGTCACCGAGCTCATCCGGTCGGCCCGGTCCCAGGCGTATTCGTCGGTGTCGGTCGTCCCGACCGGAAAGGTGGTGGCCGTCGGCGCGGAATCGCGGTTGTAGCTGAACGAGGTCGTATGGCCGAGCCAGTCGGTGACGCTTTCCAGGCGCCCCGCTTTGTCGTAGGCGCGGCTGATCGATTTGCCGTTCGGATAGGTGAGCCCGACCGGCTCGTCGGCGAGGTTGTAAGCCCAGGCGACCGCTTCGCCGTGCCCGTCTTTCGTGTGGACGAGGCGACCGAGCTGGTCGTATTCCCAGGTGCTTTCGCCCGTCCCGTCGACCATGCTCGTCGGCTGGCCGTCTTCGTTGTAGCCGAAGGTCACGTCCTGGCCTGCTTCGGCCGAATAGGCGATTTCCTTGAGCCGATCGGCTTTGTCATAGGCAAACGTCGTCGTACGACCGTCCGGGTCGGTCTTGGTCTTCAGGTTCCCCGCGGCGTCGAACGTCTGGGTCGTTTTGCGTTCCAGCGGGTCGATGATTTCGATCGGCTGCTCGAGGACGTTCCTCACATACGTCGTTTTCTGTTTGTCGCCGTCGACCTCGCTGGTGATCTGGCCCGCACCGTCGTAGCCGGTTTCTTCGACGGCGCCGTTCGGCCGTTCGACCTTGGTGCGCTCGTTGTCGGCGTCGTAGGTGAGCTTGGTTTTGCGGCCGTTCGGGTCGGTGATGGATTCGATGTTGCCGTCCGGGTCATAGGCGAATTTCGTGCTCCCGCCGAGCGGGTCGGTGACCTTGATCGGGCGGCCCTGGGCGTCGCGTTCGATCGAGGTCGTGAATTTGGCCGCTTCGGCGCCTTCTTCGTTGCCGCGCGGGCTGACCTTCGAGATCACCTGCGAGTCTTCGTTGTAGCCCCAGGTCCGCTTGTCGCCTTCGGGGTCGGTTTCGGCGGTCCTGTCGCCGTATTTGTCGTATTCGTAGCTCCAGACATGGCCGAGCGGGTCGGTCATCGTTTTGACTTCGCCGTGCGGTCCGTATTCGTAGGAGAGGGTCTGAGTTTTGGATTCGGGCGCGGGGCGCGAGACGGTTTCCGGGTCGCCGTTGGCGTTGAGGCTGAACGTCGATTTCTCCCCGTTGGGTTTGGTTTCGCTGGTCACCTCATGGGCTTCGTTGTAGGTTCGTTTCGTTTCGTCGCCTTCGGGGTCGGTTTCCTTGATCCGGTTCCCGGCGGCGTCGTATTCGTAGGTCGTCGTGTGCCCGTTGCCGTCGGTCCTGCTGGCGAGGAGCCCGGCGGCGGTGTAGGTGAAGGATTCGGTGGTCGCGGCGGCGGTGCCGAAGCCACGGGTGATCGAGTAGGGTTGGTTGTTCGAGTTGAACCACTCGTCGGTCACCGCACCGGTGGCTTTGTTGGTGATCTTCGTGTGGAACGGCGCATATTCCCAGGTCGTTTTCCGTTCCATCGGGTCGGTCTGGGAGATAATCCGGCTGGAGGCGTCGTATTCATTGGTCGTTTTGCCGCCGCGGCCGTCCGTGAAGGAGGTCATCCGGTGGGAGGCGTCGTATTTGAACTGCCAGTTTGGGCTTGCTTCACCCGGCAGCGTCACGCTCTTTAGCTGTTTGGATTCGTAGGCGTATTTGACTTCGTGGCCCATCGGGTCTTTGGCCTTTTCGACCAGCCCTTCGGCGTTGTAGGTCAGCGTGATCTTCCGGCCGCTCGGGTCGGTGATCGTTTCGAGCTTGCCGGAGCCGTTGTAGGCGAGCGCCGTTTCGTTGCCGTCGCGGTCGGTCACCGATTCGAGGCGACCGGAGCGGTTGAATTTCTCCTTGGCCTGACCTCGCAGCGTCAACGTGAAGCCGGATTCGGTCGAGCCCGTCAGCACGTCTGCGGACCAAGATGGGGCAATCCAGGCCGCCCCGAATTTCGTGAAGGTGACCGTACTTCCAGATGCGTCAGTGAGCGTCTGCCTGGTGCCGCTTTCTTCGGCAGTTAGCCTGTCGCCGAAGGAGTTGGTCCAGCCGTAGCCGAAGATGCCGAGTGAACCGGCGGCTCCGGCCATCGCGCTGTAGGTGCGGGTCAGGTCCAGGCCGACCCCGCGACCGCCGATCTGGAAATCGGTCTGGGTCTCGGTGAAGTTGCCGGTGGCGCAATCGACCGGGTCACCGCATTCTGCACGATGGGGGGCGGGGACGCTTGCCGCGCCCTTGACGGGATGTTCGATTTTCAGCAAGCCCGTGGTGTCATGGATCGTCCCGTTGTTGATGAAATTGGGACTGACGTTGTTGTTGACGGTCCCGGCGGTCTTCTGGAAGAGGCCCGTGTTCGCCACCGTGGAGGCGCCGGGGCCGGCCCCGATCGCCGTCCCCGCTTCCGTGTTGGAGTTGAAGGTCCCGACGTTGA
>JAFDWF010000057.1 GCA_018268575.1 Actinomycetota bacterium
CATACGCCTTCCCTGCGATCGTGGACCCTTCGTCACGGACCGACCATGATCCGGCGGGGATCCCGCCGGATCATGCATCTCCCCTACGGGACCCGCGCAGATCGCACGGTCTCCGTGGCGTCTTTCGTCGGCTCCGTCACGGAGACGTCGCATCCCTCGGTCCCGTCACGGAGATGCCGATCTCCCCGGATCTCCCCCGCCACGCACCCGTCCCTGCGCCGGGGCTCCCGCGCCGGCCCGTCCCTGCGCCGGCTCCCCCCGCAAGACCTCCCGTCCCGGGCGTCTCGGAGGCGGCCACAGCCTGCCCGGGTCGCCTCCGAGACGCCCGGGACGACGGAACGCCGATCGGTCCGGCCCGAGCCCTCACCGGCCCGAACCCTCGCCCGAAGTCAACGCCTCAGCCCACGAAGCGCCAGCCGTGGCGGAGCGCCGAGTCGAGTGCGGTGCGAAGATCGACCTCCGCCTCGGGCGAGGCCGTGCCGACCTCGCGGAAGAACTCCTCCATGCCGGCGGGTGCGAAGACGATCAGCCGGCGGCCCGGCGCGTCGCTGACGTTGCCGCCCGCGTGGACGACGCCGGCTGGGACGTGGATGGAGTCCCCGGCGCGCAGCCGCCTGGTGGTGCCGCCGACGGTCATCTCGAACTCCCCGGCGAGGACGTGGATCGTCTCGGTGGCGTCGGTGTGGATGTGGGCGGGCAGCGACCAGCCCGTGGGCGGCTCGTCGATCAGCAGGCAGAAGGCGCCGTCGGTGTCCGCACCGGTCAGGTGGATCTCGGTGCGGACGCCGCCCGGCATCCAGACGACCTCCGGCTCCGGCGCCATCGGCTGACCATAATCGGCGAGGTGAGCGCCGACTACACCAAGCTCCCCGACGGTCTTCCGGTGCCGATCGACGACGGCGCCGCCGATGGCCTGGTCGGAAGGTCGCTGCCCGACCTGGCGCTGCCGTCGACGATCGGTGACGAGTACCGCCTCGCCGAGGCGCCGCCGCTGCTCGTCGCCTACGTCTACCCGATGACCGGCACCCCCGGCGTGGCGTTGCCGCACGGCTGGGACGACATCCCTGGCGCCCGCGGCTGCACCCCGCAGGCCTGCTCCTACCGTGACGCCCTTGCCGAATTCGACCGTTGCGGCGCCGCCGTCGTCGGGATCAGCGCCCAGACTCCGGCCGAGCAGGCCGAGTTCGCGGGCCGCGAGCACATCCCCTTCCCGCTCCTCAGCGATGCCGAGCTTCGGCTGGCTGCCGCGCTCGCCCTGCCGACCTTCGAGGTCGAGGGCCGCACCCTCTACCGCCGCCTTACCTTCGTCGCTGAGGGGGCACAGATCGTCAAGACCTTCTATCCCGTCTTCCCACCCGACCGCGACGCCGCCGACGTCCTCGCCTGGCTCGCCGATCGTCCCGGCGTGGCGATCGCCACGCGCTGAGCGAGGCGGCCGCCGGAGGGCGGCGAGGAATATCCTTCGGGCCATGCCGATTCGCGACGATCGGCGCCTCGGGGCGCCGGCGGCGATCACGGTCCGAAGCCTTCAGGCGCTGCTCGTCCTAGCGGCCGTCTTCATCGCCAAGCCAAGCCAGACCGGGCCCACAAGGGGGGCCCGCCGATGAAACAGGCGATCGACACCTTCTGGTCGATCATGGAGTTCGCCGTGCCGCTGGCGCTGGCGCTCCTCTACGAGGGGCGGGCGCGGAAGCTGGCCGCCGAGGGACGGCCGGTGCCGGTCTGGCGGCAGGTGACGTTCGGCGCCGGGCTGGTGGTGGTCTGCGCCTCGGTCCTCGGCCCGATCGACGACCAGGCCGACAAGTTCCTCTGGGTCCACATGATCCAGCACCTGCTGCTCGCCGATGTCGCCTCGCTCTTGATCGTCCTCGGCTTCACCGGCCCCCTGCTGCAGCCGCTGCTCACCTTCCGCGCCGGCCGGCCGCTGCGCCGGCTCACCCACCCGGTGGTGGCGATCTCGGTCTTCACCGCCAACCTCTACCTCTGGCACCTGCCGTTCCTCTACCAGGCGGTCCTCACCGACACCTCGCTGCACGTGCTCGAGCACCTGCTCTTCCTCTCCACCGGCATCCTGCTCTGGATGCCGCTCTTCGGGCCGCTGCCGAAGCCGCAGTGGTTCGGCAAGGGCGCCCACGTCATCTACACCGTCTTCATCTGGCTACCGGCGATGGTGCTCGCCAACGTGATGATGTGGTCGGACTCGGTCTTCTACCCCGACTACTCGAAGACCGCCGAAGCCGTCGGGATCACGCCGATCGCCGACCAGTCGACGGCGGGCGCGATCCTGATGGGCGAGTGCACGATCCTCGCCCTGGGGATCTTCGCCTGGGTCTTCCTCCGCTGGGCGAAGGAGGACATCGAAAGGCAGGACCTGCTCGACCTGGCGATCGACAACCACGTCGAGCTGACCTCCGCCCGCGCCGCCCGCGCCGTCGCCGCCGGCCGCGGCCCCGAACTGCGCGCGCGGATCGAAGCGGGCCGCCCGCCGGACCTCCCGCCGCCCCCGGGTTGACCCTCACCGGCGCGAGATCGGCCCCGGTGGCGCGTCGCCGCCTCCCGATCGCGCGGTACCCTCGCGAGGTGCCGGCGCTCGATCACGTGGTCATCCACGTAAGTGACTGGGAGCGCTCGAACGCCTTCTACCGCGATGTGCTCGGTGCCGAGCTGGTCAGCCGGGGACCAGGCTTCGCCTACCGCTTCGGTGGCCTGCAGCTGAACTGCCACGGTCCGGGCCTCGATCCCGAGCCGGTTGCGCGAGTGCCGGTCGCGCCCGGCAACTCGGACCTCTGCTTCCGCTGGGAGGGCAGCGCCGAGGAGGCGGTCGACCACCTGCGCCGGCAGGGGATCGAGGTCGAGTTGGGCCCGGTCGATCGCGAGGGCACCGGCGGACCCGGGCGCAGCGTCTACTTCCGTGACCCGGACGGCTCGCTGCTCGAGTTCATCTCCTACGCGCGGGCCTGAAGGAGGGGATCGACCCGGTGGGCGAGCCCGACCCGATCGCCGCCGCGCCCGGCGGCCCGGGTGGTGCCGACATCTGGGCGCCCGCCGCGATCCTCGCCGACCTCGACGGCACCCTGGTCGACTCGGTCGCCTCCAGCGCACGGGCCTGGGGCGCGTTCGCGCGGCGGCGCGGGCTGGGCGAGGGGGAGACGCACCGCTTCGCGATGGGCCGGCCGACGCGGGAGACGGTGGCGCTGCTCGTCCCGGCGGGGGAGCGCGACGCCGAGCAGGCGCGGATCGACCGCGACGAGGTCGACGATGCCGGCACCGTCGTCGCCTACCCGGGCGCGGCAAAGCTGCTCGCCGGGCCGATCCCGGTTGCGGTGGTGACCAGCGGCTCGACCGAGCTGGCGACGGTGCGGCTGCGCGGCGCCGGGCTTCCGCTGCCGGCGGTGATGATCACCGCCGACCAGGTCGCCAAGGGGAAGCCCGACCCGGAGCCGTTCCTGCTCGGCGCCCGCGCGCTCGGGGTCGAGCCGGGGCGCTGCCTGGCGCTCGAGGACGCGCCGGCCGGGATCGAGTCGGCCCGCGCCGCCGGCATGCCGGTGGTCGCCGTCCGCACGTCCCATCCCGAGGACGAACTCCGGGGTGCGACCGTGATCCTCGACTCCCTCGCCGAAGCAGTAGCCCGCCTCCGCAGATGAGTTCGCACTTACCCCCAATAGATGGGGGTAAGTGCGAACGCACTAGTGGTGTGACCGGGCGCCTACGCCACGGCGGGGGCGGCCAGGTCGGCGGCCTCGGCGAGGATCTCCACCGAGCGGACCCGGTTCTCGACCGAGTCGGCGTAGTGCACCGTGATCAGCTCCTGGACGCCGGTCTTCGCCTGGAAGTCGGCCAGGTAGGCCGCCGCTTCCTCGCCGGTCCCGACCGCCGAGTAGGTGAGCATCTCGTCGACCGCGCGGGCGCGCGGCGAGTCGAGGATCTGGTCGACCTCCTCCTCGCTCAGCTTGCCGCCCGAGGGCGGCTTGAAGAGGCTTTTGACGCGCACCCGGCGGGTGATCGCCAGCTGCTCCTCGGCGCCCGCCCGCTCGGCGGCGGCGATCACGCCGACCCCGGCCATCGCGTAGGGCTCGGCAAGTTGCTCGGAGGGCTTGAAGCTCTCGCGGTAGATCTGCAGCGCGTCGAAGAGCGAGTGCGGCGCGAAGTGCGAGGCGAAGGCGTAGGGCAGTCCCAGCACCGCCGCCAGCTGGGCGCCGAAGAGCGAGGAGCCGAGCATGTAGAGCGGCACCTGGGTGCCCTTGCCGGGGATCGCGATCACCCCCGACACGGGGCTGTTCTCGCCCAGCCATTTCTGCAGCTCGACCACGTCCTGGGGGAAGCGTTCGCTGGAGAGCTCGTCGCGGCGCAGCGCCCGCATCGCGGCGGTGTCGGAGCCCGGGGCGCGGCCGAGGCCGAGGTCGATCCGCCCGGGGTGGAGGGTGGCGAGGGTGCCGAACTGCTCGGCGATCACCAGCGGCGAGTGGTTGGGCAGCATGATGCCGCCGGCGCCGAGGCGGATCCGCTCGGTGTGGGCGGCGATGTGGGCGATCAGGACCGCGGTCGCGGAGCTGGCGATCGAGCGGATGTTGTGGTGCTCGGCGTACCAGATGCGCCGGTAGCCGAGCCGCTCCGCCGCCTGGGCGAGGCGGACCGAGCCGGCGAAGCTCTCGGCGATCGACTCGCCCGGCCCGACCGCGGCGAGGTCGAGGATCGAGAGGGGGACGTCCGTCATCCCACAAGCATGCCGAAACGGCGGCGCCGGCTCAGAATCCCGAGCCGAGCTTCCCCTGGCGGACCTCCTGCCAGGGGTCGGCTTCGAGGTCGAAGTCGAGGATCCGATCGATCTCGGCCAGCTCCTCGGCAGCGAAGTCGAGGTTGTCGAGCGCGTCGACGTTCTGCTCCA
The DNA here is from genome assembly GCA_018268575.1 of Actinomycetota bacterium. GTDB lineage: Bacteria > Actinomycetota > Thermoleophilia > Solirubrobacterales > 70-9 > VAYN01. The sequence continues at coordinate 4,886 of JAFDWF010000057.1, forward strand.
GCTGCGCCACCGAGGAGGCGCCGATCACCAGCGAGGTCAGCCGCGGATCGCGGAGGCTCCAGGCGAGCGCCATCTGCGCCAGCGATTGGCCCCGCCGCGCGGCGATCGCGTCCAGCTCCCGCACCCGCCCGATCACGTCCTGCTCGAGCCAGGAGCTCTCGAAGGCGCCGTACTCGGTCTTGGTCGCCCGCGAGCCCGGCGGGACCCCCTCCAGGTACTTGCCGGTGAGGAGGCCCTGGGAGAGGACGGTGAAGGCGATCACGCCGACCCCGAGCTCGGCCGTCGCCTCGAGCAGGCCCTCCTCCTCGATCCAGCGGTTCAGCATCGAGTAGCTCGGCTGGTGGATCAGGAGCGGCGTGCCGAGGTCGGCGAGGATCGCCGCCGCGCGCCGGGTGTGCTCGGCGTCGTAGGAGGAGATACCGACGTAGAGCGCCTTGCCCTGCCGGACGGCGGCGTCGAGCGCGCCCATCGTCTCCTCCAGCGGGGTCGAGCCGTCGAGCCGGTGCGAGTAGAAGATGTCGACGTAATCGAGGCCCATCCGGGTCAGCGACTGGTCGAGCGAGGAGAGCAGGTACTTCCGCGAGCCGCCGCCTTGGCCGTAGGGCCCCGGCCACATGTCCCAGCCGGCCTTGGTCGAGACCACGATCTCGTCGCGGTAGGGGCGGAAGTCCTCCTTGATCAGCCGGCCGAAGTTGATCTCGGCGGCGCCGTAGGGAGGGCCGTAGTTGTTGGCGAGGTCGTGATGGGTGATGCCGAGGTCGAAGGCGCGGCGGGCGATCTCGCGCTGCGACTCGAAGGTGCGGTCGTCGCCGAAGTTGTGCCAGTAGCCGAGCGAGAGGACCGGGAGGTCGAGGCCGGAGCGCCCGGTGCGGCGGTAGGCCATCTTGCCTTCGTATCGGTGGGGGTGCGCTTGGTAGGTCATAGCTTCCGATTTCTACCCATTCAGCGGACTCGGCACGCGGTGGGGTGGGGAGAGGTCGGGTGGCGGCTCGCCTTGGGGGTGCGTGACTCCGCCACCCGACGTCGACCGTGAGACGACCCGCGAGCTGGTCGAAGAAGTGCTGCGCACGGCGCTGGCCCTGGAGGAGGTGATGGCGGGGCTGCTCGAGGAGCTGCCGCCGCGCGCCTTCGCCGGCGAGGACAACGCCCGCGTCCTGCTCGGGATGGTGGTGGGCAGCGCCCACCCGGCCGCCCGCGCCGCCGGCCTCCGCGACACCCGCTCCGCGATCGCCCTGGTCGGCGCGATCCGCGAACGCGTGATCGCCGACCTCCGCACCGCCGCCGAGCTCGCCAACGGCCGCGACTGACGCGCCCCCGGGCGGGCCCCCGGTGAGATCTCCGGCGCGTGAGAAGCTGAGCGCATGCCCTCCTTCTCCGCCTTCGACAGCCGCGGATACCGGACCGTCGCGCCGCGCGAGGGCTATGACCGCTGGGCGGCGACCTACGAGGAGACGGTCGAGGACGCGATGGACGTGGCCCTGCTCGAGCGCGTCGCGGTCGATTGGGAGGCGGTCGGCAGCGCCGCCGACCTCGGCTGCGGGACCGGGCGGACCGGCGCCTGGCTGGCGGCGCGGGGCGCGGGGGAGATCGACGGGGTCGACCTCTCGCCGGGGATGCTCGAGGCGGCGCGCGGCCGCGGCGTCTACCGCTCGCTGCGCGAGGGCGAGGTCGGCGAGACGGGCCTCGACGGCGATGCTTACGACCTGGTCGTCTCCTGCCTGGTCGACGAGCACCTCGCCGACCTGCGTCCGCTCTACCTCGAGGCGGCGCGCCTGCTGCGGCCCGGCGGCCGCTTCGTCGTCGTCGGCTTCCACCCGCACTTCATCATCGCCGCGGGGATGCCTACCCACTTCGACGATGCCGAGTCGGGCGAGCCGGTCGCGATCGAGACCCACGTCCACCTGCTGAGCGAGCACGTCGCCGCCGGGATCGGCGCCGGGCTGAGCGTGGCGGAGCTCCACGAGCGGACCGTCGACGACGAGTGGGTCGGGCTGAAGCCGAAATGGGAGCGCTTCCGCGATCACCCGATCTCCTTCGCCTTCGCCTGGTCGGGGACGCCCCGACGGGACTGATCCGCTATCAAGGCGCGGTGCCCCACGTCATTGCCCGGTACGAGAGATGAACGCGCGCCAGTGGGGGGAGCGGCTCGCCGCGGTCGGGCGCGGGGTGCGCGACGGAGACGAGGAGGCGGTCACCCGGGCGGTCGAGGACCTCAGCCGACGCCACCGCCTGCTCGCCCCGCTGGCGCTTGCGGTCGGCGGCGTCGCGCTGCTCTTCGGCGGCCTGCGGATCCTCTTCACCAACTGGCGCCTGACCCTGATCCAGATCCCGCCCGCGATGTGGATCTGGGCGGCGATGTACGACCTGCGCGCCCACCTGCTCCACGACCGCAGCTGGCACGCGATCACCGGCCCGGTCGTGATCCCGATCGTCGCCGCGGTCGCCGCGATCACGATCGGCTGCTTCTTCCTCAACGCGACGTTCGGCTTCGCGATCAGCCAAGGCGGGCGGCACGAGGTGCGTCCGGCGCTCGGCGAAGCGCGTCGCCACCTGCGCGCGATCGTCGTCTCGGGCGGCGTCGTCGGCCTCGCCCTGGGGCTGACCGTCACCGTCGTCACCCGTGCCCACGCGCCCTGGTTCTCGCTCTGCCTGAGCATCGTGATCGGGGTGATGATGGTCGCCTACGTCGCCGTCCCGGCGCGGCTGATCGGGGTGCGGCAGGGAGGGTCGCGGCGCGACCGCCTCTCGGCGAGCATCGTCGGCAGCGCCCTCGGCGCGATGGTCTCGACGCCCGCCTACGTGCTCGGCCGGGTCGGCCTGCTGATGATCGGCTCGCCCTTCCTGCGCTTCCCGGGGATCCTGATCTTCCTCCTCGGCTTCACCCTGCAGGCGGGGGCGACGAGCGCGGTCAAAGCGGTGAAGATGGGGGCGAAGCTGGGGCGTCGGGAGGCGGCGAGCGGCGTCGACAGCCAGAGCGCGGGGGAGGAGTAAGGGACGGGTAGGGGACCCGGCCTTCTCGGAGGCGACCCGGGCAGGCTGTGGCCGCCTCCGAGAAGGCCGGGTCACGGGAGGAACGGCAGAGGGTCCGGGCGGGCACCGGGTGCGTTCGCACTTGTCTCCGCATAGGGGCCATTACTGCGAACTCGTCGCGCCGGGGACCGCTGCCGTGACAGAGATGCCGGGAACGCCGCGGGTCTGGCGAGGGAGACGTCGCGAAGTTCGCGCCTCCTCTGCGGCTGGAGGGACGCGGCGCAGGTTCGGGCCCCGCAGGGTCCCCAACATGCGCCGCGCCCTCGCGGGGCGTCAGACCTTTCCCCGTGGAGGCATCGACCATCAGGCGCTTGACCCCGGAGTGTCGGCGATTCTGTGCCGATTTCCATTACCTCTCGGGTAATCGGCGCGCTGCGCGCCCGTCGCTACGCTGATCCGATGGCGTCCTCGACCGCGATCGCGCCCAAGGCCGGCGTCGGCCCGCTGCTGCGCGAGTGGCGGCGACGGCGACGGCGCAGCCAGCTCGAGCTGGCCCTCGACGCGGGCGTCTCCGCCCGCCACATCAGCTTCCTCGAGACCGGCCGCTCCAACCCGAGCCGCGAGATGGTGATCGGCCTCGCCGCCAACCTGGAGCTGCCGCTGCGCGACCGCAACGAACTGCTGGTCGCGGCCGGCTACGCGCCCGAGTACCGCGAGCTCGCCTACGAGGACCCCGACCTCGGGCCGATCCGCGCGGCGATCGACCAGGTGCTGGCCGCCCACGATCCCTACCCGGCGCTGGTCGTCGACCGCCACTGGGAGCTGGTCACCGCCAACCGCGGCATGGGCCTGCTCACCGCCGGTGCCGCCCCCCACCTGCTCGAGCCGCCCGCCAACGCGCTCCGCCTCGCCCTCCACCCGGAAGGCCTGGCGCCGCGCACGCTGAACCTCGGCGAGTGGCGCCACCACATCCTCGAGCGGCTGGAGCGCCACTGGCGGCTGACCGGCGACCCGGCCCTGCGGTCGTTGCTCGAGGAGCTGCGCGGCTATCCCGGCGAGGAGGTCGACGGGGCCGCCGGGGCCGCCGCTCACGACGTCTTTGTCCCCTTCCGCCTGCGTGGGCCCGAGGGCGGGGAGCTGGCCTTCTTCGGCACGATCGCGACCTTCGGCACGGCCCTCGACGTGACCGTCGCCGAGCTCTCGCTCGAGTCGTTCTTCCCTGCCGACGACGCTACCGCCGCCGCCTGCCGCGCCTGGGCGCCGCGCTGAGCGTGCCCCGCTGACGCTCGTTCGCTCAAGCCGCCTATGACCGGCTCAAGTGAACGAGCGGCATTACCTCGCGGGTAATCGACGCGCCTACCCCTGGCGAGCACGATGCTCGCCATGAACTCCAAAGCGAACTCAGTCAAGAAAAACGCCCTGGCGATGGCGGTGCTGATGGCTGGCACCTTCGTCTTCGTCCTCGACTTCTTCATCGTCAACGTCGCGATCCCCTCGACCCAGGCCGAGCTCGGCGCCACCGACTCGCAGATCCAGCTGGTCGTCGCCGCCTACGCGATCGCGATCGCCTCGCTCCTGATCCTCGGCGGCCGGCTCGGCGACCTGCTCGGCCGGCGCCGCGTCTTCATGGTCGGGCTGGCGCTCTTCACCGCCTCCTCGGCCCTCTGCGGCGCCGCCCCCGACATCACCGTGCTGCTCGCCGGCCGCGTCCTGCAGGGGATCGGAGCCGCCCTCTTCGCCCCGCAGGTGCTCTCGATCATCGGCGTCACCTTCGACGGCGAGGAGCGCCGCCGCGCCGTCACCACCTACGGCCTGGTGATGGGACTGGCGGCGGCGGGCGGCCAGCTGGTCGGCGGCGCCCTGATCGCGGTCGACCTGCTCGGCCTCGACTGGCGCACCTGCTACCTCGTCAACGTGCCGATCGGCATCGCCGCGCTGGTCCTGGCGCCGCGGGCGCTGGCCGAGTCGCGGGCCGAGGCGGGCGAGCGACTCGACCTCCCCGGCGCGGCACTCGCCGGCGCCACCCTGGTGGCGATCGTCCTACCGCTGGTCGAAGGCCGCCGCGAGGGCTGGCCGCTCTGGACCTTCGCCTGTCTGGCCGCCGCCCTGCCGCTGGCGCTCGCCTTCGTCGCCCGCCAGCGCCGGCTCGCCGCGAGCGGCGGCGCGCCGCTGGTCCACCCGGAGCTCTTCCGCGAGCGCGCCTTCACCGTCGGCGTCCTCACCTCGGTCGTCTTCTACGCTGGGATGGCCTCGTTCTTCCTCGTCCTCGCCGTCTACCTGCAGGAGGGCTGCGGGCTCTCGGCGCTCGACTCGGGCCTCGTCTTCACCGCGCTCGCCTGCGGCTACCTGGTCGCCTCGGCGGGCGCCGAAGCGCTGGTCCCGCGCTGGGGGCGCCAGGTGCTGGCGGCGGGCGGGCTGGTCCGCGCCACCGCGCTCACCGGCCTGGCGCTGACGGTCGGCGCGATCGGCAGCGGCGGCTCGGCGCTCCTCCTCGTCCCGGCGCTCGCCGTCGACGGGATCGGCATGGGACTCCTGACCGCGCCGCTGGTCGCGACCGTGGTCGGGGCGATGGACCCGCGCCGCGCGGGCGCCGCCTCGGGCGTGCTCGCGACCGCCCAGCAGGTCGGCAACACGATCGGCGTCGCCGCGATCGGGGCGATCTTCTACGGCGCGATCGGCCCGCGCGGCGACTACGCTGGCGCCTTCGAGCTGGCGCTGGTCGCGGTCGCCGCGGTCTGCCTCACGGTCGCCGCCCTGGTCCAGCTCCTGCCGGGACGCCCGGCGCCCGCGCCCGCACCGGTCGGGGGCGACGCCGGGGCTCGACTGAGCGAGGAGGCGATGCGATGATCGGCGCCGATGAATCGGCTCGAGCTCGGCACACGCCTGCGCGCCCTGCGCACGCAACGCGGCCTCTCGCTGAGCCAGCTCGAAGTCGCTACCGACATCTCGAGCTCGTTCCTCTCCCTGGTGGAGAGCGGCAAATCCGACATCACGATCAGTCGGCTGCTGCGCCTTGCCGACTTCTTCGACGTCGAGCTCGGTGACCTGGTCGAGGGCAGCCGGGTCGACCGCCGGCCGCTCGAGGTGATCCGCGACGGCGACGGCAGCGTCCTCGCCTCGCGCGCCGAGGGCGTCACCGCGCGCTTCCTCGGCCACCAGCGCTGGGCGCTCTCGCCGCGGGTGAGCGAGTACGAGCCGGGCGGGACGATCGAGGTCGGCGAGGGCGAGCAGACGGCGCGGGAGATGCTCCACCACCACGAGCTCTTCATCTACGTCGTCGTCGGGACCTTCGAGATCACCGTTCACGGCCAGGAGCCGGTGCGGGTGGCCCGCGGCGATGCGGTGTTGGTCCGCGACGGCGCCGACCGGGTGGTCAACGTCGGCCGCCGCCGCGGCCGGGTGCTGGTCGTCGGCGTCGCCACCGGCTCCTGACCGGGGGCGGTCGGACCGGCCGGGCGGCGCTCGGCCGATGCGCCTCACGCACCGCTCCGCTTCTCCTCATCCCGCTCCAACATTAGATTTAGCTGGGTGAGCTCCGTCGACCTCGCCCGCACCGGCTCCGACCAGGAGCCCGTACTCAATTTCGGCCACTGGTCGGCGGTGCGCCGCGTCGCGCTGGCGCTCTACTTCGTCGTCTTCGTCGTCTGGAGCGCCCATTACGGGATCCCGGTCCAGCGCGAGCTGGTGATCGCCTGGGTCTGCGGCGCGCTCGCCTGCGCCTGCATCGGCCGCCACCCGCGCGAGATGCTGCAGCTGGTCATCGACTGGATGCCGATGGTGATCGTCCTCGCCGCCTACGACATGACCCGCGGGGTCGCCGACAGGCTCGGCATCGGGGTCCACTTCCACCCGATGATCGACTTCGACAAAGGGGTCTTCCTCGGCCAGACGCCGACCGAATGGATCCAGCACCACGTCTACGCGCCGGGCGCCCTGACCGCCTGGAACGTCGCCTTCACGCTGATCTACACGAGCTACTTCATCACCCCGTTCGCGCTCGCCGGCTGGCTCTGGGCGCGCGACCGCGCCGCCTACCTGCGCTTCGTCAAGCGGCTCGTCTCGCTGGCGATCGCCGGGGTCTGCACCTACATCCTCTTCCCCGCCGCGCCGCCCTGGCTGGCCGCCGAGGAAGGCCTCCTCCACGATGTCGCCCGGACCACCTCGGAAGGCTGGAAGATCATCGGCGTCGGCACCTCGATCCTCTTCTCCGAAGGCCAGGCCTCGGTCAACCTGGTCGCCGCGGTGCCCTCGCTGCACGCCGCCTTCACGATGCTCGTCGCGCTCTTCCTCTGGGATCGCGTGCCGTGGCACCGGGCCCGCCCGCTGCTGCTGCTCTATCCGCTGGCGATGGGCTTCACCTTGGTGGCGACCGGTGAGCACTATGTCTTCGACATCGCGCTCGGCTGGCTCTACGCCGGGGTCGTGATGGTCGCCTGGTCGTGGTGGGAACGCCGACGGGCGGCGCGGGCCGGCGAGCGCGCCGGCGCCGAGCGCCCCGCGGTCGAGAGTCCCCCGGACCCCGCCGAGCGCCCCCAGGTTGCATAGTTTCCCAATATGAGTCCGGCGTCCCCGCAGCGCTCCGAGGCGATCGACCTCGTCGCAGGCACCCTGTTGGCGCGCGCCAACCGGCTCACCCGCCTCTTGATGCGGAGCGGCGCGCACGAGCTCTCGCGGACCGAGGCGGGCGTCCTCTCGACCCTCCTCGACGGCCCCCGCCGGATCACCGAGCTGGCCGCCACCGAGGCGCTCGCCCAGCCGACCGTCACCCAACTGGTCGACAAGCTCGAAGGCCGCCGGTTGGTCGCTCGCCGCCGCGCCCCCGACGACGGTCGCGTGGTCCTGGTCGAGATCTCCGACCTCGGCCGCGAGCGGCTGGAGGAGCTCCGCGCGGTGATCCGCGCCAGCATGCGCGAGGCGCTCGCCGACCTCCCCGACGCCGAGCTCACCGAGCTGGTCCACGCCGCCGAGACGCTCGACGGCCTGATCGAGAAGCTGCAGCCCGGCCGCGACGGCTGAGCGCGGCGACGCGCGCCGCAGCCCGAGGGCGCGGCGTGCGACATTGGTCGGATGGCCACCGACGCCACCACCGAGCGCCCCGAGGGCGCAGCCGACCGGCCGAGCCACGGCCTGCACGCCTACCGGCGCGTCTTCGGCGCGCCGCGGGTGCGGCCGTTGCTGCTGGCGAGCCTCCTGGCGCGCATGCCGGTCGGCATGGGCGCGGTCGGGCTGATCCTCTTCATCCACGGGGAAACCGGCTCGTTTGGCAGCGCCGGCGCGGTGACCGGTGCCTTCACGATCAGCCTCGGCGCCACCGGGCCGGTCCTGGCGCGGCTGATCGACCGTCGTGGGTCACGGCTGGTGACCGTCCCCGCCGCCCTCATGTCGGCGTTCGGCTTCGTCGCCGTCGTGGTGCTCGGCAAGGCTGGGGCGGGGATCGTTCCCCTGATGGTCGCCGCCGCCTTCGCGGGCGGCGGCACGCCGCCGATCGGGGGCATCCTGCGCCAGCACTGGCCCGAGCTGGTCGAGCCGGGCGAGCTGGAAACCGCCTACGCCCTCGATGCCGTATCGCTCGAGATGCTGTTCGTCACCGGCCCGCTCCTGGCCGGGATCCTGGCGGCGAGCGCCGGGCCCGCCGAGGGCCTCCTGGTGGCGGGGGCGTTCGGCCTCAGCGGCACGGTGATCTTCCAGCGCCTGCTCCCGCTCGCGCCCGGCAGCGAACCCGACGCCGAGCGTCACTGGCTCGGCGCCCTGACCTCGCCGACCCTCCGGGTCCTGGTCGCCGCCGCCCTGCCGCTCGGGGCGGCGTTCGGGGCGCTCGACGTCACCCTGCCCGCCTTCGGCGCCGCCCACGGCTCCTCTGCCCTCGGTGGTCCGCTGACCGCGGCCCTCGCCTGCGGCTCGGCGCTCGGCGGCCTCGCCTTCGGCGCCCGGCCCACCGTCTTCGGGCCGTCCCAGCAGGCGATCGTCAGGCTCGGCGGGCTGACCGTCCTCACCTGCCTGCCGCTGGTGTTCGCGACCTCGGTGCCGGAGATGTTCGTCTTTGCCGCGATCGCCGGGATCAGCATCGCCCCGCAGGTCACGGTGCGCAACAACCTCGCCCAGTTGAAGCTCGCGGCGGGGACCGCGACCGAGGCCTTCACCTGGCTGACGCTCTCGATCACGGTCGGCGCCAGCGCCGGCGCCGCCTTGGTTGGTGCCCTGGTCGAGGCGGACGGCTGGCGGGCCGGGGCGCTCGTCGCCGTGGTCATGCCGGCGCTGGGGACCTTGGCGCTCTTCGCCCGCCGCGATCTGCTGCGCTGAGTCGACGTTCGACGCCCTCGTTGACAGGCGGGGACGGGGCCGCCAGGATCGGCTTATGCCTGAGACCGTCAAAGTCGATTCCTCGGCCTCGCTGGGCGGCGCCTTCGCCGATGCCCTCGCCGCCAAGGACTTCGACCGCATCCGCGCCCTGCTCCACCCGGAGATCGAGTTCCGCGGCCTGACCCCGCGCCGCAGCTGGGAGGCAGGCGACCCCGACACCTTGATCGGCGAGGTCCTCCGTACCTGGTTCGAAGACTCCGACGAGATCGAGGAACTGGAGAAGCTGGAGACCGACGCCTTCGCCGACCGCGAGCGGGTCGGCTACCGCTTCCGCGTGCGCAACCCGGAAGGGCTCTTCCGGGTCGAGCAGCAGGTCTACCTGAGCGAGCGCGACGGCCGGATCGGCTGGATGCGCACGGTCTGCTCCGGCTACCGCCCGGTCGAGGGCTGAGGCAAGGAGCGATGGCCGACGTCGCCCCCGCCAACCAGGAGTCGACCGACGCCTGGAGCGGGCCGCTCTTCGAGCGCTTCCTCCGCTTCCGCCCCTACGTCGCCGAAGGGCTCGGCGCCCACGGCGAGGTCGCGCTGGCGGCCCACCCGCCGCGGGCCGGCGACCGCGTCCTCGACATCGGCTGCGGCTTCGGCGACACGACGCTGCGGCTTGCCGGGCTGGTCGGCGACGGCGAGGTGGTCGGGGTCGACGTCTCGGAGCCGTTCGTCGAGCTGGCGCGCGGCGAGGCGGTGGACGCCGGGATCGGCAACGTCTCCTACCGGGTCGGCGACGTGCAGATCGCCGATCTCGGCGGGCCCTACGACTACGTCTTCTCGCGCATGGGCGTGATGTTCTTCGCCAACCCGGTGCAGGCCCTGCGCAACGTGCGGGCGGCGATGCGGCCGGGCGGCCGGGCCTGCTTCGTGGTCTGGCGCCGCAAGCTCGACAACGGCTGGGTGCGCGAAGCCGAGCAGGTGGTCGAAAGGTACCTTGAGCACCCGGAGAAGACCGACGAGCCGACCTGTGGGCCGGGGCCGTTCTCGATGGCCGATGCCGACACGGTCTCCGAGCAGCTGCGGATCGCCGGCTTCGAGGCGATCGAGCTGCGGCGGAGCGACCTGCCGATCCGGATGGGGGCGACGCTCGACGAAGCGGTCGACCTGACGATGTCGATCGGGCCGGCGGGCGAGGTGCTGCGGCTCTGGGGCGACCGGGCGGAGGAGATCCGGCCACGGATCGCCGCCGAGATCGGCGCGGCGCTCCAGCAGTACGTGACCGAGGACGGGGTCGAAGCGCCGGCCTCGACCTGGCTGATCTCGGCCCTGGCCTAGATGAGAGTTCCACGATGGCGCTGCGGGGGACGCAAAGGGACGGGGGCGTCGCCGGCTGGCGCCCGATGCCGAAAGGGACGCGGCCTTTTCGGAGGCGACCCGGGCAGGCTGTGGCCGCCTCCGAAAAGGCCGGGTCATGGGGGGACGGCATGGGTCCTACCCTCCGCTGTTCCTTATGGCCCCGTGGGGGCCATAAGGAACAGCGGAGGGAGGGTGCCGCGGGGTCCGTGAGGAAGACGCCGGGAAGTGCGCGGGAGACGTGAGGGAGACGTCACGGGTTCCACCCTTCCTCCACGGTCACGAAGATGTGACCGTGGTTTGACCCCACCATGGTGTGGTGGATCCACTCAGCGCGAAAAGAGGGGTCCGAACCTCCGCAGGAAGGCATACGCCTTCCCTGCGATCGTGGAGGCTTCGCCACGCCACGGCGAGGATCTCCGGATCCTCGCCGGATCCATCTTCCCGGCATGACCCGCGTAGATCGCACGGTCTTCGTGCCGACTTTCGTCGGCCTCGTCACGGAGACGTCGCATTCCTCTGTCCCGTCACGGAGATGCCGGGATCCCCGGATCCCCCCGCCACGCACAGTCCCTGCGCAAGCTCCCCCCGAAACCCTCCCGTCCCGGGCGTCTCGGAGGCGGCCACAGCCTGCCCGGGTCGCCTCCGAGACGCCCGGGCTCCGATACCTCAGGCCCGAACCCCCAGCGGCCCGCACCCCCACTCCGGGCGCCAGCTCAACCGGCCACGCCTCTAGGCCTGGGCGCCGGCCAGCGCGTAGGCGGCGCGCAGCCCTTCGCCGAAGGCGCGGACGGCGTTCAGCTCGGCGGGGTTCTTGGCCCCGCCGACGACCCGGTGCGGGATCTCGAGCCGTTCGAGGAGCGGGCGGAGCTCGTCGCGGCGCTCCTGCCCCGCGGCGATGACGACCGCATCGGCGGCGATTGCCTCCACGGTCCCGTCCTCGAGCCCGATCTCGATCCCGTCCGGGGTGATCTGACGGTAGGAGAGGCCGGTGCGCATCTCGACGCCCGCACGCCTCAGTGCCTCGAGCCAGACCCAACGCGTCGTGATCCCGATCCCGCTGCCGATCCGCCCCGAGCGTCGCATGACCGTCACACGCGCCCCATTACTCAGGCCTTTGCTGTGGAGAGAAACTCCCTCTATGCGGGAGTAAAGCTCCACAGGCGGACTCAACTGGTGGCGCTCGTAGAAATCGGCGGCGCTCGGACCGTGCGTGAGCAAATGCGCGAGGTCGACGCCGATGCCGCCGCCACCGACGATCGCGACCGAGCGCGCCTCGCCGAGGCCCGCCTCGAAGGCGGTGGCGTAGTCGACGACGTGGGGGAGATCGGCGCCGGGGATGTCGACGGCACGGGGATGGACGCCGGAGGCGAGGACGACGCCGACGCAGTCGGCGATCACGTCGGCGTCGTCCTCGCCCAGCTCGCGGCCGAGGTGAACGTGGACGCCGAGGCGCCGCAGCTCGGACTCGAAGTAGGAGATCGTCGCCCCGTAGTCCTCCTTGCCGGGGACCAGGCGAGCCCAGCGGAACTGGCCGCCCAGCTCCTCCCGCGCCTCGTAGAGGTGCACCTCGCCGCCGAGAGTTGCAAGCACGCGAGCCGCCTCCAACCCCGCGGGCCCGCCGCCGATGACCGCGTAGCCCCCCCGATCCCAGGTGCGTTCGCAGTTCCCCACAACAGTTGTGGGGAACTGCGAACGCACGGGGGGTGGGACGGGGAAGTCGACCTCGTAACCCGATCTCGGGTTGACCAGGCAGGAGACGTGGCCGCCGACCAACGACCTGTCGATGCACGCCTGATCGCAGCTGATGCACACGTTCACCGCGCCGCCTCCGCGTCCCTTCTCCACGATCCGAGGATCCGCCAGGAACGGCCGCGACATCGAAACCAGATCCACACCCCCCGCCGCAAGAATCGCCTCCGCGTCCCGCAACCGATTGACCCTGTTCCCCGCGATCACCGGCACCGCCGCCATAGCTGCCGAAGTGGCGGCGGTGCCGGTGATCTCCGTCCCCGCGGTCTTTCCGCCACCGATCGCTGCCTTCAACCCTTCAGCCCAAGGCACGAACGCGCCGCTCGGCACCGCCCCCTGCACGGTCGGCACCGGCGCTTCGTGCCAGCCGACGCCGACGTTCAGGGCGTCGACCCCGGCCCCGACGAGCGCCTGCGCGAACGCCTCGACCTCCTCCCAAGGCCGCGACTCGGGCATCAGCTCCGCCCCGGTCATCCGGAAGAGGACCGGGAACACCTCGCCGACCGCCTCGCGCACCGCAGTCGCGACCTCGATCCCGAAACGCATCCGTCCCTCGGCGTCGCCGCCCCACGAATCATTCCGCCGGTTCGTCACCGGCGAGAGGAACTGGTCGACGAGGTAGCCCTCCGAGCCCATCACCTCGACCGCGGCGAACCCGAGCTCCCGCGCCAGCCGCGCCCCCGCGGCGAACTCCGCCACCACGTCCCAGACCTCGTCCTCGCCGAGCGCCCGCGGCTCGACCCGCGACACGCGGCTGGCGATCGCCGAAGGCGCGACCACCTCGCCGGGAGAGTCGGCGAGCGCGTAGCGCCCGGCGTGGAACAGCTGGAGGGCGATCCGCCCCTCGGTCCCCGCGGTCGCGCCCGCGACCTCCGCCAGCGCCCGCTTGGCCGCGTCAGCATCGAGCACGCCATAGCTCGCATCCGCCGCCCCGTCCGCCGACACCGCCCAGCCCCCGGTCACGATCAGGCCCGCTCCCCCCAGCGCCCGATCGCGGTAGAACGCCGCCAGCCGCGGTCCGGCGTCCTCGGCCCCCTCCAGGCCGAGGTGCATCGAGCCCATCACGATCCGATGGGGGAGAGTCAGCCCCCCGATCTCGATCGGGGTGAAGATGTGGTCGAGCGAGCCGCTCGGCTCAGGCATCCCGCTCGGGCAGCCGCAGCGCCTCGCCGGCGTCGTCGAAGAAGGGCGGGGCGATGATCGTCAGGCCGCCGTCGACCACCAGCGACTGCCCGGTGATGTACTCGGAGCGCGGTTCGAGCAGGAACTCGACCGTGTCGGCGACCTCCTTCACCGTCCCCATCCGCCGCTTCGGGATCTTCGGCAGCACCTTCTCGTGCAGGTCGGGCATCCCGTCGACGCCGTAGAAGTAGGCGCTCGAATCGCTCTCGATGATCCCGCCGTTGACCGCGTTGACGTTGATCCCGAGCGGCGCGAACTCGATCGCCATGTAGCGCACGTAGGCCTCCAGGGCGGCCTTCGCGGCACCGAGGTTGGCGTAGGTCGGGTAGGCGCGGATCGAGCCGTAGCTCGACAGCGTGACGATCCGCCCGCCGCCCGCCATCAGGTCCACCGCCCGCTGCGCGCCGAGCACGAAGGAGCGGATGTTCATCGCGTAGGAGCGGTCCAGGTGGTGCAGCTTCAGGTCCTTGATCAGCTTGAAGCTCGACGCCGCCGCGTTGTCGACGAAGTAGTCGAGCCGGCCGAACTCCTCGCCCGCCGCGTCGAAGAGGCGGTCGATCTCCTCGGGCGACTCCATGTCGGCCTGCACTGCGATCGCGCGCCCGCCGCGCTCCTGCACCCCGGCGACGACCTCCTGCGCCAGCTCCTCGTTGACCTTGTAGTTGACGACCACGGAGCCCCCCTGGTCGGCGAGCGAGAGCGCCAGCGTGCGGCCGATCCCGCGCGAGCTCCCGGTTATGAGCGCGACCTTGCCGGCCGCGTAGCCGTTGCCGGCGGGCGTGCCGCCCGCCGCTCCGTCTCCGGCCATCAGCCGAGCTCCCGCTCGGCGATCGAGGCGTGCACGGGGGCGAAGACCTCCCGCGCGATGATCGTCTTCTGGATCTCGTTGGTGCCCTCCTCGAAGCGCTGCGCCCGCGCGTCGCGGTAGACCCGCTCGATCGGCGAGGAGGCCCAGAAGCCGATCCCCCCGTGTGCCTGCAGCGCCTTATCGGTCACCCGCGTGAGCATGTCGACGGCGGTCAGCTTCGCCATCGAGGAGAGGATCGCCGCGTCGGCCTGACCCGCCTCCCAGCGCCGCGCCGCGTGCAGGGTCAGCTGGCGCGAGGCTTCGATGTCGGCGGCGTTCTCGGCGAGGGCGAAGGAGATCGCCTGGCGCTGGGAGAGCGGCTTGCCGAAGGTGACCCGCTGCGCGGCATGCTCGGCGGCCAGCTCCTGGGCCCGCCGCGCCAGCCCGACGCAGGTCATCGCGACGGCGATCCGGCTCGGGGTGAGGAAGCCGCCGAAGGCGACCAGCAGCCCTTTGCCCTCCTCGCCGAGCGTGTCGGTCACCGGCACCGGGGCGCGATCGAAGACCAGGTGCGCGTGATCGGTCCCGCGCACGCCGAGCGACTCGCCCATGTCCTCGACCTGCACGTTCGGCGTCTCGCGGTCGACCAGCAGGGCGACGGTCCCCTCGGCGCCCTTCGTCCCCGCCAGCCGGGCGAAGAGCAGCCAGCGATCGCAGCTGACCCCGAAGGTGATCAGGTGCTTCTCGCCGGAGAGGTAGTAGGTGTCGCCCTCGCGCTCGACCGCGCAGCGCAGGTCGGCGCCGGTCCCGGCGGTCGGCTCGGTCAGCGTGAAGGCGACGGTGAGGTCGCCGGTCACCGCGGGCATCACGTAATCGCGCCGCTGCTCCTCGGTCGCGAACTGGTCGACCGAGCGCCACACCCCGTTGGCCACGTGGACGATCATCCGCAGCGAGGCGTGCGACATCGAGAAGAGCTCCAGCAGCTCCAGGTAGCGGGAGAAGGGGATGCCGCGGCCGCCGTACTCGACCGGCCCGGCCAGCGAGAGGTAGCCGCGCTCCTTCAGCTCGGTCCGCAGCTCGGCCGGCACCGCCCGATCGGCCTCGATCCGCCGCGTCCACTCCTCGCCCTCCTCGGCGACGTAGGCGGCGATCTCCCCCTTCAGCTCTTCGAAGCCCGACTCGTCGAAGGTCTCGGGCAGGGGGATCGCGGCTTGCGGGGTCATCGGACGGGCTCCTTGTCGGTCGGTTGCGGCTCCGGCCGGAGCCCCTTCGCCCGCTCGCGCAGGACGAACTTCTGGATCTTTCCACTCGGCGTGCGGGGCATCGCGTCGACGACCTCGACCCGCTCCGGCCAGTAATGCTTCGACATCTCGGCCGCGTCGAGGTGCTCGCGCGCCTCGGCGAGGCCGAACTCGCCCGCGAAGTCGGGATCGCGGACGACGAAGGCGCAGGCGCGCTCGCCGAGCCGCTCGTCGGGCATCGCCACGATCGCCACCTCGGCCACCGCCGGGTGCTCGTGCAGCAGCTGCTCGATCTCCGCCACCGGCACCTTCTCGCCGCCCCGGTTGACGATGTCCTTGACCCGGCCGGTCAGCCGCAGGAAGCCGTCGGCGTCGATCGTCGCCAGGTCGCCGGTCCGGTACCAGCCGTCGGCGGTGATCGCCGCCGCGGTCAGGTCGGGACGGTCGAGGTAGCGCTCGAAGAGGCAGCGCGAGGTGACCTGGAAGTTGCCCTCCTCGCCGGGGCCGAGCACGCGGTCTTCGTCGTCGACGATGCGGATCCGGGTACCGGCGAGCGCCCGGCCGTCGCTGCCCCAGACCTTCTCCGGGTCGTCGCCGGGGGCGGCGAGGGCGCCGAGGCAGGACTCGGTCGAGCCCCAGGCGCCGCAGACCGAGGCGGAGAGGACGCGGGTGGCGCGCTCAGCCAGCGCCCGCGGCACGGCGGCGCCGGTGACGACGAAGATCCGCAGCGCCGGTGGCGCCACCTCCTCGCCCGCCTCGATCACCCGCACCAGGTCGGCGAGGAACGGCGTCGCCGCCTGCACGAAGGTGCCATCCCACTGGCGCAGCGCCGCGGCACCGCGGCGGGCGTCCCAGACGTCCTGGACCACCTGGGTCGAGCCGAGCGCGAAGCTCAGCCACATCCCGTAGAGGAGCCCGGTCTGGTGGGCGAGCGGGGTGGGGATGAAGATCGTGTCGTCGCGGCCGAGGCCGAGGTGCTCGACCTCCATCATCGCCGCCCGGGTGAGCGCGTCGTAGCGGTGGAGGACGCCTTTCGGCTCGCCGGTCGAGCCGGAGGTGAAGAAGAGCTGGGAGAGGGCGGTGGGACCGGGTTTGCGCGCCGCGATCGCGTCCGCGTCGGGCTCCTGGCCGGCGACCGCGGCGGCGAAATCGTGCCAGCGCGCGCCGCCGGTCTCGGGGAGCGCCGGGGCGCCGTCGCCGCCGACGACGAGCACGTGCTCGACCGGAAGGGGGCCATCCCCGTTGGGAGCAGTCAGCATCGCCGCGACCTCCTTCGCGTGCTCCCGTCCGCGGAACTCATCCGCGACGACCAGCACGCGCGCCTTCGACCGCCGCAGCGCAAAGCCGATCTCGCGCTCGCGGAAGATCGGCATCAGGGCGCAGCAGATCGCCCCGGCCTTCATGCAGGCCAGGGTCAGGATCACGAACTCGCCCCAGTTGGGCAGCTGGTAGGCGACGGTCTCGCCCGGCTCGACCCCGAGCTCGAGCAGCAGCGACGCCGCCTTGTCGGCCTCGCGGTCGAGCTCCTTCCAGCTCCACACCCGGGTGCCGCCCGCGCGCACGTCGACCACCGCGTCCTCGGCCGGCCGCTCGCGGGCCCAGCGCCCGACCCAGTCGACGATCGGGATCTCCGCCGCCTGGTCGATCGCGATCGACTCCGCGGCGCGCTGGCCCTCGCCGGCACCCGCCCCCACCGGCACGCCCACGGCGGAGCGCTCGCGGTCGTCCTCGATCGAGAGGTCGAGCCCGATCGCCCGCATGTCGTCGAGGAAGCCGGGATAGGAGATCCGGTAGGCGTTCGGGTAGGTGAGCGAGCTCTCCCCGCGCGCCCGCGAGGCGGCGACGGCGAGCGCCATGTGCACGCGGTGGTCGTTGAAGCTCGAGAGCGGCGAGCCGCTCAGCTCGCCGGCGATCCCGCGCACGACCAGCTCGTCGCCGCTCTCTTCGACATCGCCGCCCATCCGGTTCAGCTGCAGCATCGAGACGACCCGGTCGGACTCCTTCAGCCGCACGTGGGCGACGTTGGAGAAGCGCGTCTCGCCCTCGGCGAACTGGCCCATGGTGGAGAGCACCGGCAGCATGTCGGGCATCGGCCGGCAGTCGATCTCGACCCCGCGCAGCCGCACCCCGTCGTGGCGCACCCGCACCCCGCCCGCGGCCCGGTCGAGCTCCATCGGCAGGCCCATCTCGGCAACCACGTCGAGGAAGTGGGCCTCGGGATGGTCGACCGCGGCGCCGTCGATCTCGCCGACCCCGCGGAAGAAGACGTCGGCGGGGTGGACCCCGGTGGCGGCGAGGCCGAAGGCGAGCGAGCCGATGTCGGGGGGGAGGGTGATCTCGGCCGGGTGGGCGACCTGGTTCGGCTCGATCTCGAAGCGGCGCCAGTCGTCCGCCACGTCGACCTCGAGGCCGAAGTCCCGCATCATGCTCACGGTCAGCTCGACGTAGGGCTGCTCGTTCAGGGTGCCCTCGACCTCGATCGTGGTCGGGCCGGAGGCGAAGGGGGCGAGGATCAGGAGGCCGGAGATCCACTGGCTGAGCGTCCCCGCGATCGCTACCCGGCCGCCCCGCGGGCGCCGCGGTGAGACCGCGATCGGCGGCGTCGCGTTGGCCGAGGAGAGCTCCACCCCGATCGTCCCGAGCGCCTCCAGCAGCGGTCCGACCGGGCGCCGCTGGAAGTACTTCTGACCGGTGATCGTCACCGGCGCGTCGGCCAGCGAGGCGAGCCCGAGCATGAAGTAGAGGGTGGTCCCGGAGGAGCCGACCGAGACGGCGTCGCGGAGCGGCCGGTAGGGGAGGCCGCCGCGGACGAGGAAGCCGTCCTCGGTCGTTTCGACCTGGGTCCCGAGGCCGGTCAATACCTCGATCGTCGACTGCACGTGGCGCGCGGCGACCCCGCCCTTTACGCGGCTCTCACCCTCGGCCAGCGACGCCAGCATCAGCGCCCGGTGGGCGTGGTACTTGGACGCGGGGACCGAGATCTCACCTTGCAGGCGTCCCGATGTTTCCCGAACATAGAGGTGCACTCATTGGAACGTATATGTAGTGCCAGTCGGCAGGCGGCCCGCGTACCCCGATCAGGCGGGGTGAGCGGCCCCTTGCCGGGGGAACCGCGATAATCGGTAAAGCGATGAACGCCTGGTGCCGTCCGCAGTGAATCCAGCAGGGGGGGACCCAGTGGTCACCGGGCTCGGCGCGCTCACCCCGGTGGGGTTGGACGCACCGTCGACCTGGAGCGCGCTCGTGGCCGGGCAGTCGGGGATCGGCCCGATCACCCAATTCGACGCCTCCGGCCTGGCGACGCGGATCGCCGGCGAGGTCTCGGGGTTCGATCCGGTGGAGGTGCTGGGGGCGAAGCGGGCGCACCGCACGGCGCGCTTCTCGCAGCTGGCGATCGCGGCCTCGCGCGAGGCGGTCGCCGACGCGGGCCTCGACGTCGCCGCCGAGGCCGACCGGATCGGCGTCGCGATCGGCAGCGCCGTCGCCGGGACGCCGGAGACCGAGAGCAACGTGCGGGCGCTGGTCGACGAGGGCCCGCGCGCGGTCAGCCCCTTCTACGTCGCCTCGACGATCCTCAACATGGCCAGCTGCGAGGTGGCGATCGACCTCGGCGCCCACGGCCCGGTGACGGCGAGCGCCCTCGCCTGCGCGACCGGCACCTACGCGTTGCTGGAGGCGCGCCGGATCATCCTCGCCAGGGAGGCCGACGTGGTGATCGCGGGCGGGGCGGACGCGGGGATCAATGAAGCGGTGATCGCCGGCCTCTCCAACATGGGACCGCTGTCGGAGCGCAACGACGACCCGCCCGGCGCCAGTCGCCCCTTCGACTCCGACCGCGACGGCTTCGTCTTCGGCGAGGGCGCGGTGGTGATGGTGGTCGAGTCGGCCGCGCACGCCGCCGCCCGCGGCGCAACCCCCTACGGGGCGATCGCCGGCGGCGCCCTCACCTCCGACGCCTTCCACATGAGCGCGCCGGAGCCGAGCGGCGACTACGCGGCGGCGGCGATCAAGCTGGCGCTGGAGCGAGCCGGGATCGCACCGGAGGAGCTCGGCTACATCTGCGCCCACGGCACCGCGACGCGCGCCAACGATGCCTCGGAGAGCCGCGCGATCCGCGCCGCTCTCGGCGACGCTGCCGACACCATCCCGGTTAGCTCCCCCAAGTCGATGGTCGGCCACCTGATCGCCGCGGCCGGAGCCCTCGCCGCGATGGTCTGCCTGCTCGGCATGCGCGACGGCGTCCTGCCGCCGACGATCAACCTCACCAACCCCGATCCCGACTGCGATCTCGACCACATCCCCCTGACCGCCCGCGACGCCGAGGCGACCACCGCGATCGCCAACGCCTTCGGCTTCGGCGGCCAGAACTGCGTCGCCGCCTTCCGCCGCGGTTAGTGGGAGTGGCCGCCGCTCAGCCGCGGCAGCTCCGGCGGGCTGGAGACCACGAACCTTCCCGGGCCGCTCGCGTCGGGTTCCCAGAGGATCCCCTCGAGCAGGGTCTCGACGGGAACGTCGAGCGCCCCGGCGAGTCGCACCAGGGTCTCCAGCAAGGGCTGGCGTCGTCCACCCTCGAGCAGGCTGATCTGCGTGCGGTGGATCCCCGCGCCCTCGGCGAGGTTCTCCTGGCTCAGCTTCCTTGCCTGTCGAATGCGTAAGAGGTTCTCCCCGAACCTCTCTGATGGATTCATCTTTCAAGGATTTTCCGCTTGGGATGGACGATCAACAGCGAGGAGCCAGCGATGTTCCGCTAGCGTGCCCCGAAATTCACTGTCTGCATTACACTCCGCGGATCGGACGACTCCTATATCGCCCAGAAAGCAGCTAAACCCGGCCTTGCGGTTGCTATGTCAGAGCACGTCATGACTTTTTCCAAGACTTTGAATGTGACTCAAAATATCGATTACGGTAGCCTGGGAGGCATGGGAGGCCTTGACTTCAGGAGTCCGTTCGACGAATTGAGCGAGCTGCGCGCGGTCCTCACGATCCAGGAGATCGCGGAGCTGACCGGCCTGCGTCGCGAGACGATCTCGCGCGCGCGACCGGACCGTCGGCTCCGGCGCTCGACCGAGAAGGCATGGGGGGATCTCTACGCCGTGGTCATGCGAATCAGGTCCACCAACGGTGGCGATCTCGGCCAACTCGCCTCGATCCTCCGTCGACCGCAGCCTCAGCTCGACGGTCGTTCGATCGCCGAGCTGCTCAGGGAAGGGAAGGCAGATGTGGTGCTCGAGCAGTTGAGCCCTCCTGGGACGTCCACGGTGGCGGAGCTGGAGGACCTGCAGCTCGACCCGGCGATGCTCGCGGCGTTGAGCCCGTCCAAGGCCGGCCTGGGCGCATCGAGGTCTGGTGCGGACGATCGACGGGTCGCCGAGCTTCTTGATGCCGACTCGGGACTTGCTGGCCTTCTGCCGGAGATCGAAGCGAGGATCCGCGATCATTTCGGTGCCGATGCACGGGTCGACGCGGCGGTCGTCACCGACCCGGACGAGCCGAACGGGCGGGACCGCCTCTATCTCCGCATCCGCACCGAGCTCCCGTTCGAGGTGGAGATCGACCGCCTGGCGGCATTGCTCGACCGCGAGGAAGCCCTCCTCGAGCCGTTTCGGGACCGGTTGACGATCGGCACCCTGTGAACTGGGAGGAGAATCTGATCCTCGCCAAGGGATTGGCCAGGCAGCCCTTCGAGGTCACCGAACGGGCCGCCGTGGGTCGCGCCTACTACGCCGTCTTCAATCTCGCTCGGCGTTGGCTCGAAGCGAACGTCGCGCCGATCGACGATCGGCGCGCCCATCAGCAGGTCTGGCAGACCTTCACTGCGGCGGCGCACGCCGACGACGCGAGCCGCCACGACTGGAAGTTGATCGGGCGTCTTGGCGACGCCTTGCATCAGCTGCGCAACCAGGTCGACTACGACGACCATGTCGAAGAACTGGAAAGCCGAACTCAGCGCGCCCTGCTCACCGCGGAGCGCATCTGCGGACTGCTCGCCGGGCTCGAGGGCTTCAATCGTCGGCGACGCTGAAGCCCTCTTCAGGATCCCAGCGAAGCCCGGCGACCAAAGTATCTACCGGCACCTCGAGGGCTCCGGCGAGCTGGATCAGCGCCTCCATCAAGGGCTGCTCCCCGCCGCCTTCCATGGATTCGAGGTGATCGAGGGGGATCGAAGCCGCCCGCGCCAGCTCCTCGGGGGTCAGGCCCCGGTTCTCCCGCTGCTCGATCAGGTTTTGTGCAAACCGCTTCCGGAGGTCCATATCCGCATGCTCTCGACTCGGGCAGCGAAATCAACAGGTCAGACGCTGTAGTTCAACGGCAATTGCAGACTAATAGTTACGAGCGAGCAACAACATGTTGCGTTCGCGCTGCGAAACGAGCGTGCGCCACGAAAGCGCCTTACAGCGCGCGTTCGTAGACGCGGTACTTCTTCACCACGTGGCCGTTCATCGCTTCGAGGCCGGAGTTCATCGCGTGGTTGGTCTCGAGGATGAAGCCCGCCTCGCCGTGTTTGAGGTTGGAGCGGGTGGCGGCTTCAAAGTGTTCGACGTAGAGGAGGGCGGCGACGCCGGTGTGCTGCCACTCGGGCTTGACGCCGAGGAAGCCGACGCGGAGCTGGTCGCAATAGCGGTTTCTGGTGAGGAAGTCCCACCAGCCGGTCGGCAAGAGCCTGCCGCCCATCCGTTTCTGGATCTGGTTGGCATCGATGAGCGTGATCGCCATCGCGATCGTCTCGCCGTCCTTTTCGGCGACCATGAACCATTCCGGTGAGTAAACGAGCTGCAGGTCGAGCGCGTAGGCGTCGAGGTCCTCCTTCGAATAGGGAACGAAGCCCCAGTTCTCCGACCAGGCCGAGTTGTAGACCTCGGCGAACTTGTCGAGGTCCTTGCGCAGTCCGCGGCGGGTCATTTTGCGCACCGTCACGCCGTGCTTCTCGCGGCAGCGTTTGGCGAGTTTTTCGATGATCGGCTTCATCGAGGCGCGGTCGTCGATCGAGAGCTTCCAGGAGAGCAGGTCCATCGCCTTCGCGAGGCCCGCCTCTTCGACCCGCCGTTGGTAATAAGGCGGATGCCAGCTTTGGCGAATTTGCGGCTCGAGGTCGAAGCCCTCGATCAGGATCCCGCCCTCGTCGTTCAGGGAGAAGTCCATCGGCCCCAGCATCTGGTCGCAGCCGCGCGCCCGCAGCCACGCTTCCGCGGTGTCGAGCAGCGCCCGCAGGATCTCCGGATCGTCCTCGAACTCGAGGAAGCCGAACATCCCCGTCCGGGTGCCGTGGAACTGGTTGTAGGCGAAGTCGATCTGCGCGGTGATCCGGCCGACCACGCGCCCCTCTCGCCGGGCCAGGAAGTACTCGGCTTCGCCGTGCTTGAAGTAGGCGTTCAGCCTGCGGCTGAGGAAGATCCGGCGCTCGAGTTTGAGCGGCGTCACCCAGGGCGTCCCGGCGTGCAGGCGGAAGGGCAGGTCGATGAATTCGCCGACCGCGCGGCGCCCCTTCACGCTGGTGATCTCGACCGCCACGGCCGCGAAACCTACTGCGCAACCGGTGAGTTCGCAGTTATGGCCGCCATGCGGCCATAACTGCGAACTCACCCGCGGGCTGTGCGGCTCAGGTGAACTTCTCTTCGACTTCGGCGAGGAAGGCGTCGAAGAGGCGCTCGAAAGCGTCGCCGTCAAGGGAGATTTCCTCGCCCTCGGCGAAACCCAGCACCGAAGAATCCGGCGCCAGCTTGATCCCCCGCGGCACCGTCATCACCGCTCCGCGCTCGGTCACCGACTCGGCGAGCACCCGCACCTCGTTGATCGGGTTGCCGTCGCGCCCTTCGACCTTGGGGTTGCGCAGGGAAAACCAGCGGTCGAGCGCCGCCACGAGCTGGTTCCAGGCCGCCGACCCGGCCCCGACCCGGCGCAACTCCTCGACCGCCGCCCCGACCGACTCCCGGCAGGCGGCGACGTAATGACGGTCGTATCCGGTGCGTAGCAGCACGAGAGACACGGTAGTCGAGCCTGGCCGCGCGACGAGCGGTCCGCAAGCCGAAGCCCGCTTCGTCCGTGGCAAATCGGGCCAGAGGGACCCGGCCTTCTCGGAGGCGACCCGGGCAGGCTGTGGCCGCCTCCGAGAAGGCCGGGTCATGGGGGGACGGCGGAGGGTCCTACGCTCCGCTGTTCCTTATGCCCACCATTCCGGCATAAGGAACAGCGGAGGGAGGGTGCCGCGGGGTCCGTCACGAAGACGCCGGGAACCGCGCGGGAGACGTGAGGGAGACGTCATCGGTTCCACTCTTCCTCCCCGGCGTCTTCGTGACGGCAGGGCGCCTCGTATCCCGCCGTTCGACCGGTCAGGGACCTGTGTGTGGAGTTTCGGTCGCTGTGGGACGGAAACTCCACACAGACGCTCCTGAGCGATGCACCCGTCCCTGTGCAGGCTTCCCCCCGCAAGACCTCCCGCCCCGGGCGTCCCGGGCGTCTCGGAGGCGGCCACAGCCTGCCCGGGTCGCCTCCGGGACGCCCGGGACGCTCGAACTCCAATACCTCCGCCCCGAACCACTCCCGTCCCGAGCCCAAACCCCCCGGCGCCAGCCTGCCCGCGCCCGCGCCCCTAGCCGAACTCGATCACGCTGCGGATCCCGTCCTGGGCCTCCATCAGCTCGAAGCCCCGGTTCACCTCGTCGAGCGTGATCTTGTGGGAGATGAACGGGGCGACGTCGATCTCGCCCGCCATCGCCCGCTCGACCAGGACCGGCACCTGGTCGCGGCCCTTGACGCCGCCGAAGGAGGAGCCGGCGATCCGTCGCCCGGTGATCAGGAGGCGCGGCACCACGTCGAGGGTCTCGCCCTTGCCCGCCACCCCGGCGACGGTACAGAGACCCCAGGCCATCCGCGTCGCTTCCAGCGCCTGCTGCATCACCGCGACCAGGCCGGTCGCCTCGAAGGTGTAGTCGGCGCCGAATTCGCCGTCGGTCATCGCCAGGATCTCGGCCACCGCGTCGGGCCCGCCGATCATCGTGTCGGTGGCGCCCTGGCCCCTGGCCAGCTCGAGTCGGTCCTCCGACATGTCGACGCAGATGATCCGCTCGGCGCCTTGCAGGCGGCAGCCCGCGACCGCGCCGAGGCCGACCATCCCGGCGCCGAAGACGA
This sequence comes from Actinomycetota bacterium, assembly GCA_018268575.1. Classification (GTDB taxonomy): domain Bacteria; phylum Actinomycetota; class Thermoleophilia; order Solirubrobacterales; family 70-9; genus VAYN01. The sequence continues at coordinate 29,585 of JAFDWF010000057.1, forward strand.
CGCAGGTCGTCCCCGCTTCCACCTTGGCCGTGTTGATCGCCGCGCCGAGCCCAGTCGAGAGCCCGCAGGCGAAGAGCGCGGCGTGCTCGAAGGGCGCCTCCGGATTGACCTTCGCCAGCGCGATCTCCGGCATCACCGTGTACTCGGCGAAGGTCGAACAGCCCATGAAGTGGCGGATGTCCTCACCGCCGCGCGAGAGCCGTACCGATCCGTCGGGCAGATGGCCGAGGTTCTGCTCGGCTCGGATCGCCATGCAGAGGTTGGTCCGCGGGTCGACGCAGTGGACGCACTCGCGGCATTGCGGCGAGAAGAGCGTCACCACGTGGTCCCCCGGCGCCACCGAGGCGACCCCCTCGCCGACCTTCTCGACCACCCCGGCGCCCTCGTGCCCGAGCACCGCCGGCGCGTAGCCCGACGGATCGGCCCCCGATGCCGTGTACATGTCGGTGTGGCAGACCCCGCACGCCGCCAGCCGGACGAGCACCTCGCCGGCGCGCGGCTCAGCCAGGTCGACCTCCTGGACGGCGAGCGGCTGCCCGAACTCCTCCAGCACCGCGGCGCGGATCTTCACTCGGGTCTCCTTCCGTAGGACGCTCCGACCACACCGATCCTAATCTCCGCGCCAAGCCGACATCCGTCGATATCGGTAGTCGCTTTCAAGTAATTGGGTAGCGATGCCGAGATGCAGAGGATGCCGATCGTTCGCCGCCCCGAGGCCCCTGCGCGCGCCCTGCTGCGACTGCTCGCGCCCCTGGCAGCGCTGGCGGCCCTTCTCGCCGTCGCCCCCGGTGCGCAGGGCGGCGACCCGACCTGCCAGGGCAAGCCGGCGACGATCGTCTCCAACGCCGCGGTGATCAACGGCACCAAGGCGCCCGACGTGATCGTCGCCGGGCCCGGCGACAACACGATCCACGGCGAGGGCGGCAACGACCTGATCTGCGCCGGCGAAGGCGACGACACGATCTACGGCGAACGGGGCAACGACAAGATCTACGGGGAAGGGGGCGACGACACGATCTACGGGGAACGAGGCTCCGACACGCTCGACGGCGGCGCCGGCAACGACAAGGTCTTCGGCGGCCGTGGCTCCGACCAGATCGAAGGCGGCTCCGGCTCCGACCTGGTCGAGGGCGAACAGGGCAACGACACCGTCGACGGCGGGGCCGGCGACCATGACATCGTCGAGGGCAACCAGGGCGACGACACACTCGACGGCGGCCCCGGCAACGAAGACGTGATCATCGGCGGCCCCGGCAACGACAAGATCGACGGCGGCCCCGGGGAACACGACATCGCCGACTACGCGGGCGCCGGCGGTGCGGTCACGATCAACCTGCAGACGCAGACGGTCACCGGCGCCGAGGGCGAGCACCTGGAAGGGATCGAGGACGCGATCGGCGGCTCCGGCAACGACACCCTGATCGGCTCCTCGGAGACGGCGAACCGGCTCGACGGCGGCCCCGGCAACGACCACCTCGAAGCGGTCGGCCCCGGCGACGAAGCGTTCGGCGGCCCCGGCGGCGACCAGTGCACCGGCGGCTTCGCCGATGAAACGTCCTGTGGCCCGGCGGCGGGCGCCGCCGGCCTCGCGGTCGAAATCTACGAATCGATCGACGGCTCCTCGACCCTGATCCTCACCGGCAGCCCCGGCCCCGACCAGGGCACCGTCAACTACGCGGGTGGCACCTGGGTGATCAGCGGCTCCGACCTCACGCTCGGCGATCCGACCAACCCCGACTGCACCGGCAGCGGCACGGTCACCTGCACCGGCAAGGTCGACGCAATCGAAGCGAACATGGGGGCGGGCGACGACGAAATGACGATCGGTGAAACCGTTCCGGCCTCGATCGGCGCGACGCTCGAAGGCGGCACCGGCTCCGACAAACTGGTCGGCGGCCCCGGCAACGACGTCCTCTACGCGGGCCCGGACCACGTCCCCGACACGCTCGAAGGCGGCCCCGGCGACGATGTCCTCTACGGCGTCAACATCTTCCACCCGAAAAAAGACTCGGGCGCGGCGACGATGAACGGCGGCCCCGGCTCCGACCTGATGATCGGCGGCCAGCCCTGCGACGGCGACACCTTCAACGGCGGCCCCGGCGCCAACGACAGCGCCTCCTTCGCCCGCGTCCACAACTCCGGCAGCGTCGCCGTCGAGGCGACGATCGGCGGCTCCGTCACCACCCCCGGCGTCGCCAACTGCACCCCCGGCCACATCACCAGCAGCACCGAGAAGATCGAGGGCTCGCCCGGCAACGACATCCTCACCGGCGACAACGGCCCGAACACGCTGCTCGGCCGCGGCGGCAACGACCAACTGGACGGCAAGGGCGGCTTCGACGACTGCATCGGCGGCGGCGGCCACAACACCGCCGTCAACTGCGAGAAGACCGCCCAGATCCCCTGACCTTCCGCCAGCTGTTCCTTTTGGCCTCCCCGGGGCAGGAGGTCGAGGCCACCGACGTCTTCCGCTTCCGCGAGGGGCGGATCGGGCGGATGCGCGCCTACGAGGCGTCCGAGGAGGCCTTCGCGGCGGCGCCGCTGCGACGCTGGATCGACGCCTACGTCGAGGCCTGGGAGTCGAACGGGCCGGAGGCGATCGCGGCGCTCTTCACGCCCGACGGCGTCTACCGGCCGCAGCCCTGGGAGATCTGGAGCGGGCGCGAGGAGATCGTCGCCGGCTGGCTCGAGCACGCCGACAAGCCGGGCGCCGCCGGGCTCCAGTGGTGGCACCTGGCCCGCGACGGTGAGGTCTGGATCATCGAGGCGCGCACCGCCTACCGGAAGCGCAAGCGCGACCACGCCAACCTCTGGCTGATCAAGCTCGACGACGAGGGCCGCGCCCGCGGCTTCGCCGAGTGGTGGAAGCGGCTGCCGAAGACGTGAGTGCTAGGTCGAGCGCCGCCGGCATCCGTTTCGCCGCGCCCGTCGAGGTCGGTGCGCGGGATCAGGACCACGGCGGCGATCCGGTGCCCGGTGCCCCGCTGGCGCCCCGCAGTCCCCTGGCGCACGGGGGCCGGGTGCCCATTTAGGACCTATCCCGGTAGGGACGGCGCCCCTGGACACGGCCCAGGACACGGCGCGGATGCGTCCCCGTCGCGGGTCCCACGTGGCGCCGCCATGCGGAACCCGCGCCGTCACCGCCCCGCTTGGTCCTGAACCGTCCCAGCGGCACCTCCCTACCGGGATAGGTCCTTAGGACCTATCCGGCTGTGCAAACGTTCGCCCGTCTTCCCGACTCGATAGGTTTCCGATAGGCATAGATTTGGGCCGCGAGGGGTAGGCGATTCGCGGTTTCAGAGCGCGTCAACGGTGTGCACTTCGGAAAGGTTGAACGGTGAAAGAGAAAGAACTGGGGCTCAAATTCTGGGCAGCAGTAGCAGTCAGCGCGATCGCAATGGGCGTCGTGATCGCCTTCGTCGCGGGCTTCTTCCTCGGCCACTTCACCGGCCATCAGCACACCACGACCGTCGCCGCCGGCCAGACCTCTAGCGAAGCGGCGGGCGAAGGATCCTCGGAAGGCGAAAAGGTCACCGCCTCCAACGGCATCACCCTGGCGCCGAAGTTCACCTCCGAAGAACTCTACGAACATGCCGGGGACAACTGGATCACCAACGGTGGCGGCACCACCAACGACCGCTACTCGACGCTTGACGAAATCAACACCGAAAACGTCAAGGAACTCAAAGGTGACTGGATGACCAAGATCGGCGCCAACGCCACCGCGGCGAAGTTCTCCGCCGAGGGCCAGGCGATCGAGTACGAAGGCACGATCTACATCACCGATGGCGCCGACGACGTATTCGCCATCGACGCCCACGACGGTCACCGCCTCTGGACCTACGAACCCCACCTTCCTCCTGACCCGCTCGGCGAAGTCGTCTGCTGCGGCTGGGACAACCGCGGCGTCGCGATCGGCGACGGCATGGTCTTCCTCTCACAGCTGAACGGCGCCCAGGTCGCCCTCGACCAGTCGACGGGCAAAGTCAAATGGAGCACCAACGTGGTCAAACCGGGCTCCGGCTTCTCGATCACCAGCGCGCCGCTCTACTACAACGGCAAGGTCTACGTCGGCGGCTCCGGCGGCGAGTACGGGGTGCGCGGCCGCCTCACCGCGTTGAACGCCGAAACCGGCGAAGAAGAATGGCGCTTCTATACCACCCCGTCGCCAAGTGAAACGGGTGGTGACACCTGGCCGAAGAACGGCTCCTACAAACACGGTGGCGCGGCGATCTGGAACACGCCGACCGTCAACCCGGAAACCGGGATGCTCTACTTCTCGACCTCCAACGCCGCCCCCTGGGTCGGCCAGAACCGCGAAGGCGAAAACCTCTTCACCGCCTCGATCGTCGCCCTCGACGCCGAAAGCGGCGAATACAAATGCCACTTCCAGGAGGTCCACCACGACCTTTGGGACTACGACGCCCCCTCGCCGACCGTCCTCTTCAAGGGCGAAATGAACGGTGAAACGGTCGAAGGGGTGGGCGAGCCGGAGAAGACCGGCTGGGTCTACCTGGTGAACCAGAAGGACTGCAAGCCGATCTACCCGATCCCCGAGGTCAAGGTCCCGCAGGACCCGTCGCAGAAGACCTGGCCGACCCAGCCGCAGCCGACGATGGAACCGTTCAGCCCGCTCGAAGCGCAGCCCGAAGCGGTCGAAAAAGCCGAAGCGACGGTAGCCTCGAGCAAACCGAAACCGAAGATCGTCGGCAGCAAGATCTTCACCCCGATGAGCTCCGACCCGAGCTCGATCAACCTGGTCGCCAACGCGGCGGTCGGCGGCGACAACTGGCCGCCGTCCTCCTATGACCCGGAAAAGAACCTGTACTTCGTCTGCTCGCAGCAGGGCGCTCTGGGCCTCGTGGTGCCGCCGAAAGAACAGAAGTTCAAAGCAGGCGAAAACTTCATCGGGTCCGACACGGTGGTCGCCTCCGGCTTCAACACCAAAGGCTTCCTGACCGCATATGACATGTCGACCGGGAAAATTGCCTGGCAGGACGAATTCCCCGAATCCTGCTACTCCGGCGCGGTCACCACCGCCGGCGGGCTCGTCTTCCTCGGCCAGAACGACGGCAACCTGGTCGCCTACGACAGTGAAACCGGTGAAGAACTCTGGCACTTCCAGACCGGCGCCGGCGCCAACACCACGGTGACCCCGTTCGAAGACGAAGGGGTGGAGAAAATCGCCATCTACGCAGGTGGCAACTCGCTGGCCGCGACCTCGCACGGCGAAAACTTCTGGGTCTTCTCGCTGAACGGCACGCTGAGCGAAGCCAAAGGCGAGGAAAAAGAAGCCGAAGGCACCCAGCACGCCGGTGAGGAATCCGCCGAAGAAAAAGGCAAAGCCGGTGAAGAAGCCGGCGGCGCCGAAAAAGAAGGTGCCGAAGGCGGCGAAGAAAAAGCCGAAGGCGGGGCGGAAGCCGGCGCCGGCGGTGCGCCGAACGCCGAAGCCGGCAGCGAAGTCTTCGCCGAAAACTGCTCGGTCTGCCACGGTGCCACCGGCCACGGCGGCAACGGCGGGCCTGACCTGCGGACGATGCCCCTGGCCCAGGAACAGGCCGGGGCCGAAAAACAGGTGACCGACGGCGGCGGCGGGATGCCTCCGTTCGGCGGCACGCTGAGCGAAGAAGAAATCAAAAACGTCGCCGCCTACGTGGTCGAAAAGATCGTCGGCAAGTAGGTAGGTGGCTGCCCGGCAGGGAGTGCGATGACGAAGAAGGTCCGGTCGGTCGCCTCCCTGCTCATACTTGCCGCGGCCTGCCTCGTGGTCGTCGCCGGCTGCGGCGGAGGGGGCTCGGGCACCTCGGGCGAAGGGGGATCCTCCTCGGGATCGTTCGTCGCCGGCGCCGAAGCGGCGTGCAAGACGGCCAACGGCGAAATCGCGGCGCTGGGCACGCCGCAGCAGGCCGAAGTCCTCGGGTACCTCGAAAGCACCGAAAAGGTGATCGAAGGACTGCACGAACAGGTTCAGGCGGCGGGCGCTTCGGGCGCGGCCGAGACCGCCTACGGGGAAGGCCTGGCGACGGCGCTCCCGGTCCTCAACAAGATGGCGAACGCGGCGCGCAGCGAAAACTTCGATGCGGTCCGGGAAATCTCCGACGAACTGGTCGAAATCCACCTCGGCGAACTCGCCGAAGCCGCCGAACTGAAGGCCTGCGCGGAAGTGCCGGGGAGCGAATCGTGAGGCGCCTGAAGCTGACCCTCGCGCTCGGCGCCGCCCTCGTCCTGGCGGCGAGCGTCGGCGTCGCCTGGGCGACCACCGGGGCCACCACCGGCTACCCGCAGCCGAAGGTGGTCGTCCCGGTGACGGCCTCCGCGCCGTTCGAGAACCGCTACGTGCTGACCGCGGTCGGCAGCGGCGCGGGCATCCGCAGCGGTGAGATGAAGCTCGAATTCGAGGAGGGCTCCTCGCCTCAGTTCCTGGTCGGGATCTCCGAGTTCTACGCCTACAGCCCGACCGGCGAAATCGAAACCGCCCTCTTCACCTTCTATCCCTTCGCCGAGCTCCCCGACGGCAAGGGCCTGAAAGCGCCGGTGCTGAAAGTGGGCGCCTCGGCCGCCTACGGCCAGGTGACCCCGGACGGCGAACTGCAACTGGAGAACCCGGTCGGCGACAAGGTGAAAGGCAAGCTCAGGCTGCACGGCGACGGCCCCTGGCCGGTCGAATTCCGGATCCTCGGCGAAGACGAACGCACGGGCGGACATCCGCCCGCGGCGACGCAGATCCCCGAAGCCGAACCGACCAACCCGGGTTGGGGCGCCGAAGCCTCCGAATACGAAGGCGAATACGAACTCGTCAACCTCGCCGAAGACCCGACCGCGAAAGCGGCGACGCTCGGGCCGGTGATCGGCGTTGCCCAGGGCCTCGGCGTCAACGGCGCGGTGGTCAGCGGCGGCTCGATGACGGTCGGCAAGGACAGCGCCGAAGTGACCGTCGAAACCGGCGCCGCGACGCGCCACCTGACGCTGACGAAGCTGGCTTGGGAGGGCGACAAGCGCACCGCCCAGGTCCACGACGAAGGCCCGGGCAGCCCGCCCGTCGGTCGCTTCGAAGGAACCGGCGGCCAGGGAGAGGTCAAAGGCTCCCTGGTCTCGGGGCACACGCTCTACAAGGTCGACTTCAAACGCAAGTAGCGTCGCCGCCCGGAATCAGGTGGGGCGCCGCCCGGCGCGCCAGTAGGCCCGCAGCCGGCGCCCGAACGCCTTCGGCTTCTCCGCGTAGAGGCGCGCGCCGGCGCGCCGTGCGTCGGCCAGCAGGGCCGCCTGACGCGACCCGATCAGCGCCAGGACGGTCTCGCGGTGGGCGGGGTCGACGACCTCGCGCCCGCGCAGGTCCGCGGCCAGCACGGCGAGGTCGTGGTGGTCGCCGAGCAGGTCGGTGAAGGCGTGGATCTCCTCCGCCGTCGCTTCCAGCACCGCCGGCCAGGAGTCCTGCAGCAGGCGCACCTGGTACCAGAGGTCCTTGCCGCGTTTGCGCAGCTCGTGGACTGCCTCGAGGCTGGGCGAGTCGCCGAGCGCGGCGAAGGCGTCGCGGCCATCGGCGTAGGCGGTGTCGAGGCCGGGGGCGAGGAGCTTCCAGCCGCCGCGACGGAGCTTCCACTCTGGCGCCCCGGCGGCCACCGCTTCGATCGCCGCGGCGGCCTCGGTGGTCGGTGCGTCACCGTCGCCGACGATCTCGTCGCGCTCGGCGACCAGGGCGGCGCGCCAGGCCACCGTCGCACCCGCAGGCGCCTCGCCGTCGCCCTCGACCAGACCGTCCAAGGTCACCAGCTTGACCTCGGCGTCGCGGCTGGCGGAGAGCAGCCGGCCCGCGTCGCGGAGGGCGCGGTTCTTCCGCTTGAAGGCCTTCTCGCCGAGCCTCCCGCGGATCAGCCGCAGCGCCGCCCGCGCCTTCTTCAGGTCTTTGCGGGCGCCGTGGATCGCCTCCGCGGTCGCCTCGCCCTCCAGCCGCGCGACCGCCCGTTCGAGCCGGGCGACGATCACCCGGCGCACCTCGCTCGCGGCGTCCTCCCCGGCGTGCAGGCGGTAATCGCTGTCCGGTGCGATCGCGATCTCCACCCCGACATCGTCGCGCCTCCGCGCCTCCTCGGGAAGCCCGACCGTCGCCAGCCGTTGGTTCGCGTAACCCGCGTCCCCGGTCAACTCGTCCCCGAGCCAGGGCGGCGGCACGAAGCGATCGGCCTCCTCGCGCGAGGAGAACTCCACCTCGGCCGTGCGCAGCCCGTCCAGCGCCCCTTCGTAGACGTCGATCTCCGCCCGCAGCAGCCCGTTCAGTGGCACGTAGTGGCGCACCTTGCGTACCCGCTTGCCCGCGGTCAGCGGCCAGAGCGCCTCGAAGGCGCCCGGCCCGAGCGGCACCTCGACCTCTTCGCGGACCTCGCCGTGGCCTGTCTTCGCGGTCAGCAGGAGCTCGCCGCCCGCTCGCCGCAGCCGCACCTCGGCCTGGTCGTCGAGGGCGAGGTAGCCCTGCTCGATCACCGTCCGTCCGTTCTCCGCCCGCGGCATTTCCGCGACCAGGAACTTGCGCTCGATCTCGGCCACGCAGGGATCGTAGGGCCCGAGTCGAAAGGCGCGCCATGAACGGCACCCGCAGGCTCACCGTCGGCGACGTGCTGAACGAAGTCGTCGCGCTCTATCAGCAGCATTTCGGCGTCCTGGTCCCGACCGCCTTCTGGCTCTTCCTGCCGGTCTCGATCCTCTCCGGCGCCGCGGGCCAGAACGACGTCGGCCTCTTCGCCGCCGCCGCGATCCTCACCTTCGCCGTCGCGATCCTCTACCAGGGGGTGGTGGTGAGCCTCGTCCGCGACGTCCAGGACGGCGAGCGCAAGGCCTCGGTCGGCGAACTGCTCCGCTCGGTCGCCCCGGTGCTCTCGACCCTCCTCGTCACCGGCATCCTCTACGGCATCGGCGTCCTGGTCGGCTTCATCCTCTTCATCGTCCCCGGTTGCATCCTGGTGACGATCTGGGCGGTGATCGCGCCGGTGATCGTGATCGAGAAGGGGGGGGTCGGCGGCTCCTTCCGCCGCTCGCAGGAACTGGTCGAAGGCCACGGCTGGACCGTCTTCGGCGCCGTGATCACGGCGACCCTGATCACCGCCGTCGCCACCCTGATCCTCACCTCGATCGCCGAAGCGATAGCCGGCGGCGCGATCCTCCGCATCGTCCTCGGCACCCTGGCGGCGACGCTGACCGCGCCGATCGCCGGCCTCCTCGCCGCGGTCCTCTACTACCGGCTGCTGGCACTGAAGGGCCCGCCGCGAGAGGCCCCGCCGCAGCCGCCGCCGAGCGGGCCCGCGGCGTAGCAGATCGATCCTGTGCGGAGCGTCGGCGCCGCTCGGCGCACCGACCCTCGCGTCTTCGCCCCTCGATCCACGCCTCTTCCTGACTCCCGGCGCTCCAGCGGCCAAGGGGGCGTCTACAGCTCGCCAGGGTCGTCCGTCGGCAGCTCGCGTCTCGCGGGCGGCAGATGAGTAGTCCACGGGGCGGGGGTGGGGTGGCGGATCGGGCTGGCGCCCGGGGTGGATGCGGGCCGCGGGCCGGAAGTGGTCCGGGCCGGACCGATCGGAGCTCAGGCCTCCCGGGCGTCTCGGAGGCGACCCGGGCAGGCTGTGGCCGCCTCCGGGACGCCCGGGACGGGAGGTCTTCGGGGGGAAGCCTGCGCAGGGACGGGTGCATCGCTCAAGAACCTCTGTGTCGAGTTTCGGTCCCACGG
>JAFDWF010000058.1 GCA_018268575.1 Actinomycetota bacterium
GTGGACCCTTCGTCACGGACCGACCATGATCCGGCGGGGATCCCGCCGGATCATGCATCCCTCAGACGGGACCCGCGCAGATCGCACGGTCTTCGTGCCGGCTTTCGTCGGATCCGTCACGAAGGCGTCGCATTCCTCTGTCCCGTCACGGAGACATCGCTTTCGTCGGGGCCCGTCACGGAGACGCCGGACTCCCCGGATCTCCCCCGTAACGTACCCGTCCCTGCGCCAGCTTCCCCCGGAACCCTCCCGTCCCGGGCGTCTCGGAGGCGGCCACAGCCTGCCCGGGTCGCCTCCGAGACGCCCGGGACGCCGGAACCCCGATCGGTCCGGCCGGACCCCGTCCTTGACATGTGACCATCTGGTCACCTATCCTCCTGTTCCATGATCGACGACGTGTTCAAGGCCTTGGCGGATCCGACTCGCCGGCGCCTGCTCGATGAGTTGTTCGAGCGGGACGGACAGACCTTGAGCGCGCTCGAGCAGCGGTTGCCGATGACTCGCTTCGGCGTCGCCAAGCACCTCAAAGTGCTGGAGGGCGCGGGGCTGGTGACGACGCGGAGGCGGGGGAGGGAGAAGTTGCACTTCTTGAACCCCGTGCCGATCCGCGAAGTCCACGACCGCTGGGTAAGTAAGTACGCGGAGCCCTGGGCCTCGGCCCTCACTGGGCTCAAGCGAGACCTCGAGGAGGAGCAGAAATGAACGACGAGCAGCTCTACGCCGTGGTCGGTGACCGCGGCGCGATGACCGTGTTCGAGATCTACATCAAGACCAGCCCCGAGCGCCTCTGGGAGGCGATCACCGACGGCGAGATGCGCAAGCGCTACAGCTTCGGCGTAGGCACCGAGTCGGACTGGACGGAGGGATCGGAGTACCGCTCCGCCGTCCCCGGCGTGATCGACATCGCCAGCGGCGAGAACGTCGAGGTAGATCCGCCGCGGCGCCTCGTGCAGACGTTCACCGCCCTCTGGAGCGAGGACGTGCAGAAGGAAGGCACCTCGCGGGTGAGCTGGGAGATCGAGCCGGTCGGCGAGGACTCCTGCCGGCTGCGGGTGGTCCACGACCAGCTCGGCGAGGGGGCGAACAACGAACTCTGGGGCGGCTGGCCGATGATCCTCTCCGGCCTGAAGACGTTGCTGGAGACCGGCGAGGACCTGACCACCCCGGCCTCACTGATGTACGCGAACCAGCAGGCGAGCTGAGCGGGCGCGCCGCCGCCGCTCAGCGGGTCGGCGGCGGCGTCGCCTCCTCGGGTGAGATCCCGAAGCGCTCCTGGTACTCGGTGTTGAGGCCGGTCCAGGGGCCGGGGGCGTTCGGGTCGCCGCCGGGCCGCTCCGGGCTCCCGTCGAGGCCGGCGGCGAGCGCGTCGAGGCAGACGTGCCAGCCGGCCCCGTCGCGGGCGGCCTTCAGCCGGTCGTCGAAGGTGTGGACGAGGGTGAGGAGGCAGCCGTCGTCATGCGGGCGGAGCTCCCAGCGCAGGTGATCCGGCCGCCCGCCTTCGTTCCCCCAGGTGTAGCCGAGCAGGCGGGGCGGGTCCCAGTCGGTGACCTCGTCCTCCGGCATCTCGGCGACGTGGCCGTCCGGGTGCCAGGCGACGCGGCCGCCGACCCGTGGCTCGAACTCGGCCGGGGTGGGGTGCCAGGCGAACATCTCGCCGGTGTCGGTGAGCGCCTTCCAGACCCGCTCCGGCGGGTGGGGGAGGGTGCGTTCGAAGCGCAGGGCCGGGCGGCCGTCGACTTCGGTCAATTGGGCGTATCGGTCGGGCATCAGTGGTCCTCCCTCTCGGTATCGGGGTCGGCCTCGGCGTCGAGGTGTCGTTCCAGCGCGTCGAGGCTCGTCTTCCAGAGCGCCTGGTAGGGAGCGACCCAGCCGATCAGCTCGGCGAGGCCGGCGGGCCGCAGTTCGTAGATCCGCCGTTGCCCGTCGGCCCGCGACGCGACCAGGCCCGCTTCGCGCAGGATCCGCAGGTGGCGGGACGCGTTCGGCTGGCTGAGCCCGGTGGCGGTGACGATCTCGCCGACCGGCCGCGGCCCGCGGGCGAGCAGGTCGAGGATCACGCGCCGCGAGCCCTCGGCCACCGCCTCGAAGACCTCGCCTCCCGTCGCGCTCACGGAATATATATAACTAAATCCTTATATAAGTGTCAAGGCATAGAGGTACGATGGCGGTATCGACCAGGCGACGATTACCGCCGGATACGACCGGGTGGCGCCCTTCTACCGGGCGCTCTCGCCGCTCTTCCTGATCACCCCGCAGGCCCGCCGCAAGGGCGTCGCCGCGCTCGCCCTGCACCCGGGCGACACCGTGCTCGAGGTCGGCGCGGGCTCCGGTCGCAACCTTCCCTACCTGGTTGACGCGGTGGGGCCGACCGGGACCGTGATCGGGGTCGACCTCTCGACCGGGATGCTCGCCGAGGCCCGCAAGCTGATCGCCCGCCGCGGTTGGCGCAACGTCGAGCTGATCCACGCCGACGCGGCGAGGATGGGGGTCCCCGGCGAGGTCGACGCGGTCCTCTTCAGCCTCAGCTACTCGGCGATGCCCGAGGCGGCCCGCCTGCCCGCCGCCACCCGCGCCTGGGAGGCGCTGCGCCCCGGCGGTCGCCTCGCGGTGATGGACCTCGGCCTCACCGAGACGCCGCTGCGCCCGGTCCTCGACCCGATCGCCAAGGGGCTGGTGAGGCTCGGTCCCGGCCACCCCTACGTGCGGCCCTGGGACGACCTCGCCCGCTTCGGCGAGGTCGCCACCGACCGCTTCCTGCACCTCTTCTACGTCTGCACGGTCACCAAGCCGGCCGCCTGACCGCGGTCGGCGGCTCAGCGCTCGATCGGCTCGCCATAGACGATCAGCCCGTGGAGGACGATCAGGCAGAGGGCGAAGATGCCCAGCGACCAGAACGGGAAGCTGCCGCCGATCGCGAGCAGGGACTCGATCGCGCCGAGGGTGGCGGCGATGATCCCGACCGTGCGGCCGTAGACGCCGCCGCTGAACAGGGACCAGCCACCGGTCAACTGGACGAGGCCGATCAGCAGCGTCACCCAGCTCCAGAAACCGAGGCTGAAGATGACGTACTGGGTCTGGTGGTTGAAGAATGCGGCGTTGCTGATTCCAGCGATGCCGTAGATCACGTTGAGCACGCCGGCGATCAGCAGCAGGACCGCTGCGAACATCGCCCGCGCTTCGCCTCTCACTTCCACGTCAATCTCCTTTGTCGGGTCCGGGGGACTGCGAAACGGCTTCAGGTTCCAGTTTCGGCGGCGATCGGCCGTCCCCTGCCGCGGTTCGGCACACTGAACGTCAGATGGACGAGCACCGACACGCCTGCTGTGCGCCGGGGCGCGCCCCCGGTGGAGAGGAAGCGCAGGCCCCGGAGAGCGCCAACGACGCCGCCACCGACGGCATGGTCCGCCTCGGCGGCAGCTTCCTGATGGGCACCGAGGACGCCGACGGCTTCCCCCAGGATCGCGAGGGGCCGATCCGCGAGATCGACCTGCCCGACTTCTGGATCGACCCGATCGCCGTCACCGTGCGCCGCTTCACGGAGTTCGTCGCGGCGACCGGATACCGCACCGAGGCCGAGCGGGCGGGCTGGTCCTTCGTCTTCGCCGGCCTCCTCCCGGACGACTTCGAGCCGACCCGGGGGATCGCCAATGCGCCCTGGTGGCGCCAGGTCTTCGGCGCCGACTGGCGCCACCCCGAGGGCCCGCACTCGGACGCCGAGGAGCGCCTTGACCACCCCGTCGTCCACGTCTCCTGGAACGATGCGAAAGCCTTCTGCGCCTGGTCGGGCCACCGCCTCCCGCACGAGGCCGAGTGGGAGATGGCCGCCCGCGGCGGCCTCGAGCAGGCGCGCTTCCCCTGGGGGGACGACCTCGAGCCCGGCGGCCGCCACGCGATGAACGTCTGGCAGGGGACCTTCCCCACCCACAACAGCGGCGAGGACGGCTGGCTCGCCACCTGCCCGGTCGACGAGTACGAGCCCAACGGCCACGGCCTGATGAACACCAGCGGCAACGTGTGGGAATGGTGCGCCGAGCGCTTCGACCGCCAGACGCGGGCGATCCGCGGCGGCTCCTACCTCTGCCACGCCTCCTACTGCAACCGCTACCGGGTCGCCGCGCGCAGCTTCAACACGCCCGACAGCTCGACCGGCAACATGGGCTTCCGCCTCGCCCGCGACGCGTAGCGCCGCACGCGCCGCGGTCCCGGCTACGCGCCCCCGCGCCCGATAGGTTCCCCGCAGGGAGCCGGGGTAGACGACCCCGACCACGACCGACGAGGAGGAGCGCCGATGGCCCACCCTACTTTCTCGGACGCGCGTCGTCTCAGCGACTGGGAGCCACAGTTGGGAGTCGTCTCCGTCTATCTCGCCTTCGACCCCGCCGACCGCGGCGGCGCCTGGCGCACCGAGCTGCGCAACGGGCTCGACGCCCTGCTGGAGGCGGCCAAGGACGCCGACCACGAACGCCGGGTCGCCTTGCGGGCGCTCGCCCGGCGGATCGCCGAACGCTACGAAGACGGCGACCACCGGCCGCCGCCGCGCGGCGAAGCGGGCTTCGTCGAGGTCGCCGAGAAGGGCGGCGAGGAGCACTGGTGGGGAACCGGCGCGGCCCCCCGCGCGAGCGCCTGCGTCGAGCTCGGCGAGCGCCCGACCCTGGCGCCGCTGGTCGACCTCGCCTGCCGCGGCGAGGCGCGCGGGATCGCGATCGTCTCGCTCGAGCAGGTGCGCCTGCTGCTCTTCGCCGAAGGCGAACTGACCGAGATCGAGCACTGGGAGCTCGAGGTGACGAGCCTCGACTGGCGCGAGCGCAAGGTGCACAGCGGCGGCGGCGATCCGGCCGCCGGGCGCGGCGGCTCCTCCGGCAAGGACGAATACGGCGATCGGCTCGACCACAACCGCCACAAGTTCCTCGGCGAGGCCGGGGCGCTGGTCGGCCGGGCGCTGGAAGAGCGGGGGATCGGGCGGGCGCTGGCCTTCGGCCCGGCCGTCGACCTGGAGAGCTTCGAGGCGGGCCTCGCGGCGCCGGGGGTGAAGCTGACCGCGGCGGGCGAGGCGGATCTGATCTCGACCCCGACCGGCAAGCTGCACGACACCGTCGCCGCGGCGGTCGAGAACGCCGACGCCGAGCACGAGGCGCGCCTCGTTGCCGCAGCGCTGGAAGAGGCGCGCGGCGGCAGCCACGGCGCGGTCGGGCGCCAGGACGTCGGCGAGGCCCTGGCGGAAGGCCGGGTCGAGCGGCTGGTGATGGACGCGGGGCTCGACGGCGATGCCGAGTCGCTGGTCCGCGGCGCGCTTCGCGGAAGCGCCAAGATCACCGCCGTCCACGGCCCCGCCGCGGAAGCGCTCCACGAGGCCGAAGGGGTGGCCGCGATCCTCAGGTATTGATCGTCTGCACGTGCGAGGCGAGCTTGCCGTCGCGCAGCGCGTGGACGGCGAAGCCGGGCGGATCGGCGCCCATCACCAGCTTCGGCGCCTCGAAGTCGAGCGCCGCCTGCAGGTAGGTGCTCGGCACCGTGAGCACGGCGCGTCCGGCCAGCTCGGCGACGATCATCCGGTGCACGTGGCCGGCGAGCAGCCGCACCACCTGCGGGTGGCGACCGAGGACCGCGGCCAGCGCCGCGATCGACTCCGGCGCCAGGCCGATCCGTTCGAAGGTCGGGATCTCGGTGCGCAGCGGCGGGTGGTGCATCGCGACCACGGTCGTCGTCTCGCGGTCGGCGCCGAGCGCAGCGTCGAGCCACTCGATCCGCCCCCCGTCGAGGGCCCCGCCTTCGGCGCCGGGAATAATCGAGTCGAGGCAGACCAGGCGCAGCGGCCCGAGGTCGGCGACGTGGGAGGCGTGCTCGTCGCCCTCGCCGGGCAGCCCGAACGCCTCGCGCAGCGGACCGCGCAGGTCGTGGTTGCCGGGGATCACGTGCGGCTCGAGCCCGAGCGGCGCCAGCAGCTCCCGCACCCGCGCGTACTCCTCCGGGGTGCCGTTGTCGGTCAGGTCGCCGGAGACGAGCAGGGCGTCGGGCCGCTGCGGCAGCGCCAGGATCGCCGCCACCGCGGCGCGCAGGCCGTCCTCCGGGTCGGATTCGTCCCAGGCCGCCCCCAGGTGGGTGTCGGAGATCTGCAGGAGGAGGAAGGGCGCGTCGCTCATCTGAGGGCGCGAAGCTTACGCGTGATCAGCCGACGCTCCGGCTCG
This sequence comes from Actinomycetota bacterium, assembly GCA_018268575.1. Taxonomy (GTDB): domain Bacteria; phylum Actinomycetota; class Thermoleophilia; order Solirubrobacterales; family 70-9; genus VAYN01. The sequence continues at coordinate 6,186 of JAFDWF010000058.1, forward strand.
TCGTCGATCAGCTCCAGCGCCCGCGCGAAGGCGGCGCGCGCCTCCTCGGTCCGCCCGATCCGCGCCAGGAGCTCGCCCCGCGCCGCGTGCAGGTAGCGGTAGGAGTTAAGCCCGTCGATCTTCTCGATCAGCGCCAGGCCCGTCGCCGGGCCGTAGGCCTCGGCCGCCGCCACCGCCCGGTTCAGCTCGACCACCGGCGAGTCGGTGAGCCGCGCCAGCTCGGCGTAGAGGGCGGCGATCTGCTCCCAGTCGCGCGGCTCGGCCGCGTGCAGCGAGGCGATCGCCGCCTGCACGACGTAGGGCCCGCGGCCGTGCAGCGCCAGCGCCCGGTCGAGCGCCGCCCGCCCGGCGGCGACGCCGGCGGCATCCCAGAGCGCCCGGTCCTGGTCGGCGAGCAGGACGATCTCGCCGCTGCCGTCGAAGCGGGCGCCGCGCCGCGCCTCCAGTAGCAGCATCAGCGCCACGAGGCCCTGCGCCTCGGGCTCGTCGGGCATCAATTCGGCCAGCGCCCGGCCGAGCCTGATCGCCTCGCCCGCCAGCTCGCCGCGGCCGCCGTAGCCCTCGTTGAAGATCAGGTAGATCGTCGCCGTCACCGCCGCCAAACGGTCCGGCAGGAGGTAGTCCGGGGGTACCCTGAACGGTATCCCGGCGGCCTTGATCTTCGCCTTCGCCCGCACCAGCCGCTGCGCCATCGTCGGCTCGGCGACGAGGAAGGCGCGGGCGATCTCCGCCGTCGTCAGGCCGCCCAGCGTGCGCAGCGTCAGCGCCACCTGGGCCTTGGTCGAGAGCGCCGGGTGGCAGCAGGTGAAGAGCAGCTCGAGCCGCTCGTCGGGGATCGCCTCGGCCTCTTCCATCTCGGTCGCCCGCTCGGCTTCCGCCTCCAGCAGGCGCGTCTTCTCGGCCAAGGTGCGCCGCCGCCGCAGCGCGTCGATCGCCCGGTTGCGCCCCGTCGTCACCAGCCAGTTGGCCGGGTTCGACGGGACGCCCTCGTGCGGCCAGCGCTCGGCGGCGGTCGCGAACGCCTCCTGGGCGGCCTCCTCGGCGAGCTCGAAGTCGCCGAGGATGCCGATCAGGGCGGCGAGGACGCGACCCCACTCGTCGCGGAACGCCTCTTCGGCGCTCGCTACCACCCTTCTTTGAGCGGCCGCACCTCGACCGCGCCGCCGAGCCGCGCCGCGGGCACCCGCGCCGCCATCTCGATCGCCGCGTCGAGGTCGTCGGCCTCGAAGAAGAAGAAGCCGCCGAGCGCCTCCTTGGTCTCGACGAAGGGGCCGTCGGTGGTCAGCGTGCGGCCGTCCTGCACGCGCACCGTGGTCGCCGCCTCGGGCGGCTGCATCCAGGGGCCGGGCTCGACCCCTGGCGCCTGGTTCAGCGCCTGGTAGTCGGCGCCGATCTGCTCCTGCTCGGCCTCCGAGAGGGTGGCCCACCGCTCCGGGTCGGCCGGGGTCGGCGAATCGCCCTGGTTGATCAACATGATGTAGCGCATCGGTTTCCTCCTTTTGGGGATGGTCGCCGATTGGACGAACGGCGGTGGCCCGAATCGACAGCTGGTCCGTTCAGAGTGCTCAAACAGATTTATGCCAGTTGCGTCTTTTGTCGTAGTACTTTTGCGGCTCGCCGGTTTTCGAACTGTTTGGAACGGCTCGGTTCCTGGTGGCGACGGGGTGAGGCGGAGCCGTTGAAACAGGAAGTGGACGTAGCGCAGTGATCTCGCCGAAGGAGCCTGAGAGTTGAGCGCAATCGTGGACGGCCAGAACGTGTCGCGGCCGGCGCTGACCGAGATCTCCAACGCCGCTGTCGCCCTGCATCGCGAGCACTTCGGACGTGGCCCCGGGGCGGCGAAGACCCACGTCGCCGACAACCTCGTCGTCTGCATCCTCACCGACGTCTTCACCCCGGTCGAGCGGACGCTGATCGAGGCGGGGCAGGAGGAGCGGGTGCGGGAGACGCGCGCCGCCCACCGCGCCGCCACCGAGGACGTCTACAAGCAGCGGATGGAAGCGGTGCTCGGCCGCAAGGTCGAAGCGCACCTCAGCTCGGTGCACGTCGACCCCGACGTGGCGGTGGACGTCTTCGTCCTCGGACCGGACGGCGACGCGCCACCGCACCAGCGCGTTCCAGACCAAGCCTGACCAGAAACTCGCGCTACGCGCTCGCACCCCGCCTGCGGCGGGGGTCGCGTGGCGTGCTCTGCACGCGAGCGACCGAGGACGCCGTCAGGCGCCGGTCTGGGGCGCGCTGGCGACTTTGGTCTTGACGATCTCCGTGGCGGCGCTGTAGATCGCCTCGGCGTCGATCTCGGCGGCGCGCAATAGCTCGGCCGGCTTCGCCGAGCTCGGCATCTCCTCGACCGCGAGGATCCGCACCGCGGCGCTCGCGCCGTGCTCGGCCAGCGCCGCCAGCACCGCCTCGCCGATGCCGCCCTCCTTCCAGTGGTCCTCGACGGTGACGATCGCGCCGGTCTCCTGCGCCGCCTTGACCAGCGCGTCGGCGTCGATCGGCTTCACCGAGTAGAGGTCGATCACCCGCGCCGAGATGCCCTCGCCGGCGAGCCGCGCGGCCGCCGCCAGCGCTTCGTGCAGGGTGATCCCGGCGCCGACCAGGGTGACGTCGTCGCCGTCGAGCACGGTCTTCGAGCCGCCGACCTGGAACTCCTCGGCGGAGTCGTAGATCACCGGCGTCGCCCCGCGGGTGGTGCGCATGTAGGAGATCCCGGCGGTGTCGGCCATGATCTCGACCAGCGCCGCGGTCGAGGTCGCGTCTGACGGGTAGAGCACGGTCGAGCCGTGCACCGCGCGCAGGCTGGCGAGGTCCTCGAGCGCCATCTGCGAGGGCCCGTCCTCGCCGATCGAGACGCCGGCGTGGGAGCCGCAGAGGCGGATGTCGGCGCGGCTGATCGCCGCCATGCGGACGAAGTCGTAGGCGCGGCTGAGGAAGGCGGCGAAGGTCGAGGCGAAGGGCGTCCAGTGGCGGCGGACCTGGAAGCCGACCGCCGAGGCGACCATCTGCTGCTCGGCGATGTAGACCTCGACGAAGCGGTCCGGATGGGCCGCCTTGAAGTCCTCGGAGTGGGTCGAGTTGCCGACCTCGCCGTCGAGGGCGACGATGTCGTCGCGCCGGTTGCCGAGCGCCGCCAGCGCCACGCCGTAGGCTTTCCGGGTCGGGATCTCCTCGCCCTTTTCCCAGGTCGGCATCTCGCCGCCGGGGGCCTCGAAGCGGTGGATGGTCGCGTCGCCCGCGGGCTTTGCCACCTCGACCTCGAGGTTCCGCTCGCCGCCCAGTTCCTCGATCGCGGTCGCCGGATCGGCCAGCGGTTTGCCGTGCTTGCCGGGCAGGTCCTCGACCTCCTTGGCGCCCTTGCCCTTCTTCGTCCGGGCGACGATCATCGTCGGCCGGCCTGAGCCTTCGGCGTTGACGTAGGCGTCCTCGATCTCCCCCACGTCGTGGCCGTCGATCTCGAGCACGTTCCAGCCCGACGCCTCGGCGCGACCGCCGTAGGAGCTCAGGTCCCAGCCGTGCATCGTTTCGCCGGTCTGGCCGAGCCGGTTGACGTCGATCAGCGCGGTCAGGTTGCCGAGGCCCTGCTTGCCGGCGTGCTCGACCGCCTCCCAGATCGAGCCCTCGGCCATCTCCGAATCGCCGCAGAGGACCCAGACGCGCGAGGGCATCCGCTCCATCCGCGCCGCGGTGGCGACGCCGACGCCGATCGGCAGGCCCTGGCCGAGCGAGCCGGTGGCGACGTCGACCCAGGGCAGGACCGGGGTGGGGTGGCCTTCGAGCCGGGAGCCGAGCTTGCGGAAGGTGAGCAGCTCGTCGTCGGAGATCGCGCCGACCGCTTTCAGCACCGAGTAGTAGAGCGGCGAGGCGTGGCCCTTGGAGAAGATCAGGTGGTCGTTGCGGGGATCCTCCGGGGCGCCGAAGTCGAGCTTCAGGTGCCCGTCGATCAGCACCGCCAGGAGGTCGGCCGCCGACATCGAGGAGGTCGGGTGCCCCGAGCCCGCCGCGTCGGAGGAGCGGATCGAGTCGACCCGCAGTTGTTGGCCAAGGTCGCGTCGAAAATCCGTGTCTCCACTCATGGCCTGGACGCTAGCGAAGACCGGGCTGGATCGTCTGCGATCCTCCCCCGAGTGGACCGTGACCTCTACCGGCGCCGGCAGCGTCGGCGGGCGATCATCGCCTGGTCGGTGGCTGGCCTGCTCGTGGTCGGCGTCGTGCTGGGGGTGATCTTCGGCGGCGGGCACCGCGAGAGCATGGGCATCGACGAGGGCGCAGTCAGCATCTTCGGCGCGGAAATGAGCTCGCAGCAGTACGAGGCGCTGCACAAGGGCGAGTCGCAGACCGCGGTCCTGAAGGAACTCCACGACGTCGGGCTGCAGGAAGACCAGGTCGAAGAAAAGAAGCTGCTCGGCCTCTTCCCGCCCCGGCCCGACCACTCGACCTGTAGCTACTGGACGCTCAGCGACGCCCCCGGCCACCTGGTCCGACTCTGCTTCTCCGACCCCGAGGGCGTGCTGGTGCAGAAGGCGGTGGCGGCGGAAGGGGAGAGCACGCCGCGGGCGGAAGAAACGCTGGTTTAGCTCGGTTCGGGAGGGGGGGGACGGCAGAGGTCCGGGCGAGGGGCGGGGTCGTCACGGTCCCCGGCGGAAGGAGCGCCGGGGAGGGTGTACGTCACGATCCGTCCCGGATCCCGGACGGTCAGGAGACTCCGTGGTTCGAAATGGGCGTTTTCCGCCCATAAGGAACCACGCAGAGCCCCGATCGTCGAGGGACGTGGCATCTCCGTGACGCCGGGGCTCCGATTCCTACGGCCCGAACCACTCCCACCCGAACCCCACCCCCGAAATCGACCCCCTAACGCGCCGGCACCTGCTGCGTGATGCAATGAAGGTTCCCGCCGCCGAGGAGGATCTCGCGGGCGGGGACGCCGACCACCTCGCGTCCTGGGAAGACGTCGCGGAGGATCGCGCCGGCATTCTCGTCGCGGGTCGGGTCGAGCAGCGGGTAGACGACGCGTGAGTTGCCGAGGTAGAAGTTGACGTAGCTGGCCGCCATCCGGTCGCCGGCGCGGCGCGGGCGGGTGCCCTCGACGGGCTCGACCCCGGCGGCCTCGGCGGCGGTGATCGTCAGCGGGCCGGGGGCGGGGATCTTCACCACCTCGAGCGGGCGCCCACGGGCGTCGGTCGCCGCCTCCAGGCGCGCCAGGGCGTCGGCGGAGATCCCGTGCTGGGGATCGGCCGGGTCCTCGACCCAGGTAAGGAGGACGAGGCCGGGGCGGGCGAAGCAGGCGAGGTTGTCGACGTGGCCGTCGGTCTCGTCTTCGAGGACGCCCTCGCCAAGCCAGAGGACCTTCTCGGTGCCGAGGTGGGCGTGGAGCGCCGCCTCGATCGCAGGCCGGTCGAGCTCCGGGTTGCGGTTGCGGTTCAGCAGGCACTGCTCGGTGGTCAGCACCGTGCCCTCGCCGTCGACGTGGATCGCGCCGCCCTCGAGCACGATCGGGGCGCGGTAGCGAGCGTCGCCTTCGACCTCGAGCACCTTTGCCGCCACCCGGTCGTCGCGGTCCCAGGGCGAGTAGAGGCCGCCGTCGAGGCCGCCCCAGGCGTTGAAGATCCAGTCGACGCCGCGCCGCCCGCCCGCGCCGTCGACGACGAAGGTCGGCCCGGTATCGCGGATCCAGGCGTCGTCGGTGGATACCTCGACCACGCGGACCGCGTCCGGGAGCGCCGCCCGTGCCGGCTCGAACTGCCGGTCGGAGACCGCCACCGTCACCGGCTCCGACGCTGCGATCGCGCTCGCCGCCGCGGCGTAGGCGGCCCGAGCGGGGACGGCGCCCTCGCGCCAGTTGTCGGGCCGCTCGGGCCAGGCCATCCAGCAGCCTTCGTGCGGCTCCCACTCGGCCGGCATGCGGAAGCCGTCGGCGGCGGGGGTCGAGTCGAGCGGACGGGGCATCCCGGAGATTGTCGCCGAACGGCCCGACCCCGTACAGTCGTCTTGGTGGCCGAGCCGCAGTTGATCGAGAAGACCGGGGTCGAGGACTCTCCCGCCCGCACCCGGGCGCCGGGCCGCGAGACCTTCCGCATCGGCGCGGTGCAGGAGGCCTGGCACCCCGATCCCGACGAGCACCGCGAGGCCCTCGCGACCGGGATCCGCATGGCCGCGGCACAGGGCGCGCGCCTCGTCTGCCTGCAGGAGCTGACCCTCTCGCCCTACTTCGCCGTCGACCCGGCCGGGCCGCAAGGGGTCGGGGTCGAGCCGGAGGAGCTGCCCGGCGGCCCCACCTTCGAGTTCGCCGTGGCGATCGCGCGCGAGACCGGTGTCCACGTCCACGCCTCCCTCTATGAGCGGGCGCCCGGCGACGACGGCCTCGGCTTCAACACCGCGATCGTCGTCGCCCCCGACGGCACCCTCGTCGGCCGTACCCGCAAGCTCCACATCCCGGTCACGGCCGGCTACTACGAGGACAAGTACTTCCGCCCGGGCCCCTCCGAGGGCGCGCCGTTCCCGCTGGTCGCGCTCGGCGAGGCGCGGCTCGGCCTGCCGACCTGCTGGGACCAATGGTTCCCGGAGCTCGCCCGCGCCTACAGCCTGGCCGGCGCCGACGTCCTCATCTACCCGACCGCGATCGGCTCCGAGCCCGACCACCCCGACTTCGACACCCAACCGCTCTGGGAGCGGGTGATCGTCGCCAACGGGATCGCCAACGGCACCTTCATGGTCGCGGTGAACCGGACCGGGGAGGAGCCACCGCTGCGCTTCTACGGCTCCTCGTTCATCTCCGACCCCTACGGCAGGGTGCTGGTGCAGGCGCCGCGCGACGAGCCGGCGGTGCTGGTCTGCGACCTCGACCTCGACCAGCGCGGCGACTGGCTGGAGCTCTTCCCCTTCCTCACCACCCGCCGGCCGGACGCCTACGCGAGCCTGGTCGAGGGCGCCACGGAGGCCCGGTGATGAACGACCCGACTGCTCAGGCGGCGACCACCGAGGCGGCGTTGACCTGCCCCAAGTGCGGTGGCGAGATGCATAAGGTCGAGCGCAACGGCGTCACCATCGAGCAGTGCCGCAAGTGCCATGGGATCTTCCTCGACCGTGGCGAGTTCGAGCAGCTCCTCGCGCGTGAAACCTCCTTCCTCGGCAACGGCGAAGACCTGCCGGGACAGAGTGTCGACGGCAACGGGCGGGCCTCGAGGTGGAAACGTTGGCGGCGCTGATCGAGTTCCCCGCCGACGACCCCGAGCGCGCCCGCCGCTTCTGGCAGGGCCTGCTCGAGGTCGAGCTGCGCCCCCGCGGCGCCCAGGAGGGCGCCGGCTGGGTCGCCGAGTCGAACGGCGTCCGACTCGGCGTCCACGAACGTGGCCCCGGCCCCGGCGACACCGCCTCGCTGCCCTACTTCCCGGTCGCCGACATCACGAGTGCCTTGCGGGTGGTCGAGGACCTCGGCGGCTCGATCGTGCACCCGGGCGAGCGCTGGGCGATCTGCCGCGACTCCGAGGGGACGCCGTTTGCGCTGGAGGCGCGTTAGGGGAAGCTGGCGCCCGCCGGCCGGCGCCCGGATCGCGGAGATGTCGCGTTTGTGAGAGAGACGTGCGCTTCGTGAGGGTTCCGTGCGTGTTCCACATCACCCCTGATCACGCTCGTTCAGTTGAGCCCCCTATGGCGTGCTCAAGTGAACGAGCGTGGCGGGGCCTGCTGTGGAGCCGTGACGTTCCCGGCGTCTTCGTGACGGATGCCGCCGCGATCCCCGCCCCTCGCCTGGACCCTCTGCCGTTCCTCTCAAATCTCGGCCTTTTCGGAGGCGGCCACAGCCTGCCAGGGTCGCCTCCGAAAAGGCCGGGTCCCTTACCCGGTCCGGGCGCCAGCCGGCCCCGGCCCCGCCCCTACCGCCGGCCAGACCCGTTCAGCGGTTCGATCCGGAAGGCGGATCGTTTCGGGTTCTGTGGCTTGTAGAAGGTCGCCGTCTGGTTGATCAGCTTCCACGGGTCGGGCAGGGTTCCGCCGGCACCGAGGAAGCGGGTGAAGAGGACCGAGGCGCGGTTGCAGGTGATCCCCGAGCCCGCGGGCAGGTAGATCAGGAACTGGCCTTTGGTGAAGCGCAGCGGCCCGACCACGGTGGTCGAGTTGACCATGAAGGTGCCCGGGCAGAGTTGCCCGAGATCGGGATTCACGGCGTTTTCCGGATTCTTGCCGGTCAGTTCGACCGAGAAGCCGGGGCCGGTGCCGTTGCGCAGGAAGGCCGCCTTGCCGGAGCCTTCGTTGGCGACCGTCCACGGTTTCGGCAGTACGCCGTCGTAGTCCTCGAGGAAGCGGGCGAAGAGTTCGGCGCTCGATTTGCAGTCGAGGCTGGGGTCCTGGAGGGTGATCGTGTAGCTGCCGGCCGGAAAGACGGCGGCGCCGATGCGATCGTTGTGGAGGACGCGGAAGCCCGGACAGGCGGTCGGCTTCGCGGGCGGCGCGGCGGCGCCGGCGGGCCGGGCGGCGAGCGCCAGGGCCACGGCCGCGCAGAGCCCGATCAGGGCAACGAGGGCGATGCGGCCACGCCGCGGCTCGATTCGGGAAAGCGCCTGCATCGAGCGGGCAAACTATCAGCCTCGCCCGTCCCTACCATGCGTGGGTCCGATGCCCGAACCGATCACGCGCGGCGAGCGCTACATGCCAGGGCTGGACGGTCTGCGCGCGATTGCGGTCCTGGCGGTCATCTTCTTCCACCTCGGCTTCAGCTGGGCGCCCGGCGGCCTGCTCGGCGTCGGCATCTTCTTCACCCTCTCCGGCTACCTGATCACCGACATCCTGCTCGGCCAGTTTCTCCGCCGCGGGGCGATCCACCTCGGCCGCTTCTGGCTCGGCCGTGCCCGCCGCCTGCTGCCGGCGCTCTTCCTGATGCTGCTCGTCGTCGTCGCCTGGGTGACGATCTTCGGCCCCGCCCAGCCCGACCAGTTCCGCAAGGCGGTCGTCTCGGCGATCTTCTACGTCAACAACTGGCAGCAGATCGCCGCCAACGTGTCCTACTTCGCCCGCTTCGCGCCCGAACAGCCGCTGAACCACCTCTGGTCGCTCTCGGTCGAGGAGCAGTTCTACATCTTCTGGCCCTTCATCCTGCTGATCGGCCTGCGCCTGATCCGCGACCGCAACGGCAACGGCCTGCGCCCGCACCTCGCCCTCGCGACCCTGGTCCTGGCGGTCATCTCCTCGATCGAGATGGCGATCCTCTTCCACCCGAGCCTCGACCCCTCGCGCGTCTACTACGGCACCGACACCCGCGCCGCCGGCCTCCTCTTCGGCGCCGCCCTGGCGATGGTCTGGCCGAGCCGCCGGCTGTCCAAGCGGATCACCCGGCAGGCGCGCAAGAACCTCGACCTGCTCGGCTGCCTCGGCCTGCTGATCATCGCGATCATGGTCTGGCAGACCGGCGAGTTCTCCCAGTTCCTCTATCGCGGCGGCTTCGTCGTCCTCTCGCTGGCGACGGTGATGGTGCTGATGCCGCTCGCCCATCCGGCCTGCCGGCTCGGCAACATCGTCGGCTGCAAGCCGCTGCGCTGGATCGGCGTCCGCTCCTACGGCATCTACCTCTGGCAGACGCCGGTGATCGTCCTCACCTCGCCGCAGGGCCACCACGGCCAGAGCCTCGTCCGCGACGTCCTCCAGGTGGCGGCGATCTTCGCCATCGCGGCGCTCTCCTGGAAGTTCGTCGAGGAGCCGATCCGCCACGGTGCGATCGGCCGCCTGCTCGCCCGCCGGCGCCGGCTCGGCTGGAGCTGGGCGACCTTCTCGCCGGAGGGGCGGGTCGTCCTGGTCACGATCGGCGTCCTCTTCCTCGTCGCGATCGCCGGCATGGCCGGGCTCAACAAGGCCTCCGCCGAAGGCGAACAGATTCGCGTCAAGGAAGCGACCGCCGCCGGGACCAAGGGCCCGATCCCGCTGACCAAGGCGCAGGCCGCCGACTCGCAGAGAACGTCGTGTACGAAGGTCGTCCACATCGGCGACTCGACCTCGGAGGGGCTCGACTCGGCCGAATACCTGCCCAACCCGAAAGAGCGGATCGAAAACCGCTACGCCGAAGTCGGGGTGAAGGAAACCCACATGGAAGTGCAGGGCGCGCGCTCGATCGAAGAGCGCTTCGAAGGCCAGCCGAACGCCCAGGAAGTGGCCGAGGCGTGGAAGGCCGAAGGCTACAAAGGGTGCTGGGTGTTGGCCCTGGGGACGAACGAGGCGGCCGACGTGAAGGCGGGCTCGAACGTCGGCCTCGAAGAACGGATCCAGAAAATGATGAACATCATCGGCGACGAACCCGTGCTCTGGATCAACGTCAAAACGCTCCCCGACGCGACCGAATTCTATGCCGAGGAAGGCATGAAGGAATGGGACAAAGAACTCGAAAAAGCGTGCCTGCGCTACCCGAACATGCGCATCTACAACTGGGCCGCCGACGTCAAAGAATCCTGGTTCATCGAAGACGGCATCCACTTCACCTCGCCCGGCTACGCCGCCCGGGCGGTGCTGATCGCCCACGCTCTCGCGCACGCCTTCCCCGCCAAGGGCACCTCACCCGGCGGCGCCAGGTGCGTGGTCAGCTGATCTCGACCGGCTGCAGCTCGTCGGCGGGATCGAAGCCGAGGATCCGCGCGTAGAAGTAGAGCTCGGCTTCGAGGCAGCGGATCTCGGTCTCGGCGCGGCGGAAGCCGTGCTGCTCGCCCTCGAAGGCGAGGTAGGCGTGGGGGATGTCGTTGGCGGCCATCGCGGCGACCATCGTCTCCGCCTGGTTCGGCGGCACGATCTCGTCCTCGAGCCCCTGGAAGAGGATCACCGGCGCGCTCAGGCGCCGGGCGAAGTGGATCGGCGAGCGCTCGCGGTAGAGGTCGGCGCGCTCCGGATACGGGCCGATCAGCCCGTCGAGGTAGCGCGACTCGAACTTGTGCGTGTCGCGGGCCAGCGCCTCGGTGTCGGCGACGCCGTAGTAGGAGGCCCCGGCGGCGAACTCGTCGTGGAAGACCAGCGCGCAGAGGGTCGCGTAGCCGCCCGCCGAGCCGCCGCGGATCGCCAGCCGCCCGCCGTCGACCTCGCCGGTCTCGGCGAGGTGCGTCGCCGCGGCGACGCAGTCCTCGGTGTCGACGATGCCCCAGGTGCCTTTCAATTTCTCCCGGTAGGCGCGGCCGTAGCCGGTCGAGCCGCGGTAGTTGACGTCGACGACGCCGAAGCCGCGGCTGGTCCAGAAGAGGAACTCGCGGTCGAGCGCCGGGGTCTCGTGCGCGGTCGGCCCGCCGTGGCTGACCACGATCAGCGGCGGCCGTTCGTCGTCGGGACCGACGAAGCCGGCGTTGGCCGGTGGGTAGTAGAAGGCGTGCGCGGTATCGCCGTCGCCGCTCGGGAACTCGATCGCGCGCGGCTCGGAGACGAGCGCCGGGTCGACCTCCTCCTCGGAGGCACGGCGCACCGACTCGGCGCTGCCGGCGGCGACGTCGAGGACGACGACCTCCGGCTCGCTCGCCGGCGAGGCCGCCGCGAAGGCGACCCGGCCGCCGTGGGCGGAGATCGACACGGCGCCGAAGGAGGTGTAGGGGAGGCCGAGGTCGCGCAAGGCGCCGCCGCGGCCGTCGAGGGCGAAGAGCCGTTCGGTCGCGGCCTCGGTGCGGATCACGACCAGCGTCCCGTCCTCGAGCTCGACGTGGGTCTGCATGCCGAAGACCCACTGCGGATGGCCGAGGTCGGCGCGCTCGGCGCTCAGCTGCTCGACCTGAGGCAGGTCGCGGTCGGCGTCGGGGGAGCCGAGGTCGGCGACCGTGCGGTAGAGGTTCCACCAGCCGTCGCGGTCGGAGACGAAGCGCAAGCGGTCCTGGGAGTCCCAGGCCGGGGCGAAGATCGACTCCGCCTTCCCGCCCGCCAGCGGCCGCGCCGCGCCCGGGTCATGGGCCGGCGCCACCCACAGCTCGGTCCCGTCCCACGGCATGTTCGGGTGGTCCCAGCAGGTGAAGGCGAGCCAGAGCCCGTCCGGTGACACCCGTGGGTAGGAGTAGAAGTCGCGGCCGGCGGCGACCACCTCGGTACGCATGGAACCGTCGAGAGTCAGTACCACGATGGAGTTCGCCGGTTCGGGGCCGTCGTCGTGGACCTCGTGCACGCAGAAGACGCTCTTCCCGTCGGGGGTCGGCTCGAAGTCCGCATAGCGAAGGCCCGCGGGCCGGTCGGGCTCCGGCGTGATCGCCACCGGCTCGCCACCCAGCTCCAGTCGGTAGAGGCGCTGGTCGGCGAAGTCGACGTAGACGACCAGCTCCGGTCCGAGCAGCTTCCAGGCGCCGCCGCCGTACTCGTGCACGCGGGTGCGGACGTTGGCGCCCGCCGGCGTCACCTCCTCCGCCTCGCCGCCCGCCGGGCGCCGCATCAGGGCGCTGCGGCCGCCCTCGGCCGGCCGTCCCTCGGCCCACCAGACCGCGCCGTCGGCGGCCAGCGTCGGCCCGCCCAGCCTGCGACCCCCACGCGCGACGTCGGCCGGCGCGATCGGCGAGCGCCAGGAGCCGTACGGCGCGACCTCGGCCACGCTCAGACGACCTCCTCGCCCGGCGGGTCGGCGACGACCACCTCGCGCAGGGCGTGGCTATCGACGTTGTAGACGAAGCCGCGCACCGAGTCGCGGTAGGGGAGGAAGTCGGAGCGGCGGACCCGCCGGATCGACTGGCGGACGTCGGCCTCGACGTCGGTGAAGGACTCGATCGCAAAGGCGGGCGCGATCCCGGTCGCCTCGTGCAGCTCCGCCCGGAAGCCGTCCTCGGTGATCGTCTGCATGCCGCAGTCGTCGTGGTGGATCAGCATCACCTCGCGGGTGCCGAGCTTGCGCTGCGAGAGGGCCAGCGAGCGGATCACGTCGTCGGTGATGATCCCGCCCGCGTTGCGCAGCACGTGCGCCTCGCCGTCGCCCAGCCCGAGCGCGGCGAAGACGTCGAGCCGTGAGTCCATGCAGGTGACGATCGCCAGGTGGCGGCTCGGTTCGACCTGCAGGTGGGTCTCCTCGACCCGGGCCGCAAAGGCCTCGTTGTTGGCGAGCAGCTCGTCGATCACACCCATCGCCGATGACCCTACCGACGCTCGACGCCCTCTGGGTCCGAGCGTCGGGGTGGCTAGATTTCCGCCGGTGCCCGCGATGCCGACGATCCGCGCCGCGACCGAAGCCGACGTCCAGCTCCTCTTCGACCTGATCTGCGAGCTCGCCACCTACGAGAAACTGCGCGAGGAGGTGGTGGGGACGCCGGAGATCCTCCGCGCCTCGCTCTTCGACCGCGGCGATGCCGAGGCCCTGGTCGTCGAGTCCGCCGGCGGCGAGCCGGTCGGCTACGCGATCTTCTACACCACCTTCTCGACCTTCGAGTGCCGCTCCGGGATCTGGCTCGAGGACGTCTACGTCCGCCCCGAGCACCGCCGCGGCGGCATCGGCCTGCGGGTCATGGAGCACCTCGCCGGCCTCGCCCTCGAGCGCGGCCACGTCCGCCTCGAGTGGGTAGCCCTCAACTGGAACGAACCGGCGCTCGGCTTCTACGACAAGCTCGGCGCCGCCCGCCTCGACGACTGGCTGATCCACCGCCTCGAGGGCGACGGCATCCGCTCCCTCGCCGAGGGCGAGACCCCCGCCTAAAGGCCTTCAGTCACCGCGCCCGACATGCTCGCTGCCCGCAACCGCAGCTTTCGGATTGCCGCGCTCTGGGTGGCGGTGGCGTTCCTGTTCCTCACCGCGAAAGAGCTGATCGAGGCGGATCAAACCATCCGGCCGGGGGTCTTGGGGGGATATGTCGTAAGCGCCGTGCTCTTCGTCGCCGTGCACCTGGTCGGGGCGGTCGGTTGGATCGTCGTCGCCACCGCCTTCGGCGACGAGATCGACTGGCGGCGGCTGCGCCTCGGCGGGACGATCGTCGCGACGACGTTGATCGCCGAGATCGGCGCCTGGGTCTTCTACCTGGTGCCGACGCTTGACCGGGTTCACATCGGCGACTTCCGCGCGACCTACCGCTGGACCACCTTCGCGTCGATCCTGCTCGCCGTGGGAGCAGTGATCGTCGTGTCCGGGTTTGCCGAGAAGCAGCGGGGATCGGGTCGATCTCTCCGGCTCTGGCTGGGGATGATCTTCGCGACGGCCGCCTACGGCGCGCTCACCGCTGCCCAGCTCTTCCTACAGTCGTTCTATTCGGCCGCGCATGCGGTCCAGGAGGCGACGATCGCGATGTTGATCCTGGCGATCGGGACCTTCGGGATCGCCCTCGCCGGTCTCGTCTTCACCCTCGGCGCGAGGCGCCCGCCGGCCCGCCGTGAAGCGGCCTTGGCCGCCGCCGCCGCGGGCGCCACCTTCGCTTCCCTTGTCCTCGTCGGTGGTAGTGCACTCCTGGCGGTCGCCTACGAGACCCACGGCGCGACGACCGCGCAGGACTTCACGTTCTGGCTCGGTGCGGCCTACTCCTCGGTCTGGCGGCGACCTTCACCGCCGTCGCTCTCGGCGCCCGCACGGCGGCGAAGCCGGGAGTGGTCCGGGCCTGTGGAATCGGAGCCCAGGCGTCCCGGGCGTCCCGGAGGCGACCCGGGCAGGCCGTGGCCGCCTCCGGGACGCCCGGGACGGGAGGTCTTGCGGGGGGAAGCCTGCACAGGGACGGGTGCATCGCTCAAGGGCGTCTGTGTGGAGTTTCGGTCCCACGGCGACCGAAACTCCACACACAGGTCCCTGAGCGGTCGGGCGACGGGATACGAGGCGCCCCGCCGTCACGAAGACGCCGGGGACGTCACGGGGACGCCGGGATCGCAGGGAAGGCGCATGCCTTCACGGGGAGGTCCGAGGGCCCCGTCCCGCGCCGGGTGGATCCTCCACGCCATGCGGTGGAGGACTCACCCGGCGCGTCCTGGACCGTGGAGGA
>JAFDWF010000059.1 GCA_018268575.1 Actinomycetota bacterium
GGCGAGGGACGGGCGGGCGCGGTCGTCCTGACCGGCGGTATGGGTGGGTAGGGACGACCGCGCCCTCGTGGGGCCGGGGATCGTCACGGAGACGCCGGGAAACGTCGGGGAGACGTGAGGAAGACGCCGGGAACCACGCGGGAGACGTGAGGGAGACGTCACGGGTTCCACCCTTCCTCCACGGTCACGAAGACGCTGCGTGGATCGACCCTGCCATGGCAGGGTCGATCCACGCAGCGCGAGACGGGGCCTCCGAAACTCCCCGTGAAGGCATACGCCTTCCCTGCGATCGTGGAATCTTCGTCACCGACCGACCATGATCCGGCGGGGATCCCGCCGGATCATGCATCTCCCCGACGGGACCTGCGCGGATCGCACGGTCTTCGTGGCGTCTTCCCTCGGCCTCGTCACGGAGACGTCCCATTCCTCCGTCCCGTCACGGAGACGCCGGACTCCCCGGGATCTCCCCCGCCACGCACCCGTCCCTGCGCCGGGGCTCCCCTGCGCCGGCCGGTCCCTGCGCCAGTCCCCCCCGAAACCCTCCCGTCCCGGGCGTCTCGGAGGCGGCCACAGCCTGCCCGGGTCGCCTCCGAGACGCCCGGGACGCCTGGGCTCCGATCGGTCCGGCCCGGCCCCCCGGCGGACCCGGCCGACCCACCCGGGCGCCACTCACCCCGCCCCGCCACCCGCACCCCTCGTGGAACTACCCGTCTGGCGGTGTTGATGGGCCGAAAACTCAAGCCCTCCTTGGGTTTTCGGCCCATCAACGCTCGTATGCTCGGGTCGTGCACGATCACGATCACGCTGGCGGCGGCCACGGACATAGCCACGGCTTCGGCGCCCACGCGCTGGAGGCGCGGCGGGAGGACTCGCGGCGGCGGCTCGTCGTCGCGCTCGGGATCAACCTGGTGCTGCTGCTCGCCGAGGCGATCGGCGGCATCCTCACCGGCTCGCTGGCGGTGCTCGCCGACGCCGGGCACCTGCTCTCCGACGTCGGCTCGATCGTCCTGGCGCTGATCGCGGCGCGGCTCGCCGCTCGTCCCGCCAGTGGCCGGCGCACCTTCGGCTACCAGCGCTCGGAGGTGCTGGCGGCGCTCGTCAACGGGCTGACGCTGGTCGCGGTCAGCGTGATCATCGGGATCGAGGCGATCGGCCGCTTCTCCGATCCGCTGCCGATCTCGGGCGGGGGAGTGCTGGCGCTCGGCGTCCTCGGCCTGCTCGGCAACGCCGTCGCGACCGTCTACCTCGCCCGCGGCCAGCGCGAGGACGTCAACCTGGAGGGCGTCCTGCGCCACTCCTTCGCCGACGCGCTCGGCTCGCTCGGCGTCGTCGTCGCGGGTGCGGTGGTGATGGCGGGTGGCTCCGACATCGTCGACCCGATCGTCGGCCTCTTGATCTCGGCGCTCGTCCTCCTCTCCTCCTGGCGCCTCTTGAAGGAACCGTTCGACGTGCTGATGGAGGCGGCGCCCGCCGACCTCGACGTCGACGGGATGGGGGCGGCGATCTGTCGGGTCGACGGGGTCCGCTCGGTCCACGACCTCCACGTCTGGACGGTGACCGCGGGCTTCCCGGCGCTGGCCGCGCACGTCGTCGTCGCCCGCGGCGCCGACCGCGACCTGGTCCGCCGGCAGCTGGAGATGGAACTGGGGGAGGGCTTCGGCATCGAGCACACGACGCTGCAGATGGAGGAGGAGGTCGAGGGCGGTTTGTTGCGGGTCGAGAACGCGGACGCCAACTGAAGCGACCTTGGCTAGCTTCGCCGAGTGTCGTCCGTCCGGCCGCTGGTCCTAGCCGTCTTTGCCTTTGCGGCAGGCTTCTGTCTGCTCGCCGCGCCCCCGGTGGCCCGCGCCGAAGACCTCTCCTCCGAGCTCGAATCGAAGGAAGCTCAGCTGGAAGAAACGCGGCACCGCAAGGGCGTCCTCACCTCGACGATCAGCGCCGACCGGCGGCAGGTCGAACGCCTCGGCGGCGCGGTCGCCAGGGTGCGCGCAGAAGAGGCCGCCACCCGCGCGCGCCTCGCTGCGACCCAGCGCCGGCTGGCGGGCGCGAGCGCCGAGCTGGAAGCCGCGCACGACCACCTCGCCCGCCTGCGCGCGCACCTGCGGGTGGCGCTCGCGGCGTTGCGCGAACGGCTGGTGTCGATGTATGAGCAGGGCAGCCCGGAAATGCTCGACGTGCTGATCGGCGAAGGCGATCTCGAGGACATCGAAGCGCGGGCCGAATACCTCGACCGCATCCACGCCGCCGACGAGGCGACCGCCGAACGGGTCCGCAACCTGCGCGACGGGGTGGCGCTGACGGTCGAGCGCCGTGCTGCGGTGAAGGGCGAGATCGAAGCCTCGCGCAACGCGATCGCCGCCGAAGGGCAGGCCCTGGTCGCCACCCGCGGCGAGCTGCAGGGGCGCCAGGCGCAGCTGGTCGACGCGCGGGGGGCGCGCGAACGGACGCTGGCTAAGGTGCGCGCTCACGAAACCGAGCTTGACGGCGACGTCGAAGACATCCAGGGCCGGATCGCCGAAGAGCTGGCGGCGACCGGGTCGATGCCGCTCCCCCCCGGCGCGATCAAACCCGGCAGCGGCTCGATGATCTGGCCGGTCGACGGGCCGATCGCCTCCGGCTTCGGCGCCCGCACGATCGAAGGCCATTACGAGTACCACCCGGGGATCGACATCGCGGTGCCGGAAGGCACGCCGATCCGCGCCGCCCTCGCCGGCACCGTCGCCTTCACCGAGTCGGAGGCCGAAAGCGGCGGCTACGGGAACTACACCTGCATCGATCACGGCGGCGGGCTCTCCACCTGTTACGCCCATCAGTCGGCCTTCGCGACGAGCCCCGGCCGGCAGGTTCTGCAGGGGGAGGTGATCGGCTACAGCGGCTGCACCGGGTACTGCCTTGGTCCGCACGTCCACTTCGAGGTTCGTATAAACGGCGAGGTGACCGACCCGTTGAGCTACCTTTAGTGATGAAAGGCCGATAGGGAGAACGGCCCCGAACCCAGTCGGGGAGCCAGGTTCAGCCAAATTCGAGACTGAAGATACTGACTTTTAAGTAACAGTGATCAGCCAGGCACGCACCTACCTCGTCGGCGCCCTCTCCGGTGTCACCTTGATCAGCGCCGCGATCGTCGTCTTCGCCGTGCTCGTCTCCGCTCAGGTCTTCCACGACTGGCCGATCGCCGAGCTCGGCACTCACGATCAGAAGTCCGCGGTCGGCCCCGCCAAGGCGCTCCCGGCCTCGAAGGACACCGCCGCCACCGGGAGCGGCCGCTCGACCGCGTCGATCGCCCGGCCGAAGGCCCGGAAGGCGACCGGCAACAGCGGCGGCGCGAACGCGGCGAGCTCGAAGCCCGCCAACCACGGCGCCGCTGCGAGCGAACCGGGGGCGCTCGCCGAGGTGCCCGCCCAGGCGACTCCGACCGAAAGCTCCCCCTCGACCGGCGGCCACGAATCGTCCTCCGGCGGCAACTCGGGCTCACACTCGTCCCCGCCGGGTTCGAGCTCCTCTCCCTCCGGCTCCAACGCCGGCAGTTCCGGCGGTTCGTCGGGCTCCGGCGGCTCTGGCTCCAACGCCCCCGCCGGCGCCTCGTCGGGTTCCTCAGGCTCGAGCGGCGGCGGCAGCGGCTCGACCGCCACCACGCCGCCCGCCACGGCCACGAAGCCGGCCCAGACGGTGGCCGAAGCGGTCAACGGCACGGTCGCCGGCGTCGACGAACACGTGCTCGGCGGGACGCTGGAAAAGACCGGCGTCACCGAAGTCACCGAAAACCTCGTCAACGGGGTCGCGGGCCCCGAATCGCCGGTCGGCAAGACCGTCGAAGGCGTGGCCGAAGCCGTCGGCGGCCTGCTCGGCGGCGGCGGTCACTGAACCCGGTCCCCGGCCAACCGTCAGAATGCCGCCGATGGCGGAGCAGGTTAAGAGTCGGATGGGCTCTAAGGACGGGGTAGTCGCGCGCGATCCGATCGCGGGCTCGGCCGTGCTGCCGATCGGCAGCCGGCTGAACGAGCTCGGTCACCTCGAGGTCGGCGGCTGCGACGTCGTCGATCTGGTCGAAGGGCACGGCACCCCCGCCTACATCTACGCCGAGGACGATCTGCGCGCCCGCGCCCGCGCCTACCGCGAGGCCTTCGCACGGCGCGGCGTCGACGGCGAGGTCCTCTTCGCCAGCAAGGCCTTCCCGGCCACCGCCGCCTACCGGCTCTTCGCTGAGGAGGGGCTCTCGGTCGATGTCGCCTCCGGTGGCGAGCTGCACATCGCCCTCGCCGCCGGCTTCGATCCGGCCCGCATCTGCATGCACGGGAACAACAAGAGCGACGAGGAGATCCTGATGGCGGCGCGGGCGGGCGTCGGACACCTGGTCCTCGACTCCTTCGACGAGATCGAGCGGTGCGAGCGGCTGCTCGACGCGCCGATCAAGGTGCTGATCCGGGTGACGCCGGGGATCAAGCCCTCGACCCACGACTACATCACCACCGGCCAGCTCGACTCCAAGTTCGGCTTCGGCACCGGCGACGGAGAGAGCGCCGCGCGGGCGATCGAGCGCGTCCTCGCCTCCGATGAGCTGGAGCTGGTCGGCCTGCATGCCCACATCGGCTCTCAGATCTTCGAGCTCGAGCCCTACCGGCTGGCGATCGCCGCGCTCGGCGAGCTGGCGGGCGACTGGTGCAAGGTGGTCGACGTCGGCGGCGGCCTCGGCGTCGCCTACACCGCCGCCGACGCGCCCCCCTCGATCGACGACTACGTCGGCGTCAAGGTCGACGGCGTGCGCGAGGTCTTCGGGCCCGACGTGCGGATGCTGATCGAGCCCGGGCGCTCGCTGGTCGGCAACGCCGGCGTCACCGCCTACCGGATCGGCACGGTGAAGGAGATCCCCGGGATCCGCACCTACGTCGCCGTCGACGGTGGCATGTCCGACAACCTGCGGCCGATGCTCTACGGCTCGAAGTACGAGACCCTGATCGCCGACCGCGCCGCGGCCGAGCCGGACACGCTGGTCACCGTCGCCGGGATGCACTGCGAGTCCGGCGACGTGCTGGTTCGCGACGCGATGCTGGCGGCGCCCGCGGTCGGCGACGTCCTCGTCACCCCGGCGACCGGCGCCTACGGCCACGCGATGGCCAACAACTACAACGGCGTCACCCGGCCGCCGGTGATCTTCTGCGCGGGCGGCGAGGCCCGCGTCGTCGTCCGCCGCGAGACCTTCGACGACCTGACCGCGCGCGATGTCTGAGGTGAGCGCGGCGGAGACCGTGGCCGAGGCGGGCGAGGGCCCGAAACCGGTGCGCATCGGCCTGCTCGGCCGCGGCACCGTCGGCGCCGCCTTCGCCGACCTGCTCGCCGAGCGCGCCGACGCGGTCGAGGCGGCGACCGGCCGCCGGCCCGAGCTGGCCGGGGTGCTGACCCGCGGCGAGGGCGACTTCGACGAGATCCTCGGGCGCTCCGACCTGGTGGTCGAGCTGATGGGGGGGACCGAACCGGCGCGCGAGTACGCGATCGCCGCGATGCGCGCCGGGCGCCCCTTCGTCACCGCCAACAAGCAGCTGCTCGCCCAGCATGGGGACGAGCTCTTCGGGGTCGCCCGCGAGTCGCGGGTCCAACTGCGCTTCGAGGCCGCCGTCGCCGCGGTGATCCCGATCGTGCGGACGATCCAGGAGGGCTTTGCCGCGACCGAGATCGACAAGGTCTACGGGATCGTCAACGGCACCACCAATTTCATCCTCAGCGAGATGGCCTCGACCGGGGCGGGCTACGAGGAGACGCTGGCGCAGGCGCAGGAGCTCGGCTACGCCGAGGCCGACCCGACCGACGACGTCTCCGGTGCCGACGCGGCGGCGAAGATGGCGATCCTCGCACGGCTCGCCTTCCACACCCCGGTGACGCTCTCCGAGGTCAGCTACGAGGGGATCGAGGCGATCCGGCCCGACGACCTCGCCTTCGCCAAGGAGCTCGGCCTCTCGCTGAAGCTGCTCGGCGTGGCGGAGCGGCGCGGCGCCACCCTGAGCGTCCGCGTCTTCCCCTGCTTCCTCTATTCCGGCCACCCGCTGGCGCCGATCGAGGGCGCCTTCAACGCGGTGATGATCCAGGCGCCGGCGATCAACGAGGTGACCCTCTCGGGGCCCGGCGCCGGCGGCCTGCAGACGGCCAGCGCGGTGCTCGGCGACGTCGTCTCGATCCTCGCCGGCGACGCGCCGGTGCACGAGACGCGGGTCGAGCTGCCGATCGTCGCCGACGTCCCCTCGAGCTTCTATCTGCACCTCGAGGTCGCCGACCGACCCGGGGTGCTGGCGCGGATCGCGACCGTCCTCGGTGAACACGACGTCTCGGTGAAGAGCGTCGTGCAGCACGGGATCGGCGACGATGCGCGCCTCGTGATGGTCCTCCACGAATGCCTCGAGTCGCGCTTCGCGCTCGCGGTCGAGGCCCTCAACCAGCTCGGCGAGATGCGCGGCCCGGCGCGGTCGATCCACGTGATCGAGGAGCAGTTCTAGGTGCCGGCCGTGGCAGCGGGGGACGTGGCCGGGGAGGAGGCGAGTTGCCCGAACGCGGTCTGATCGAACGCTACCGCGACCGCCTGAACCTGGAGCCCGGCGACCCGATCGTCAGCCTGCAGGAGGGCTCGACGCCGCTGATCCCCTCGCCGGTGCTCTCCGAACGGGTCGGTGCCGAGGTCTTCCTCAAGTTCGAGGGGGCGAACCCGACGGGGTCGTTCAAGGACCGGGGGATGACCGTGGCGGTCACGCGGGCGAAGGGGCGCGGGGTGGAGGCGGTGATCTGCGCCTCGACCGGCAACACGGCGGCGAGCTGCGCCGCCTACGCGGCGCGGGCGGGACTGCGCGGCGCGGTGATCGTCCCCGAGGGCAAGATCGCGATCGGCAAGCTCGCCCAGGCGCTGATCCACGGCGCCCGCGTGGTGGCGCTGAAAGGCAACTTCGACGACGCCCTGCGGATCGTCCGCGAGCTCTCCCAGAAGCACCCGATCGAGCTCGTCAACTCGGTCAACCCGTACCGGATCGAAGGCCAGAAGACGGGCGCCTTCGAGATCATCGACGAGCTCGGCAAGGCGCCCGACGCGCTGGCGATCCCGGTCGGCAACGCCGGCAACGTGACCGCCTACCACCGCGGCTTCACCGAGATGGGGACGGCGCCGATCCTCTACGGCTTCCAGGCCGAGGGCGCGGCGCCGCTGGTGAGCGGCAAGCCGGTGGAGAGCCCGGAGACGATCGCGTCGGCGATCCGGATCGGCAACCCGGCCCGCTGGGAGGAGGCGATGGGCGCCTTCACCACCTCGCGCGGCCGCGTCGCCGCCGTCTCCGACGAGCAGATCCTCGATGCCTACCACTGGCTGGCGAGCTGCGTCGGCGTCTTCTGCGAGCCCGCCTCGGCCGCCTCGGTGGCGGGCCTCCTCGCCCACGGCCTGCCGACGGTGGAGGGCGATGCGAAGCCGGAGACCGTCGTCGCCGTGCTCACCGGCCACGGCCTCAAGGACCCCGACACGGCGCTCGGCAACGCCCCCGCGGTGATCAGCTGCGACAACGAGCTGAGCGCGGTCGAGCGCGCCGTGTTCGAGTAGTACGGTAATACCATACTAGGAGGTATTGTAGAACCATACTGAGTGGTACGGTATTGAAGCACATGCCGCAGCTGAACCCATTCGTCTTCAACCGACCGGTTTCGGCCGATGGTCTGATCGACCGCGACGAGGAGACCGAGCAGATGCTGCACTTGGCAGAAGGCGGCCATGCGGTGCGTCTCTCGGCACCGCGACGCTACGGCAAGACCAGCCTTCTGCGGCGCCTCGGAGAGGAGGCCGACAAGGCAGGGATGCACTACGTCGAGGTCGACTTCTACGGCGTCCTCTCGCGAGTCGAAGTCGCCGGTCGACTGGAAGAGGGCTATGCGAAGCTGCGGCCCGCCCCGCAGCGGATCGCGAGGGCGGTGATCCAGACCCTGCGGCCAGCCCTCAGCGTCGGTGCGGCTGGAGTGCGGGTCGAAGCTCACCCGCAGCTGGAGGAGCAGGTCGGCCGAAGGCTGTCGGGGCTGCTCGACCTCCCGCTGCAGTTGTACGAGCGCACCGGGAAGCGGACCTTGGTCGCCTTCGACGAGTTTCAGGCACTGCTCTCGGTCGATGACGGCATCGACGGCCTCTTCCGCAGTCGTATCCAGCGTCACGGCGACGCCGCGAGCTACGTTTTCGCCGGATCGCACCCTGGCCTGATGGCCCACCTCTTCGGCGCTCATGAGCGGCCCTTCTTCGGCCAGGCCCGCTCGCTGCCCCTCGCCCCACTGGCGGACGGCGACATCGTCGAACACGTCGGCGAGCGCTTCGCCGCGACCGGGCGCGAGGTGGGGCGGACGATCGAACCACTACTCGATCTCGCCGCTGGCCATCCGCAGCGCGCGATGTTGCTGGCCCACCACCTCTGGGAGAGGACTCCCGACCGCGGAGTCGCCGAGGCCGACCACTGGCAGGCCGCGCTACGCGACACCTTCTCCGAACAGGACGATGCGCTCCGGGCGACCTGGGACTCGCTCGAGGTCAAAGAGCGCGCGGTCTACACCGCCCTGGCGGTGGGAGCGCCGATCTTCGGCGTGCGGACGCTGGAACGTTTCAACCTTTCGAAAGGCGGGGCCCAGCACGCTCGGAAGGCACTTGCCCAGGTGGGCCACATCCAGCGCTCGGGCGACGTCTGGCTTCCGGTCGACCCGCTGTTGGCGCGCTGGGTGATCGATTTCCAACACAATGGCGGCGAGGATCCCTTTCGATGACCGCTCGCCGCCGACTCGTCCGCGTCCCCGCCTCCTCGGCCAACCTCGGGCCGGGGTACGACGCGATGGCGGCGGCGGTGGCGCTGCACCTCGAGCTGGAGGTCGAGGAGACGGGGGGGTTCGCGCTCGACCCGGGCGGCCTGGGGGTCTCGACCGGGCGCGACAACCTGGTCGTGCGGGCGTTCGAGACGCTGCACCCGGCGGACGGGATCGCCTTCCGGCTGCGCTCCGACATCCCCTTGGCGCGGGGGCTCGGGTCGAGCGCCGCAGCGATCGTCGCCGGACTGGTCGCCGCCGACCACCTCTTCGAGCTGGCCCTCTCCAAGGAGGAGCTGCTGGCCCGGGCGACCGCGATCGAGGGCCATCCCGACAACGTCGCCGCGGCGATCTACGGCGGGTTCGTGGTCTGTGCGGCCGGAGGCGAGCCGTTCGCGGCGCGCTTCGACCCGCCGGAGGGGCTGGAGGGGATCGTCGTGATCCCTGGTGAGGAGGTCTCGACCCGGCTCGCACGCGAGGCGATCCCGGCGGAGATGCCGCTCGTCGACGCGGTCGCCAACGTCTCCGCCGCCGCCCTGCTGGTGCTGGGACTGCAGAGCGCCGACCTCGACCTGGTCGGCCGCGGCCTCCACGACTCCATTCACCAGCCGCGCCGGCGCCCGCTCTACCCGCGCTCTATGGAGATCGTCGACGCGGCGGCCGAGTTGGGAGCCCTGGGGGCGACGATCTCCGGCGCCGGCCCGACCGTCCTCGTCTGGACGACCTGGGAGGAAGCGGGCGCCGTCGCCGCCGCGCTGAAGGAGCGCACCGAGGGCTGGGCCGAGGTGAAGCGGCTGCCGTTCGAACCGCTCGGCGCCGACGTGCCGGAGCTCTGAGGAGCGCCGCCTCCCGGTCGCTGGCCGGACGTTCCCCCCAACCGGGTCGGAAACGCTTTCTTTTCCTCCTGCGGCGCGGTTAGAGTCGCGCGCATGCCTACCTTGCCGAAGTCGAAGCTGATCCCCGCCCTGTTGGTCGTCGCCGCGATGCTGGCCCTGCCCGCCGCCGCGAGCGCGACGCTCACCTACACCAAAGGCTTCGAAAAGCCGCAGGTCTACGTCGCAGGCGACAACGGCCAGGGAGGGAAGTCGATCGGGCTCGGGCGCAACTCGCACGTCTCGCCCGACGGCGAAACGGTGATCTACGAACGGGAAACGAAGAGCGGCGCGGAAATGCGGCTCTACTCGCTGAAAGCGGGCAAGAGCGAGCGGCTGCTGAACCCCTGGCGGGAAAGCTACGTCTTCGCCTGGTCGCCCGACTCGAGCCAGATCGCGGCGCTGCGCGGCGGCCTCAACGGCCCGGCGACGCTGCTGGTGATCAACGTGACGACCGGCAAGCGGACCACGATCGGGACCGGCTACTTCAACGGCGTGAGCTTCTCGCCGGAAAGCAACGAAATCGTCTACGGGGTCTCGCAGTCCCCGAACTACCCGCCGAAGTCAGACATCTTCCGTGACCTGGTCGCAACCGGCCGCACGGTGAAGCTGTCCCACAACGGCACCTCGGCCTTCCCGCTCTGGGGCCCGACCGGCCAGATCGTCTTCGCCCGCATGCTCGGCGCCAAGCAGCGCCAGTACGGGCCGAAGAACCAGCTCTTCGTGATGAACGAAGAAGGCCAGCGGATCAGCCAGGTGACCCACACCGAAGTCAACCCGCTCGCGCAGGGGCTGACCCCGACCGCGTTCTCCGCAAACGGCAATCGGCTGCTGACCGAGTTCGGCGGTCAGGACCAGAGCTACGCGGTCGCCGTGAACATGCTCAGCGGGTCCGAAAAGCCGCTGACGACGGACCCGGAGACCGGCTTCACCGGCGCGGCGATCTCGCCCGACGGCACCACCGTGCTCGGCACCACCGGCATCGGCTTCGGCGGCAACCCGCACCCGAAGGTCGTCACCGTGCCGTTCACCGGCGGCAAGCAGAAGGTGCTCGTCAACGGGGCCTATGAACCGTCCTGGGGGGGCTGATCGATGTCGAAGCTGAAGCTGGTCCCGGTTCTGGTCGCGGTCGCCGCGTTCCTGGTGGCGCCGAGCGCCGCCGACGCGACCCTCGCCTACTGCACGAACGTCTTCCACTCGCACGTCTGGGTCGCCCAGGACAACGGCAAGGGGGCGCGGGCGATCGGGGCGGGGACCAACCCGCACGTCTCGCCGAACGGCAAGCTCGTGATCTTCGAACGCGAAGGCAACGGCCACGTGCCGGAAATGAAGCTCTACGACGTGGCGACGAGGAAGACGACGACGATCCTCAAGCCGTGGCGCGAAAGCTACACCGTGGCCTGGTCCCCGGACTCGACCATGATCGCCGCCCAGCGGGGCGGTGAACTCGGCAGCCGCACGCTCTACGTGCTGCACGTCGAAACCGGCAAGCTTACCCGGATCGCGAGCGGCTACTTCAACGGCGTCAGCTTCTCCCCGGACTCGAGCGAAGTCGTCTTCGGCCTCTCGCAGGGCGAAAGCTACCCGCCGAGGACCGACGTCGTCCGCGATCCGGTCACCGGCGGCCCGACCTCTGCCCTGACCCACGACGGCGTCTCCGGCTGGCCGCTCTGGGGACCGAACGGGAAGATCGCCTTCGTCCGCATGCTGGGTGCGAAGCAGCGCCAGTACGGGCCGAAGAACGACCTCTACCTGATGAACCAAGACGGCGGCCAGGTGAAGCGCCTCACCCACACCAAGGTCGGCCCGCTGACCCAGGGCCTCTTCCCGACCGCCTGGTCGGCGAGCGGCAACCAGCTGCTGGCCGAGTTCGGCGGCCAGGACACCAGCTACGCGGTCGCCGTGAACCCGAAGACCGGGGCGGAAAAGTCGCTCAGTCCGGGAAATACCGAGACCGGCTTCGTCGGCGTCGCGCTGACCCCGAACGGGAAGACCGCGCTCGGCTACCTCGGCGGCTACGAAGGCGCGGGCGCCTCGAACCTGAAGATCGTCTCCGTCCCCTACAAGGGCGGCAAGCCGAAGGTGCTGGTAAGCGGCGGTTTCAACCCCTCCTGGGGCGGCTGAGGCCCCGTCCCGGGGCCGCCGCGCCCCGGTCCTAAGTGACGAGTTGACAACAAGCGGGTTTCTTACCCGCCCTATACTCGGGTAGCCCGCAAACCCGTCGCGCGCCCGCTCGAAGAAGGCGCGGATCCCGGGAGGTAGATATGCCCAGTCGTCAGCCTGGCGCCCGCAACGCGGAGCGCGCCCATCCGGTCGAGCGCCTCGCGTGGGACCGGAACTACAAGCCACTGGTCTCGCCGCCGAGCGTCGAAGAGAACGACGCCTGCGCGATCTATGCGTCCGTGCGCAAGGACGCCACCCCCAGCCACGAACCGATCGAGCTGGCGATCCCGGCGCTGCAGAAGATGCTCCACCGGGCCGGCAACGTCGACGGCGAGGGGGACGGCTGCGGCGTGCTGCTCGACCTGCCGCGCAAGATCTGGGCGGAGGAGGTCCGCGTCGGCGGCCACGACCCGGCGCTCACCCTCGACGACGCCTTCGCCGTCGCCCACATCTTCGTCGAGCGCTCCCAGGATGTCGAGAAGGTCAAGCACGACGGCCGTGAGCTGCTCGCCGAGGGCGGCTTCCGCATCCTCGCCGAGCGGGTCGGGGAGGTCGACTCGACCGCCCTCGGCCCGACCGCGCGCGAGGAGGAGCCGATCTTCTGGCAGGTCGCCGGGCTGGTCAGCGATCCCCGGCGCCGCGACGCGGTCGTCTTCGAGCTGCTGCTCGAGCTGGAGCGCCGGCTCGGCGTCCACGTCCCGTCCTTCTCCGGCACCACCTGCGTCTACAAGGTGATGGGCTCGCCGAACGTGCTCGGCGCCTACTACCCGGACCTCACCGACCCGCGCTTCGAGACGGTCAGCGCCTTCGGCCACAACCGCTATTCGACCAACACCTGGCCCTCGTTCAAGCGGGTGCAGCCGTTCTCGGCCCTCGGCCACAACGGCGAGATCAACACGATCGAACAGCTGCGCCAGGAGGCGAAGATGTTGGCGGTCCAGATCACCCCCGGCGCCTCGGACTCGCAGGACCTGAACCTGACGATCGACACGATGGTCAGCCGCGAGGGCCTCTCGCTGGCCGAGGCGATGGAGATGGTGCTGCCGCCGATCGTCGAGGAGATCCGCACGCTCCCGGAGGAGCTGCAGGGCTTCTACATGTACCTGCACCAGACGATGGGGCCGTTCGCCCAGGGCCCGGTCGCGCTGATCGCCCGCCACGGCGACGAATGCGTCTTCTCCGCCGACGCGATGGGCCTGCGCCCGCTGTGGA
>JAFDWF010000005.1 GCA_018268575.1 Actinomycetota bacterium
CCTTCCTCCACGGTCACGAAGACGTGACCACGGTTTGACCCCACCATGGTGTGGTGGATCCACGCAGCGCGAAAAGAAGGGTCGGAACCCTCGCAGGAAGGCATACGCCCTCCCTGCGATCGTGGGGTCCTCGTCACGGACAGGGCATGATCCGGCGGGGATCCCGCCGGATCATGCGTCTTCCCGACGGGACCCGCGCAGATCGCACGGTCTTCGTGGCGTCTTTCCTCGGCTCCGTCACGAAGGCGTCGCATTCCTCCGTCCCGTCACGGAGATGCCGGGATCTCGGCCCGGCACCGGATCTCCCCCGCCACGCACCGGTCCCTGCGCCGGGTCCTCCCCCCGCGCCGGCCCGTCCCTGCGCCGGCTCCCCCCGAAGACCTCCCGTCCCGGGCGTCCCGGAGGCGGCCACAGCCTGCCCGGGTCGCCTCCGAGACGCCCGGGAGGCCGGAGCTCCAGCACCTCAGGCCCGAACCCTCGCCGGCCCGCGTCCGCGCCCCCGGGGCGCCAGCTCAACTACCCACGCCACCCACGCTCTCGCAGAACCGCTCATCTAGGCTGGGTCGATGGCCACCGCCGACCTCACCGTGCTCGGCCTCGGGCGCCCCGACCCGAGCGCCGGTGCCTACATCGCGGCGATCCAGCGCAAGCTGTCCGAGCAGGACCGGGTCGCGTTCCGGATGCACGCGATGGGCACCTCGCTCGAAGGGTCGACCGCGGACATCCTCGCCGTCGTCGGCGAGCTGCACGCCGTCCCCTTCGAGCTCGGCCTGCCACGCGTCTACACCGTCTTGAAGTTGGACGAGCGCCGCGACAAGCCCGCGCAGACCCTCGACGACAAGGTCGCCTCGGTCGAGCGCCGGCTGGCCGAGGACGGTGGCGTCGAAGGGTGAGCGGTGCGTGGTCGGGGCGGATCTCGTCACCGCCCCGTTGCGTCTTGCCCGATTCCCGACGGCAAGATCTCGGGTTTTGCGGATTCGCGCTTCGGCACCCCCTTGTATGAGGCGAGGACGGCGGTAGGTTGGCGCCTGCGACCGGGAGAGACCGGCGCCCCGCGAAAGCCAGGCGGGGAGGCAGGTCTCACAGGCGACGCAACCGAGCTTCTGAGCGCGAAGGCTACGCGTGCGGCAGGCGACGAGCGTCCCCCCGGTCGCTTTTTCGTACGCAGGTGGGGTGGCTCAGGAGCCTCGCCCCGAACCCACCCCCAAGGCGCCGACGGCATCCTCGACCGCGGTGGCAATCCGCAGCAGCAGCGCCTCGGAGCCGGGCCTGCCGATCAGCTGGAGGCCCACCGGCAGGCCCTCGCGGAGTCCGGCCGGGACCGAGATCGCCGGGCAGTCGAGCTGGCTGAACGGCGCCACCGAGGCGAGCAGGGCGGGGCGAACGCGGCGGCGCTCGCCGCGGACCGTCACCTCCTCCTCGGCGATCCGCGGTGCCAGCACCATCGAGGTCGGGAGGAGGAGGGCGTCGAGGCGGTCCATCGAGCGGGCGAAGGCGCGGGTGAAGAGGCGGCGATGGCGCTGGGCGCGCAGGTAGGCCTCGGCGCCGATCGCGTAGCCGGGCTCGATCCGCGCCCGCACCTCGGGGGCGTAGCGGTCGCGCTGCTCGGCGAACCAAGGGGCGTGGGCGGCGGCGACCTCGGCCGCCTGGACGATCCGGTGGATCGCCACCGCCCGCTCGAGGTCGGGGAGGGTGCAGTCGACGACCTCGGCGCCCGCCTCGCGGAGCGCCGACGCGGTGGCGCCGATCGCCTCGGCGACCGGCTCCTCGGAGCGGTCGAGCAGGGCGGTCGCGAGGCCGAGGCGTAGGCCGCCGACCTCGGGCCGCGGCGCCGGGGCCGGCGGCCGGCCCGCGAGCACGTCGAGCAGCAGCGCCGCGGTGGCGACGTCGCCGGCCAGCGGCCCGACCGCGTCGAGGGTCCAGGCCAGCGGCACGACGCCGTCGGTGGGGACGAGGTCGCGGGTGGGGCGGATGCCGACCACGCCGCAGAGGGCGGCCGGGATCCGGATCGAGCCGCTGGTGTCGCTGCCGACCGCGCCCTCGGCCATCCCGGCGGCGACCGCGGCGGCGGGGCCCGAGCTGGAGCCGCCGCTGAGCCGCTCCGGGTCCCAGGGGTTGCGGCAGTCGCCCTTGTGTGGGTTGCGCCCGTCGATCCCGCAGGCGAACTCGTTGGTGTTCCCCTTGCCGATCACGATCGCCCCCGCCTCCCGCAGCCGCGCAACGACGGTCGCATCGGCGTCCGGGTGCCGCACCCATCCATCGCTCCCGGCGGTGGTCGGCATCCCGGCGACGTCGACGATGTCCTTGATGCAGACGGGCATCCCGCCGAGCGGTCTGCCGCCGGCCGCGGCGGCCGCCGCCCGGGCACCCGCGAGGTCGAGGTAGAGGTAGGCGTTCAGGGTCGGGTTGAGGCGCTCGGCTGCGGCGATCGCGGCCGCCACCCGCTGCTCGGCGCTCGCCACCCCGCTCATTCCCAGTCCTGCGGCCCGCCGACCGGCGGCACGCCTTCGATCTCGTCCTCGGCCAGTGCCGCCGCGAGCGCCTCGAGCTCGGCCAGCTCGGCGGCGACCTTCGCGGCGGGATCGTCGGGGCGGCTCGTCACCGGCGCAAGGCTAGTGTCCTGAGTCAGGACACTAGCCTCCGCGGATCACCTCGGCGCTCCACCAATCGTGGCCCCCGTTCGTCCTGATCGCGGGGCTGCTCTCGATCGGGCTGCTCGCCAATCGCGACGGCCTCTTCGCCTGGGGCGGGGCGCGGCTGCAGGCACTGCCGGGCCGCGGCCTGGCCCTGCTCGGCGCGGGCGCTCTTCCTCGACGCTGTGGTCACCGCCGTCCTCAATCTCGACACGGCGGTCGTCTTCCTCACCCCGGTGCTGGTCTTCGCCGCGCGCCGGCGGCGGGTCGCGGTCGAGCCCTTCCTCTACGGCTGTGTCTTCATGGCCAACGCGTCCTCGCTCTTTCTGCCCGGCTCGAACCTGACCAATCTGCTCGTGCTCGACGCCCACGAGGGCGCCTCCGGCGCCGGCTTCGCGGCGCAGATGCTGCCGCTCGCGCTCACCGCGGCGGTGGTGACCGCGATCGGCGTGGCGATCCTCTTCCGCCGCCCGCACCGCCCGCACCGCCCGCACCGCCCGACCCGGTCGGCGTCGGCGCGGTGGGGCGCACCGCACCTTCGGCCGCCGTGAGCGGCCCGAGACGCAGCGCGTGTGGAGATCAGGCCGCCGAGGCTTCGGCGCCGGCTTTCTCGCCACGGTTGCCGCCGTGGTCCTCGTCCTCGTGCTCCGCCAACCTGCGGCGGCGGCGCTCGCCGTCTTCGCGGTCGGGATCCTCGCCACGGCGACCGAGCTGCGTCGCTCCCGCATCGAGCTCGCCGACGCCTGGCGCGTCCTCGGCCTGCCGAGCCTGGCCGCGGCCTTCGTCCTCACGGTCGCCCTCGGCACCCTCGCCCGCCACTGGAACGGGCCGGCGGAGCTGATCGCGCACGCGAGCGGCCCCGAGACCGCCGCGCTCGCCGCGATCTCGACGGTGCTCGTCAACAACCTGCCCGCCGCGGCGCTCTACTCGGCCCACGCCGTCGACCACTCGCGGATGCTGCTGCTCGGCCTCAACGTCGGGCCGAACCTGGCGGTGACCGGGGCGCTCTCGGCGCTGCTCTGGTTCCGCGCCGCCCGCGAGGTCGGGGAGCGCCCTTCGCTGCTCGCCTTCTCCCGTCGCGGGGTGCCTCTCGCCGTCGTCGCGATGGCCGCCGCGATCCTCGTCGGCGCCTGGACCTGACGCCTGCGCGGTGCCTCTATCCGGTCGGAGATGAGCGCCTCGCGGAGCAGATGATCGCGCCGCAACCGGGCTTCCCGACGAGGGCGACGCGCTAATCTAGGTAAACCTGATCGGAATTTAGTAGAGAGGAAGCAAATGGCGTTGAGACTGGGCGATGAAGCCCCCAACTTCGAGGCGGACACCACCGAGGGGCCCGTCAACTTCCACGACTGGCTCGGCGACTCCTGGGGCGTGCTGTTCTCGCACCCGAAGGCGTTCACGCCGGTCTGCACCACCGAGCTCGGTTACATGGCCGCGATCGAGCCGGAGTTCGCCAAGCGCGGCACCAAGATCATCGGCCTCTCCGTCGACCCGCTCGAGAGCAACGAGGGCTGGGCGAAGGACATCGAGGAGACCCAGGGCACGGCGCCCAACTATCCGCTGATCTCAGACTCCGACTTCGCGATCTCGAAGGCCTACGGGATGCTCCCCGCGGACGCCTCGGGCGATGCCTCCGAGCGCACCGCGGCCGACAACCAGACGGTTCGCAACGTCTTCGTCGTCGGCCCCGACAAGAAGGTGAAACTGATCCTCGTCTACCCGATGAGCACCGGGCGCAACTTCGACGAGGTGCTGCGGGTGATCGACTCATTGCAGTTGACCGCCAACAACAAAGTGTCGACCCCGGCGCAGTGGAACCAGGGTGACGACGTGATCATCTCCGGCTCGGTCAAAGAGGACGAGGCGAAGGAGCTGTTCGGCTCCTGGGAGTCGCCGAAGCCCTACATCCGGATCGTCCCGGACCCGACCCGCTAGTCGACTGAGCAGCCCACCCTCAGCTGAGTTCGCAGTTCCCGACATCTATTGAGGGCAACTGCGAACTCACTGCTCGGGGCCGGGCGGCGGTGCGATCTTCGTCGTCGCCGCGGCGTCGATGAGGGCGCGGGCGCGCTCCGCGTCCTCGCCGGCGGCCTGCATCAGGTCGAAGGCGAGCGCCCGCGTCTGACCGAAGATCATCGTCGGCCAGAGCGAGTTGCGGACGTCCGCCGCGCCCGCCAGCTCGACTGCGCGAGAGCCGATTTCGCGGACGTCGGCGCGGGCGCCATCCTCGCCCCGGCCGACCGCGTCGAGCGCCCGGGTCGCCTCGGCGAGCGCCGCCACCGCTTCGGCTAGTCGCAGGTCGAGGTGGGCGCCGCGGCGCACCGCGGTCGTCGTCGCGCGGGCCAGCACCCGAGTGTCGCGGACGGCGTAGTCGATCTGCGGCGCCGCCCCCGCCTGCGGGTCGAGCTCCTCGAGCAGCGTCCGCCGCCGCGGCGAGAACGCCGCCGTCTCGCCCGCTTCGGAGACCGCGTCGTAGAGGACGTCGACCCCGGCGTCGAGCTTGCGCGAGCTCGCCAGGGCCGCTTCGGCGGCGCCGAGGTCGCGCGCGGCGATCGCGGCGGCGATCGATTCGAGCACCGCGGTGAGGTCGGCGAGCGCGCCGCGGCGCGCCTCCTCGACTGCCGCGAAGGGCTCGTGGAAGGAGAAGGCGAGGCCGAAGGCGATCGCCACGCCGCCGCCGACCAGCGCGTCGAGGAAGCGGTCGATCTCGGCGCCCTGGCCGGGCAGGGTCATGATCAGGAGCGCCGAGACGGCGGCCTGGTTGATCAATACCTGGCTGCCGTTGAGGAGCAGCGAGACCGCCATCACCAGGGCGACGAGGACGGTGACCTGGATCGCGCCGACGCCGATCAGGTAGACGAGCGCGGCGGCGATGCCGATGCCGACGGCGACGCCGAGCGAGAGCTCGATCGCGCGCCGGCGCGGCTGCCCCCGCGAGAGCCCCAGCGAGATCACCGCGGCGGCGGGGGCGAAGAACGGCTCCGGCTGGCCGACGATCAACTTCGCCAGCGCCCAGGCGACCCCGGCGGCGAGCGCCGACTGGACGATCGCCGACCACGACCCCGAGAGCGTCCGCAGGCGGGCCCGCGCCGCGCCGCGGACACGCTGCTCGAGGGCCCAGTCGCGCGACGACATGCCGGCGAGCGTACTCGTGGCCGCGGGCGGGGAGGGGGCGGCCGTGAGGGGGACCTTCACTCACGCCTACAGGGAGGTTTGCTCGGGGTCCCCTCACGGCCGCTCACCGGCGGGCTCGATGTGATCCCTGGCCGCCGGGTGGGCCGGCCGGGGGCTCGTGGCTGGTGGGTCGGGACGGCGCCCGCCCCCGCGGTCGTCCTAACCCACCTATATCGCCGGTTGGGCAAGATCGGCGAAGTGCCGCTCGCGAAGCGGACCACGCACACCTTCTGGGCGGTCGTCCACAACCCGGCCGGCAAGGGCAACGCGACGCTCACCCGGTCCTCCGAATTCGGCGCGATCACCGCCACCGAGGGCGGCGGCGCCGTCAACGTGATCTTCCCGATCAACGTGTCGGATTGCGCCGACGTCGCCGGGCGCAACAACGACGGCACCTCGGTCCCCGTCGCTACGCGCAGACCAACATCTCGCGCCAACCCGAGCGCGATCGAAGTCCACACCAAAGACAAGAACGGCGCAAACGAGGACAGCGACTTCAGCCTGATCGTCGTGTGTCCTTAGGGCGAGTAGTTGGATGGCGGAGCTCCGGGGGGCGGGTAAGGGACGGGGCCGTCGCCGGCCGGCGCCCGGAGGCATAAGGGACCCGGCCTTCTCGGAGGCGACCCTGGCAGGCTGTGGCCGCCTCCGGGAAGGCCGGGTCATGGGGGGACGGCGGAGGGTCCTACGCTCCGCTGTTCCTGACAGGAAAATAGCCCTCAGGCAGCTACGGCCTCCAAGCTGACGTTGTGCCCCAGCGCTTCCAGTTGGGCGACGAGGCGCCTGGTGGCCCGCTCGGGATCACGGCGCTGGAAGTACTCGCCACCGAGATCGCGGTAGAGCTCGCCGGTGGAGAGCATGTGCCAGCAGGCGCAGATGATCGAGTGCTTGACCGCCCCGAGCGCCTTCTTGTGGCCGCGCCGGGGCCGCAGGCGGTTGTACCGGGCGGCGAGGTAGGTGTCCCTGGAGCGCACCGCGGCCAGCGCCGCCTCCTCGAGCGCCCAGTCGAGCCACTTCGATCCCTTGCGGGTCCTGCCCGACCGTCGCTTGCCGGCCGAGCGGTCGTTGCCGGGGCACTGGCCCGCCCAGGAGGCGAGGTGCCCGGCCGAGGGGAAGACCGACATGTCGGCGCCGATCTCGGCGACGATCACCTCGGCCGGGCGCCGCTGAACCCCGGGGATCGAGCAAAGGAGATCAACGGCCGACTCGAAAGGGGCGATCTGCTCCTCGATCGCCTCCGAGAGGGACGCGATCTGCCCATCGAGGAAGTCGACGTGGGCGAGGATCGCCCCGATCCAGACCGCGTGCAGCTCGTCGAAGCGGCCCTCGAGCGCCTCGCGCAGGGCCCCGATCTTCGCCCGCAGGCGGCCCTTGGCGAGGTCGGCCAGGACCTCGGGGTCGGTGGTGCCTTCGATCAGGGCGGCGAGCATCGCCCGCCCCGAGGCGCCGAGGATGTCGCTGGCGACGCAGTCCAGCTTCACCCCGGTGTCCTCGAGCGCCTTGTGGAGGCGATTAGCCTCGCGGGCGCGCTCCTGGATCTGGGTCTTGCGGTAGCGGGTCAGGTTGCGCAGGGCGCGGATCGGCTTCGGCGGCACGAAGCTGGCGCGCAGAAGGCCCGCCTCGGCGAGTCGGCAGATCCAGGCGGCGTCGGCGACGTCGGTCTTTCTGCCCGGCACCTGCTTGACGTGGCGGGCGTTGACCAAGACGCACTCGAACTCGTCCTCGAGGATCGCCCAGACCGGCTTCCAGTAGACGCCGGTGGCCTCCATCGTCACCTGGGTTATGCCGTGGGAGGCAAGCCAGTCGCGCAGGGTGAGCAGGCCCTGCACCGTGGTCGGGAACTCGGCCACGTGCTCGACGCGGCCGCCGCCCTCCTTCGGCGTGCGGGCGCAGGCGGTCACCTGCGCCTTGTGGACGTCAAGGCCGGCGGGGCGCTCGACGATCGTCTCCATCGCAACCTCCCTGAACGTGATCTACGGGAAACGTCGCCCAGGGGCCCCTGAGAACCGACGAGTCTGACAGTCGTGCTGATGGCAACAGTCCGGAGTACCGGGGAGGCCCCGCGCGCCAAACTTATGCCGGGCTCACTGGCGCCAGGAACGGTGCGGCGTCGCGGGCGACACCGCAAGGATCGCCGATTTTCATCCGCCCGTGTGGGCCCGCCGCGGGCAGAGCAACTTATGCCGGGATGGTGGGCATGAGGAACAGCGGAGGGAGGGTGTCGCGGGGTTCGTCACGAAGACGCCGGGAACCACGCGGGTGACGTGAGGGAGACGTCACGGGTCCCACACCTCCTCCACGGTCACGAAGACGTGGCCGTGGTAGAACCTCCCCGTGAAGGCTCACGCCTTCCCTGCGATCGTGGACCCTTCGTCACGGAGCGACCATGATCCGGCGGGGATCCCGCCGGATCATGCATCTTCCCTACGGGATCCGCGCAGATCGCACGGTCTTCGTGGCGTCTTTCCTCGGCCTCGTCACGGAGACGTCGAATTCCCCGGTCCCGTCACGGAGACGTCGCTTTTCGTCGGGGCCCGTCACGAAGACGCCGAGATCTCCCCCGCCACGCACCGGTCCTGTGCCGGGCCTCCCCCCGCAAACCTCCCGTCCCTGCGCCAGCTTCCCCCGAAGACCTCCCGTCCCGGGCGTCTCGGAGGCGGCCACAGCCTGCCCGGGTCGCCTCCGAGACGCCCGGGACGCCTGGGCTCCGATCGGTCCGGGCCGGACCTTCTCATCCAGTCCATCGCCTTCGGGGCGCCCCGTCAACGTCCGAGGGCGGCGCGGCGGCGGCGGAGCTCGGCGCGCTCGACCGCGTTGGCGGTCGCCGCGGCGGCGCGCTCGTAGGCGGCCACGGCGCCCGCCGTGTCGCCGGCGCGGCGGAGGAGGTCGGCGTGGGTCGCGTGGAGCGGCGCGTAGCGGGCGAGCTTCGGGTCCTCCAGCAGGGGGCCGAGTAGCTCCAGGCCCCGCTCGGGCCCGGCGGCGAAGCCGACCGCGGCGGCGTGGTTGACGGCGACGACCGGGGACGGGTCGAGCTCCGCCAGCCGCGCGTAGAGCGCCGCCACCTGGGCCCAGTCGGTCTCCTCCGGGTCGGGGGCTTCGACGTGGAGGGCGGTGATCGCCGCCTGCAGGGCGTAGGGGCCGGGTGGGCCGAGGCGGATCGAGCGGGCCAGCGCCTCGCGCCCGTGCGCCAGCTCGGCCGCGTCCCAGCGCTCCCGGTCCTGCTCGCCGAGGCCGACGAAGCGCCCGGCGGCGTCGGTGCGCGCCTCGCGCCGCCCGTCGTGCAGCAGCATCAGCGCCACCAGGCCCCAGACCTCGGCCTCGTCGGGCATCAGCTCGCTGAGCAGCGCCGCCAGCCGGATCGCCTCGGCGCAGAGGTCGGCGCCGACGAGCTCCTCGCCCGCCGTCCGCGCGTAGCCCTCGTTGAAGATCAGGTAGAGGACGCGGAGGACGCCGCGCAGGCGCTCCGGCAGCTCCTCGTCGGGCGGCACCCGGTAGGGGATCCCGGCGTCGGCGATCTTCGCCTTGGCGCGGACGATCCGCTTGCCCATCGTCGGCTCGGCGACGAGGAAGGCGCGGGCGATCTCCGCCGTGGTGAGGCCGCCGAGCGCGCGCAGGGTCAGTGCCTCACGCGCCTCCAGCCCGAGCGCCGGGTGGCAGCAGGTGAAGACCAGCCGCAAGCGGTCGTCCTCGATGCCGCCGTCTTCCTCCATCTCGGACATCTCGGGCTCCTCTTCGGCCGCCGCGTCGATCCGCATCAGCGCCGCCAGCCGCTCGGCGCGCTCGCCGGTGGCGCGGGCGCGGCGCAGCCGGTCGATCGCCTTGCGCCGCGCCGCCACCGTCAGCCAGGCGCCGGGGTTGGCGGGGACGCCGTCGCGGCGCCACGCCGCGAGCGCCGCCTCGAAGGCGTCCTGGACCGCGTCTTCGGCCAGCGCGAAATCGCCGACCTGGCGGATCAGCGCGGCGAGGACGGCGCCGCGCTCGGCACGGAAGGCGGCGGCGGCGACGTCGTCGGGAGAGCCCGCGACGCCGCCGCCGTCCGCTCCGCGCCGGGCATCGCGGCGCGCGGCGCTCACGCCTCGGCGGCCGCCGCCTCGTCGCGGTAGCGGACCATTTCCTCGGCGCTCATCTCCGGCCGCACCTCGACCGAGCCGTAGCGGGCGATCGGCAGCTTCTCCGCCGCCGCGGTGGCCGCGTCGAGGTCCTCGCACTCGAGGATGAAGTAGCCGCCGAGGATCTCCTTGGTCACCGCGAAGGGGCCGTCGGTCAGCTCCGTCTCGTGGTCACGGACTCGCACGGTGGTCGCGCTGGTCGTGGGATGAAGCCGGCCGGTGGCGACGAGCGAGCCGTCGGCGCCGAACCCCTCCATCAACTGTTTCCACTCCGGCAGGTCCGCGTCGCGGCGGGCGATCTCGGCGGCGTCCGTCGCCTCTTCGGAGTAGAGGAGCAGCATGTAGTTGGGCATTGCCAACCTCCTGTGTCGTAGTCGCCACCGCTCGGAGCGGGGCCTTGACCATACGACGCCGCGGGGGAGGCGATTTGGACATCCGCGTGTCG
The DNA here is from genome assembly GCA_018268575.1 of Actinomycetota bacterium. Lineage (GTDB taxonomy): Bacteria > Actinomycetota > Thermoleophilia > Solirubrobacterales > 70-9 > VAYN01. The sequence continues at coordinate 10,359 of JAFDWF010000005.1, forward strand.
ATGGGCCGCAGCGTGCCGGGTCAGCCGCCGCGGGTGGCGAACTTGATCTTCTTGCTGCCCTTCTTGACGCCCTGGGGGACGAGACCTTCGGGGGTGGGGAAGTGGGCCCCGTAGGACTTCCAGCCGCTCGGCGGTTCGCCCGTCAGGACGCCGGCGATCACCTTGTACGCTTCCGCGCAGCTGACCCCGCCTTCGGTGGTGATGGCCTTCACCGGTAGGGGGATCGGCTTGCTGCCTTCGACCTGGATCTTGATCGTCTTGTCGGCGCAGGTCGTGGCGGCCGAGGCGGCTGTAGGTGCGATGACCGCGGCGGTGCCCGCCAGCGAGGCGGCGCAGGCGAGGATCGCAGCACCGCGGCCCAGATCGAACTTGCTCTTCATCTACTTCCTTTCTCGTGAGGATGAGACCACGGCATCGTCGCGGGCAGGGCAGTCGATAACCAGGCCAAAGGGCACGATTGCGGGGACGGACACGCGGAATCCACGTAGTTGACCGCCGCGATCCCGCGCCTCCATGCGGCTCGCACCGTAACTTCCTCGCTCTCGGCTACCTTCGTGCTCGGTGCCGAGCACGATCGAACCGCTGAGCTACCGCCGTCCGCGACCGCCGCGGCGTCGCCGACGCCTCTGGCTGATCCCGCTGGTGGTCGCCATGCTGCTCGTCGCGTTGATCGCCGCGGCGCTGGTCCGGGCGGAGACGAAGACGATGCCCTACCTGAAGGTGCATCGGGTGGTCCCGCGCGTGGTCGAGCTCCCGGGCAAGCGCTTCACCCCCGCCTGGCCGAGCGAAGGCGAGGCGACGGTGGCGGTCGAGGGCGTCGGCGACCTCGGCTCGACCGGCGGCCAGAAGCCGGTGCCGATCGCCAGCGTCGCCAAGGTGATGACCGCCTACCTGACCCTGAAGCAGTTCCCGCTGGCGCCCGGGGCCGAAGGCTTCCGCGTGCGGATCACCCAGGCCCAGGTGGACGAAGAGCGCGAACGGGTGGCGCTCGACCAGTCGACGGTGGCGGTGCGGAAAGGGGAGGTGCTCTCCGAGCGCCAGCTCTTGGAGGCCTTGATGCTGCCCTCGGCGAACAACATCGCCGCGCTCCTGGCGGTCAAAGATGCGGGCTCGATCGGCGCCTTCGTCAAGCAGATGAACGCGACGGCGCAGGAACTGGGGATGTCCCAGACCACCTACACCGACCCCAGCGGCTTCGAAGCGAGCACGGTCTCGACCGCTGCCGACCAGGTGAAGCTGGCGCGGGTGGCGATGCAGGATCCGACCTTTGCCACGATCGTCGCCAAGCCCTCGGCGCAGCTGCCGGTGGTCGGCCGCGTCGTCAACTACAACGAACTGGTCGGCCACGACGGCTACGTCGGGATCAAGACCGGCTCCGACGAAGCGGCGGGCGGCTGCCTCCTGTTCGCCAAGGAGATGACGGTCGGCGGGCACGCTTTCACCGTGCTCGGGGCGATCTTCGGCCAGCGCGACGGCGAACTGGTGAGCGCGGCGCTGGCCGGTGCCGACCGGCTCGCCGATTCGGTCGCGGCGGCGGTGCGGACGCGGGTAGCGATCCCCGCCGGGACCACGGTGGTGACCCTGGAAAACGCCGATGGCGACACGGTGCCGGTGAAGACCGCGCGGCCGCTGCAGGAGATCGGCTGGCCGGGGATGCGGACGCCGGTCCACCTCAGCATCGGCCCGGCCCGCCGCTCGGCGAGCGAGGGCGAACGGTGGGGGACGGTGATGGTGCGCGGCACCAGCGTCCAGCGGGCGCCCGCCGTCGCCGCCGCCTCGCTGGGCGAACCGTCGCTCGGCTGGCGGCTGAAGCACCTGCCCTGAGCGACTACTCCGGCTTCTTCGCCTCCGTCGGCGCGGGCTCGACCTGGGCGGGCTCCTTGCCGTCGAGCGACTCTTTGAACTGGCGGATGCCGGTGCCGAGGCCGCGTGCGGCTTCCGGCAGCTTCTTCGGACCGAGGACGAGGATGGCGATGATCAGCACGACCAACAGGTGCATCGGGCTCTCCAGGCCACTGAACATGCGTCTGCCTCCTCTTTCGAGATCGGGTTGGTGGGGCTACTGAATCCTACGCCTGGCCAGGGTCGGGCGGGTCAGCCGGCACCGATCATTCTTCGCCGTGCGGGTGCGAGCCGTTCCCGTTCGCCGCCTTGCCGAGCCCCTGCACGGTGCTGCCGACGACGACCTTGGCGCAGTCTTTCGGTTCGGGGTCGATCTTGTCGACGATCGCGATCCCTTCCGGGTGGCCTTTGTTGCCGCACTGGATGTACCAGTCCTTGACCCCGTCGGCGGCGACGATCACGTCCTTGCCGCCGCGGCCGAAGAAGCTGTCGACGCCGGGCTGGCCGATCATCACGTTGGCCTTGCCGTCGCCGATCAGCACGTCGTTGTCGAAGGAGCCCTCGATGTCCTCGTCGGAGCGCGGCAGGCGGACTTTGTCGCAGTGCTTGATCGCGTCGATCCAGGCCCAACCGGCTTCCAGCGAGATGTAGAGCGTGCCCGGGTGGGCCTGCGTCTCGGCGAAGGAGGCGTCGTCTTCGCCCGGACCGCCGTCGAGGACCCCGCCCGCGCAGCCGCCGCCCGCCGCCAGCAGGTCGCCGCCGCCTTCGCCGTAGAGGTAGGTCGGGCCGGGGAGGCCGCCGATCAGCCCGTCGGAGCCGTCGCCGCCGTAGATGTGGTCGGAGCCGGGGCCGGACTGGAGCAGGTCTTCCTCGGGGCCGCCGTGGATCGTGTCGTTGCCGTCGCCGCCGTTGACGCGCACGAAGTCGACCGCTTCGAGGCTGCCCTGGACGGTCAGTTCGTCGTTGCCGGGACCGAGGTCGGCCATCAGCCACCGGGCCGGGCCGAGCGTCGGGCAGGTGACCTTCTGCGGATCGCCCTGCGCGCGGGCGCACCCTTCTCCCGCCGCCAGTCGGGCCGCCGCTTCGACGACGAATTCGCCGCTCGTCGATTCGGCCCCCGCCCCGGTCACTTCGCCGGTGTCGTGTTCGCGGTTCTCTTCTTCGCCCGCTTCGCCTTCGACGTAGGCGACGGTGAGGTCGTCGCGGCCGGCCCCCCCGACGATCTGCAGCCCGCCGCCGCCCGCCGGGTCGGGGTCGAGGCGCACATAAGCGGAGCCGACCGGTGCCGGTTCGTGGCCGCAGCTGATCCGGGTCGGGCCGCCGCTGCAGCGGTCGTCGCCCTGGCCGCCGTTCAGCGTGTCGCGCCCGCCGCCGCCGATGATCTTGTCGTTGCCGGGCCCGCCGTCGATCACGTTGGAGTGCTTGTCGCCGATCAGCGTGTCGTGGAAGGCGGAGCCTTCGATCGACTCGAAGCGGAAGAGCCGGTCGTGGCCGTCGCCGAGCGCCTTGTGCTTCGGCAGCGACACCCAGACCCCGCTGCCCTTGAGCCCCGCGACCGCGGTCGAGAAGGAGGCGATGTCGCCCTTGCCGGGCCCGCCGTCCATGCGGTCGTAGCCGTAGTCGCCGCGGACCAGGTCTTCGTTGCCGGGCCCGCCGCTTACGGTGTCGATGCCGAGCCCGCCGCTGACTTCGTCGCGGTTCCCGGCGCCGCCGCTGACGTGGTCGTCGCCGAGGTCGCCGAAGACGCGGTCGGTGCCGGCCCCACCTTCGATCCAGTCGTTGCCGCGGCCGCCGTGGATCAGGTCGTCGCCGGCGCCGCCGCAGATGATGTCGTTGCCGAGCCCGCCGTAGATCTTGTCGTTGCCCGGGCCACCCCAGATCACGTCGGCCTTGTCGGTGCCGTGGATGACGTCGTTGCCGTCGGTGCCGACGATCGTCGCCCGCTTGCCGTGGCACATCGGCGCGACGCCGGTTTCGGCGGCGGCCGCGGTCACCACGAGGAAGGCGGCGACCAGGCAGGCGAAGGGGACGATGACGACGAGCGCGCGGCGCACGGCTGGCATTTTGGCGCGTCCGGCGGCGTCGCGCGCCTTCGGCCCGGCCATGGCAAGGGCTAGCTGACGAGCCCAGGGACGTTCCGAACGCCATGAGGTAGATCCGGGCCCGCCGAGAGGCTGTGGGTTGCTGAAGCTCACGACCTCAAGGAGGACCCGGATGCAGCACCGTAACGCCCCGCTCACCCC
>JAFDWF010000060.1 GCA_018268575.1 Actinomycetota bacterium
CGGCATGATCGAGGAGCCCTTCTGCAGCTCCGGCAGGCGCAGCTCGGCGAGCCCCGCCCGCGGGCCGGAGCCCATCAGCGCCAGGTCGTTGGCGATCTTGTTCAGCGAGACGGCGTAGACCTTCAGCGCCCCGGACAGCTCGACCAGCGCGTCGCGGTTGCCCTGCGCCTCGAACGGGTCGAGCGGTGCCGAGATCGCCAGGCCGGTGTCGGCGGCGAGCTTCTCGCGCACCTTGGCGGCGAACTCGGGGTGGGTGTTCAGGCCGGTGCCGGTGGCGGTGCCGCCGAGCGGGATCTGGCCGACCCGCCGCAGCGTCGCCTCGACCCGCTGGACGCCGAGGCGCACCTGCGCCGCGTAGCCCGCGAACTCCTGGCCGAGGGTGACCGGCACCGCATCCATCAGGTGGGTGCGACCCGCCTTGACGATGTCGGTGAACGCCTTCGCCTTGGCGTCGAGGGCGTCCTCGAGCGCGCCCATCGCCGGCAGCAGGTCGTGCGTCACCTCGTCGAGCGCCGCCAGGTGCACCGCGCTGGGGAAGACGTCGTTCGAGGACTGGCCCATGTTGACGTGGTCGTTGGGATGCGCGCCGTCGCCCGCGAGGTTGGCGATCACCTCGTTCGCGTTCATGTTCGACGAGGTGCCGGAGCCGGTCTGGAAGACGTCGATCGGGAACTGGTCGTCGTGTTCGCCCTCGGCGACGGCCGAGCCGGCGGCGGCGATCTTCTTCGCCAGGTCGCCGTCGAGCTTGCCCAGCGCGCCGTTGGCTTCCGCCGCGGCGGACTTGATCCGGCCCAGCCAGCGCACCACCGGGACCGGCACGCGCTCGCCGGAGACGGGGAAGTTGTCGACTGCTTTGGTGGTCTCGCCGCCCCAGAGCTGCTCGCTCGGGGGAGTGGCTGCGTCAACGCTCAAGTTCTGCCTCCGTGGTGTCTGTATGGGGAGATTGAAGTCTCTATGGGGGAGTACGAAGCGTATTGCGCGACGGTTCGCGGCGGCATGCCGGCGACGCGGGCGCCGCTTAGCCGTGGGAGCGGCCGGCGGCGAAGCCCGTTTCGTAGGCGGCGCGGAAGGCGGGGGAGAGCAGTTCGCCGTCGGGGGCGAAGCGGGCGGCGACGGTGAGGCGACGCAGCAGCTCGGCGTGGATGCCTTCGGTGTCGGCGCTGCCGCGGGCGATCGCGCCGATCAGGTAGCCGAGCTCGACCGCCGCCCTGCCGCCGCCTTCGGCCCGCGCCCGCGCGTTCAGCTTGGTCGCCGCGGCCAGGGCGCCTTCGCCGAGGTCGGCGAGTTCGCCTTCTTCGGCGCCGACGATCAGGCAGCTGCTGAGCGGCGCTTCGCCGGCGAGGATGACTTCGCCGGGAGCCGAACGCAGGGCTTCGAGGATCGCCGTGCCACCCTTCCGGCAGGCGGCCGGAGCGCGTTCTTCCTTCTTCGCGCCGCCCCCGCAACCGGCGAGCGCCGCTATACCGAGGGCGACGAGCAGGAGCATCGCGAGCATGGTCCGCGGGGCGCGCATCGCCGCCGGATCCTACGGTGCGTTCGCACTTACCCACACTATGCGTGGGTTACTGCGAACGCACCGGCGGTGAGGCGGTCAGGACGAGTGGGTGCCGAGGCCGCCGGTGGTGGCCTGGTCGACGCCGCCCTTCGGGCCTTCCGGCGCCGCCTTCACCGGCGCCGCTTTCTTGCGGCGCGCCTTGCGCGCGGTCCCCGGGGCGACGGGGAAGACTTCGACCCATTCGGCAAGTTCGTACGGCTTCGCCGGAGCGTGGTTCCAGGAGAGGTGCAGGTGGTTGCCGCAGCCGTGCCCGGCGTCGCCTTCGTAGCCGACCCAGCGGAACGGCGCCACCGGTTTTTCCCCTTCCGGCTCGGCCCAGAGGGCGAGGCGCGTGATCGGTTCCCAGGCCGGCGTGCAGGTCGGCGTGTCTTCGGTCGCCGGGACGATGTCGACGGCGACCCCGTTCAGGTGATCGGAGTTGGCGACGTGGCATTCGTCGCAGCCGATGTGTTCGCCGTCGGCCAGCGGACCGGAGTAGCCGTCGGTGATGAAGATCGGATAGCGGGCGGCGATCCAGCGCAGGTCTCCGACGATGCGGCTGTCGACCATGTCGCCCGCTTCGTGGGGGATCGCGGCGGGGATCGCGACCAGGGTCCCCGGCGCGCGGACGATCCGCGTCGGCCCGGGCGGTGCGGCCGCCGCGTCGGCGGCGAAGCCGACCAGCGTCGCCAGCCCGAAGAGGACGGCGCAGACGAGGACCAGCCCGACGATCCGATGGCCGATCGCCGCCTCATTCTGGATCGCGCCGCGATCGACCACGTCGGTTGCGGCCGGTGCGAAGGACGCACCCGCGGGTGCGTCGGTCCAGAAGCCTGCCTCGTTCACCAGTCCCTGATCGACCGGGGTGGGCCAGGTCTTGAATCGCGCACGCCCAGCCCCAGAGCGCTACATCTAACGATGTAGCGCAGCACGCTTTCCGATTAGGCTGGCGCCGATGCCGACCGTTCGCGAGGCAACCTTCGACCTTTTCCGCGAGCAGGGGATGACGACGATCTTCGGCAATCCCGGCTCGACCGAGCTGCCGATGCTGACCGATTTCCCGGCCGACTTCCGCTACGTGCTGGGCCTGCAGGAGGCGGTCGTGGTGGGGATGGCGGACGGCTTCGCCCAGGCCTCCGGCCGCACCACCGTCGTCAACCTGCACACCGCGCCCGGGGTCGGCAACGCGATCGGGGCGATCGCGGGCGCCCAGGCCAACCACTCGCCGCTCCTCGTCACCGCGGGTCAGCAGGCGCGCGCCCAGATCACCCTGCAGGCCAACCTCACCAACCGCGACGCGACCCGGATGCCGCACCCGCTGGTCAAGTGGAGCTACGAGCCGCCGCGCGCCGAGGACGTGCCGCTGGCCCTCGCCCACGGCGCCCACCTCGCCGGCCTGGCGCCGCGCGGCCCGGTCTTCGTCAGCCTGCCGATGGACGACTGGGGCGTCGAGGTCGACGCCGCCGACGTCCGCCACGCGATCGCCCGCAAGGTGAGCGGCCGCGCCGTCGCCGACCCCGCCGCGGTGGCCGCCCTGGCGGCGGAGCTCGACGCGGCGAGGAACCCGGTCCTCGTCGCCGGCCCCGACATCGACACCGCCGGTGGCTGGGACGATGCCGTGGCCCTCGCCGAGCGCCAGCACCTCCCGGTCTGGGCCTCGCCCGCCACCGGCGGCGCCCGCCTCGGCTTCCCCGAGAACCACCCGAGCTTCCGCGGCGTCCTGCCGCCCGCGATCGGCCCGCTCGGCCAGGCGCTCGAGGGCCACGACCTGATCGTCGTCGTCGGCAGCTCGGTCTTCCCCTACTACCCCTACATCCCCGGGCCGCTCCTGCCCGAGGGCGCCCGCCTGGTCGCGATCACCTCCGATCCCGACGAGGCGGTCCGCGCGCCGATGGGCGACGCGATCGTCGCCGACGTCGGCCTCACCCTGGCGGCCCTACTCGAGGCGGTCCACGAGTCCTCGCGCCCGAACCCGGAGCCGAACCCCGGCCCGGGCGACCTCGAGATCACCGACTCACTGAACGCCTCGACCGTCCACGGCGCCCTCCGCGAGGCGCTACCCGAGGACGCGATCGTCGTCCTCGAGTCGCCCTCCTCGACCCTGGCGCTGCGCAACCAGCTGCGCCTCTCGCGCCCCGGTTCCTACTACTTCAGCGCCGGCGGCGGCCTCGGCTTCGGCCTCGCCGCGTCGGTCGGCGTGCAGCTCGCCGAGCCGAGCCGGCCGGTCGTCTGCGTCCTCGGCGAGGGCTCGGCCCAGTACGCGATCACCGCCTTCTGGAGCGCCGTCGCCTACGACGTGCCCGTCACCTTCCTCGTCCTGCGCAACGAGGAGTACGCGATCCTCAAGTGGTTCGCCGAGGTCGAGGGAGCGACCGACGTGCCCGGCCTCGACCTGCCGAAGCTCGACGTCGCTGCGGTCGCCGAAGGCTACGGCGTCACCGCCCACCGGGCCGCCGACCGCGACGGGGTCGCCGGCGCCCTCGCCACCGCGCTCGCCTCCTCGAAGCCGGAGCTGGTCGAAGTCCCGGTCGCACCCGGGATGGCGCTCTTCTAGGAGCGGGCGCCCTAGTGTCCCGAGTCGGCGGCGTTGAGCGGCCGCTCGTCCGCCGGGACCGACGCGCCGGCGCTCGCCCGCGCGTCGATGTCCGCCAGCAGCGCCTGCGCCCTTGCGTCGCGCTCCTGGCGCTTGTCGATCAGCGGGTTGACGATCCCGCGCAGGGCCGAGACGTAGCGCCACCACTTCGGCGCGAAGACCCGCGGCGCCCGCTCCTCGATCCCGCGTACGAACGCCGCCGCCGCTTCGTCGGGCTGGATCCGCTTCATCAGGAAGGCGGGCAGGCTCTCGTTCAGCTTCTGCGCGTCGGGCTGGGAGAGGGCGTCCTGGACCATCGTCGTGTCGACCCAGCCGAAGTAGGCGACGGTGGCGCTCGCCCCGTACGGCGCCAGCTCCACCCGCAGCGCCCGGCCGAGCGACTCGACCCCTGGCTTGGCCACCGCGTAGGGGCTGTTGCCGAAGCCGTTGGCGAAGGCATAGACGGAGGAGACGAGGCCCAGCTGGCCGCGCCGCTCGACGATCTGCGGCAGCGCCGCCCGCACCGTGCGAAAGACGCCCAGCAGGTCGACCTCCAAGACCCGTTCCCATTCCTCGCTCGGCATCCCGTAGACGGTCGCCATCTGCTTCTGGGCGATGCCCGCGTTGGCCACCGCGCAGTCGAGGCCGCCGAACGTCTCCACCACCTCGGCGACCGCGGCCATCATCGCGCCCTGGTCGGTGACGTCGGCGCCGATCCCGATCGCCCGCGCGCCGATCCGCTCGGCCGCCTCGCCCGCCTGCCCGGGGTCGAGGTCGAGGACCGCGACCGAGGCGCCGCGCATCTGCATCTGGCGGGCGGTCTCGAAGCCGATCCCGCGCGCCGCGCCGGTCACCAGGGCGACCTTGCCGTTCAGGTCGAATGCAGGCATCGGTGTCACCTTAGTTGGTAACCGGCCGCCGTGCGTTGTCGCGGTACCCATGAGTACCGCTAGAGGTCGCGGCGACCATCACCCGGCGAGCGCGGGGGGCCGCCCTCCCGGCCCGCCCGCAGGCCGCAACCCGCGCACTCCTACAATCCGCCGCCATGTCCGGATTTGCGCCCGTCGACCCGAAGCAGTCCTTCCCCGCCCTCGAGGAGCGGACGCTGGCGCGCTGGCGCGAGCAGGACCTCTTCGCCCGCACCCTCGCCGCCCGCGCCGAGGCGCCGATCTGGTCCTTCTACGAGGGCCCTCCGACCGCCAACGGCCGGCCCGGCTCCCACCACGTCCTCGCCCGCGTCTTCAAGGACATCTACCCGCGCTACCGCACGATGACCGGGTACCGGGTGCCGCGCAAAGCCGGCTGGGACTGTCACGGGCTGCCGGTCGAGCTTGAGGTCGAGAAACAGCTCGGCATCTCCTCCAAGCGGGAGATCGAGGAGTTCGGGATCGCCGAGTTCAACCAGCGCTGCCGCGAGTCGGTCTTCGAGTACGTCGAGGAGTGGAATCGGCTCACCGAGCGGATCGGCTTCTGGGTCGACCTCGACGACCCCTACGTGACGCTCGAGGACCGCTACATCGAGTCGGTCTGGTGGTCGCTGCGCCAACTGTGGGACAAGGGCCGCCTCTACGAGGGCCACAAGGTCGTCCCCTACTGCCCGCGCGACGGCACGCCGCTGTCCTCGCACGAGGTCGCGCAGGGCTACCAGGACGTCACCGACGCCTCGATCTACGTGCGCCTGCCGCTGAAAGGCGCCGAGGACGAGTACTTGCTGGTCTGGACGACGACCCCGTGGACGCTGCCCGGCAACGTCGCCGTCGCCGTCAACCCGGGGGTCACCTACGCCCGCGCCCGGCTCGACGGCAAGGTCTACGTGGTCGCCGAGGACCTGGTCGCCAAGGCGCTCGGCGAGGGGGCCGAGGTGCTGGCACGGATGCCCGGCAGCGAGCTGACCGCGCTCCGCTACAAGGGCCCGATCTTCGACCTCAACGACCGCATCGGCGAGCACACCTTCCCAGTGGTCGAGGCTGACTACGTCACCACCGAGGACGGCACCGGCCTGGTCCACATCGCTCCGCCCTTCGGCGAGGACGATTACCGGGTCGGCGCCGAGAACGGGCTCTTCGACCCGACGGTCGCCGGCACCCTCTACAACCCGGTCAAGCCCGACGGCACCTTCGACAACCGAGTCATCGGCTTCGCCGGCGAGTTCGTGAAAGGGAGTGAGACGACCCGCCGCCTCATCGACTTCCTCGACGACCATGACCTGCTCTTCCGCGAGCAGCCCTACGAGCACGCCTATCCGCACTGCTGGCGCTGTGGCACGCCGCTGCTCTACTACGCGACGACCAGCTGGTACATCGCCACCTCGGCGGCGCGCGAGGACCTCCTCGCCAACAACGAGACGATCGGCTGGCACCCCGAGCACGTCAAGCACGGCCGCTTCGGCAAATGGCTGGAGAACAACGTCGACTGGGCGCTCTCGCGCAACCGCTACTGGGGGACGCCGCTGCCGATCTGGCGCTGCGACGACGCGCGCTGCGGCGCCACCGCCTGCATCGGCTCGGTCGAGGAGCTGCGTGCCAAGTCGGCCGGCGCTGAGGCCCCGGAGGACCTCCACCGCCCCTACATCGACGACGTGACCCTGCGCTGCGAGGACTGCGGCTCCGACATGCACCGGGTGAGCTCGGTAATCGACACCTGGTACGACAGCGGCGCGATGCCCTTCGCCCAGTTCCACTACCCCTTCGAGGGGCAGGAGGAGTTCGAGTCGCGCTTCCCCGCCGACTACATCTGCGAGGCCCAGGACCAGACCCGCGGCTGGTTCTACACGCTGCTCGCCGAGTCGACCCTGCTGTTCGACCAATCGAGCTTCCGCAACTGCGTCTGCCTCGGGCTGATCCTCGACCCCGAGGGCCAGAAGATGTCGAAGAGCCGCGGCAACGTGGTCGACCCCTGGGACGTGCTCGCCGCCCACGGCGCCGACGCTTTCCGCTGGTACTACCTGACCACGCAACAGCCCTGGGCAGGGTACCGATTCTCGCTGGAGACGGTCGGCGAGTCGGTCCGCCAGTTCATGCTGACCCTCTGGAACACCTACTCGTTCTGGGTCCTCTACGCGAACGCCGAGGGACTGGACCTCGACTCGTTCCGTGGTTCCTTTTCCACCGATGCGGTGGATAACGAACCGCGCAACGAGGAGGACGAGCTGATCGAGCTCGACCGTTGGGCGCTCTCCCGTCTCCAGGCCACCGTCGCGACCGTGCGCGAGCGCATGGACGACTTCGACTGCACGACCGCCGGGCGGGCGATCGCCGACTTCGTCGAGGAGCTCTCCAACTGGTACGTCCGTCTCTCCCGTGGCCGCTTCTGGGAGGGCGACCGGGCCGCCTTCCAGACCCTGCGCGAGTGCCTGCTGGCGACGGCGAAGATGCTCGCCCCGTTCACCCCGTTCCTCGCCGACGAGATCTACCGCAACCTGGTCGGCGGAGCGGCGGGCGAGTTCGGCGAGGCGCCCGACTCGGTCCACCTCTGCGACTTCCCCGCGGTCGAGGAGGCGCACCTCGACCCCGAGCTGGAAGCGGCGATGGCGGCGGTGCAGCGGACCGTCCGCCTCGGCCACGCGGCCCGCGCCGCCGCCAAGGTCAAAGTCCGCCAGCCGCTGCGCCGCGCCGTGGTCGTCGCCAACGAGGCCGAGCGCGCCGCGATCGAGGAGCTCTCCGACCTGGTCACCGCCGAGCTGAACGTCCACGAGCTCGACTTCGTCTCCGAGCAGGGCGAGCTGGTCAAGTACGACGTGAAGCCCAACTACCGCGCGCTCGGCCCGCGCTTCGGTAAGCGGATGCCGCAGGTGGCGGCGGCGGTGGCGGCGCTCGACCCGGCGCGGGTGGCGAGCACGATCGCCGCAGGGGGCGTCGTCGGCGTCTCGATCGAGGGCGCCGACCACTCGCTGAGCGGCGAGGACCTGACCCTGGCGCTGGCGCCGCTGGAGGGCTACGAGGTCGAGGCCGAGGCGGGCCACGCGGTGGCGCTGCAGCTGGAGATCGACGAGGAGCTCCGCCGCGAGGGCCTCGCCCGGGAGGTCGTCCGCGCGGTCCAGAACGGGCGCAAAGAGGCCGGCCTCGAGATCACCGACCGGATCGCGCTCGGGCTCGGCGGCGACGCCGAGCTGGTCGAGGTGGCGCGCGAGCACGAGGCCTACATCGCCGGCGAGGTCCTGGCGAGGAGCATCACCTACGGCGACGAGGACGGGGCGGGGGGCATCGTCAGCGTCGCGAAGATCGAAGCCCGCGAGCTGCGGATCTCGATCCGTCCGGTTTGAGGCGCCGCCGGCACGTCGCGGCGCTCCTCGCCGCTCTGCTTCTGACGGCGCTCGCCGTCGCCACGAGCGCCCCGGCCGCCGCCCGCGCCGCCGAAGAAGCGACGGGCAGCCCGGCGCCCGCCGGAGAAACCTCGGGCGGCGAAAATGCCACCCCTCCCGAAACGGGCGCCGGCGGCGCGACCGGCCCCGCCCAGCGCCCCCAGCTCCTCCTCTTCCACGGCGGCTCGTTCCTCTACGACGACCCCTACTTCGAACCGCTGACGCGCCCGCGCGCGCTGGCCGCCGGCTTCGTTCCCCACTACGTCACCTATCCGCTTGGCAACCTCCCGGCGGCGGTCGAACGGGCGCGTGCGGAAGCGCGCCGGCTGCGGGAAAAGTTCGGCGTCGACCGCGTCTACGCCTACGGCTCCTCGGCCGGGGGCACCCTGGCGGCGCTCCTCTCGGGCGACCACCTGGTCAGCGCCGCGGTCGCCAAGGCGCCGGTCTCCGACCTCATCACCTGGACCTGGCCGATCGGCAGGTACGGCAACGAATACTGGGAATCGCTCGGCGTCGGCCAGGCTGCGCGCGAACGCCTCTCGCCGATCCGCCGGCCGCAACTTGCGCCGCTGCTGGTGATCCAGGGCCGCGCCGACAACATCGTGCCCCCCTCGATGAACGAAGCGTTCGCAGGGGTCTATCGGCGGGTAAAGCTGTGGATGGTGGCCGGTGGGCACACGACCGAGCGCGTGCGTCCGTTCCTGATCACGCGCGCCATGGACTGGTTGGCGCGGATCGCGTCGCGCGAAGAGCGCGCAACGTCGACGGGCGGGACCGGTTCTTCCCGATGAGCGCCTGCGCTGAGCCTGCCCGCTCTTAAAGTAAATGGATCGATGAACTCAGGAAAACATCCTGACGAGGCTGAGTCGGGGCGGCGCTTCCGCCCCGACATCGAGGGGCTGCGCGCGGTAGCGATCGTCGCCGTCCTCCTCTGCCACGCCGGGGTGCCCTTCCTGGCGGGCGGTTACGTCGGCGTCGACGTCTTCTTCGTCATCTCCGGGTTCCTGATCACCCGCCTCCTGGTCGGTGAGCTCGACCGTAGCGGCACGATCTCCCTGCGCGGCTTCTACGCCCGCCGGGCCAAACGCCTGCTGCCGCTCTCGGCGGTGCTGCTCGCCACGGTCGGCGTGCTCTCGATGATCCTGCTCTCGCCGCTGCGCAACACCGAAGTCGCCGGGGACATCGTCAGTTCCGCCCTCTACGTCGCCAACTGGCACTTCGCCGCCCAGTCGGTCGACTACTTCGCCCAGGGCCTCGAACCGAGCCCGGTCCTCCACCTCTGGTCGCTGGCGATCGAGGAGCAGTTCTACCTCGTCTGGCCGGGGCTGATCCTGGCGACGACCTGGTTCTGGCGCCGCCGCGGCCGCTCGGTGCGGCCGGTGCTCTGGGCCGTGCTGGCGCTGATCCTCGCCGGCTCGCTCATCTACGGCGTGATCATCACCGACGAAAAACCGGCCTTCGCCTACTTCGACACCTTCGCCCGCGCCTGGGAGCTCGGGCTCGGCGCCGCCGTCGCCCTCCTTGCCGCGGTGAAGATGCCACGCCTCGCCGCCGCGGCGCTCGGCTGGGCGGGCGTCGCCGCGATCGTCTACGCCTGCTTCGCCTTCACCGGCGAAACCTCGTTCCCGGGGACGGCGGCGCTGGTGCCGACGCTCGGTGCCGCGGCGCTGATCCTCTCCGGCTCGGCGCTCGCCGCGACCGCCGGCGGGGTGAGGGGGGCGCGGCTCGGCGCCGCCCGGGTCCTCTCCCTGTCGCCGGTCCGCTACGTCGGCCGCATCTCCTACTCCTGGTACCTCTGGCACTGGCCCGCGATCGTCTTTGCCGCCGCGATCTGGGGACCGCGCCTCTCCGTCGCCGCCGGCCTCGCCGCGGTCGCCGTCTCCTGGATCCCGACCCAGATCACCCACCTGTTGATCGAGGACCCGGTCCGCCGGGCGCCGTCGCTGGCGCGCCTCCCCAACCGGGCGATCGCCCTGGGCCTCGCCTGCACCGCCGTCGCGCTCGGCGTCGGGATCGGCCTCGGGGCGGCGCAGCAGACCGTTCGCACGGCGCCGCTCTCGGAGGTCCGCGGGGCCGCCGCGCTGGCCGAAGAAGCGACCCCGCAGGAAACCGCGGTGGCGCTGCGGCCGAACCCGCTGAAGGCGCGGGCCGACCGCGGCAGCAGCTACTACGAAGGTTGCATGGTCGGGATCCCGGGCACCAACTCCAACAAGTGCCTCTACGGCAACCCGCACGGTGAAAGGACGCTGATCCTCTTCGGCGATTCGCACGCGATGCAGTACTTCCCCACCGTCGACGAAATGGTCAAGCGCTGGGGTTGGCGATTGGTCGTCCTGACCAAGGCCGAATGCCCGCCAGAGGAACTCGAAGTGCGGAGCATGGTCGAAGATCGCGGGTACTCGCAGTGCGACGAATGGCGCCAGGACGCGCTCGAACGGATCGAAACCGGCGACGAAAACACCACCGTGATCATGAGCGGCGATACCGAATACACCCCCTACGGGCCGAACGGCGAAGAGCTGTCGGGTGACGCGGCGGCGGAAGCGATGGAAGCCGGCTACCTGCGGACGCTGGCGCGGATCCGATCGGCCGGCCCGCGCACCGTCGTCATCCGCGATAACCCGACCTCGACCGCGGACGTCCCCAGCTGCGTCTCCGAAGACATCCAACACCTCAGCCGCTGCGCCTTCCGGCGCCACCGCGAATGGGACCGCGAATACGACGTCCGCGCCGCCGAACGATCGCCGGAAACCCATCTCGTCTCTTTCATCGCCGACATCTGCCCTGGCGAAGTCTGCCGCGCCGTGATCGGCAACGCCCTCACCTATCGCGATAAAGACCACCTCACCGCCACCTTCGCCCGCACCCTCGAGCCGATGCTCGAAACGGATTTCCGCGAAGCCGGGCTTCTGTAGCGCGAGCGGGGGAGAGTTCGAGAGGCCCAGGCCCTTGGGCGTGGGTGAGATTCAGTCACCACGCCAAGAACCAGTTGAGGCTGTACGGCGGCACCACTGAGGAAGTGGAAACCGTTGTGCAGAGTAGGTCCGGAAAAAGCACTGACCATCGGGGGAACCCGCTGTATCGTGGGTTCATCGACGGCCAGATGGCCAGCGTCGTCGTTGCCGCTGACGATCTGGACTACGTGATCACCGTCTTCCCGAGGGAGAAGAGATGAAAGCCGACTACGACAGCGAGGCCGACGCGATCTTGATCGAGATCGAGGTTGTCGATCACTGGGATCGCGGGGTGACGATCGACGCTGCCGACTTCTGCGAGGTCGCTTTTCTCGATAGTCGACCGGTCGGCGTCAGCCTGCGTTATCCCCGGGAAGAATTCCGGCTGCTCAGAAGCGCCGCGGAGCGCTTCGGGCTGGATGCCACCGCTCTGGAGGCCACTACGCAGGCAGCGCTCGCGGCGCCGGATCGCGTGGTCACCGTCGACGTGGATCCGCGGGCCCTGGTCGGCAGCGAGGCCGCCTGAGCGCCTTCAGCGCGCTCAGGATTCGGACGCGGCGCTGCTACTCCCCGCCCGGGTTGATCAGGAAGTCGGTTTTCGCCGAGTCGCTGAACTTGATCCAGCAGTGATCGGGCTGGACGCCGGCGACGTCTTCGAGCGCCCCCTGGATCCGCTTGGCGATCTCCGCCTTCTGCTCGTCGGAGCGGCCCTCGAACCAGTGGACCTCGACGAAGGGCATGACCGGGAGGCGCCGCCGCTAGGCGAGCGCCGGCTCCAGTTCGGCCTCGAGGCGACGCTTGGGCATCGCGCCGACGATTTTCTTCGTCATCGCGCCGCCCTTGAAGAGGATCATCGTCGGGATCGAGAGCACTTCGTACTGCGCCGCCGTCTGCTGGTTCTCGTCGACGTTGAGGCTGAGAATAGTGAGGTCGTCGCGCTCGGAGTCGATCTCCTCGAGGACCGGGTGGACGACGCGACAGGGGCCGCACCAAGGAGCCCAGAAGTCGACGAGGACGGCGCCCTCGGCGTCGAGGACGTCGGCTTTGAAGGTGGCGTCGGTTACGTCGGTCAGGTTTCCACTCACGGTGATCGCTCTCCCGAGATCGCGTTTAGAGGCTCAATACTTCAAAAAGTATAGCGCCGCTCTGCAAGGGCTCAAGGCTAGTCCCTACCCCGGCTGGCCGGGATGAAGCAAGGGGTCAGGGCCCTGCCGGGCTCTCCGCCTCTTCGACTGCAGGCTCGGGAGGGCGCTTCACGTTCTTCGCTCCGAAGCGTAGGCGGGGGACGCTGAGGATTGCCTCGGTGATGATCGCGCCGTCCATCTTCGACTCGCCCGCGCGGCGGTCGCGGAAGACGATCGGCACCTCGACCACCTTGAAGCCGAGCCGGATCGCCCGGTAGGTCATCTCGACCTGGAAGGCGTAGCCGCGCACCTCGACCGAGTCGAGGTCGATCGCCTCCAGCACCTCGCGCCGGAAGCATTTGAAGCCGCCGGTCAGGTCCTGCACGTCGACGCCGAGGACGAAGCGCGAGTAGGCGCTGCCGCCGCGGCTGATCAGCCGCCGCATCGGCCCCCAGTCGCTGACCCCGCCGCCGCTGACGTAGCGCGAGCCGATCACCAGGTCCGCCCCCGCCGCCGCATCGAGCAGCCGCGGAAGGTAGGCCGGGTCGTGGGAGAAGTCGGAGTCCATCTCGAGCACCAGCCCGGCGCCGCCCGCGAGCGCTCGCCGGAACCCGGCGATGTAGGCGGGCCCGAGGCCTTCCTTCGAGCGCCGGTGCAGCACGCTCACGTTGCCGTGTCGTTCGGCCAGCCGGTCGGCCCGCTCGCCAGTCCCGTCGGGCGAGCCGTCGTCGACGATCAGGACGCGCGCGTCGTCCGGCAGGTGCGTCCGCACGGCGGCGACGAAGGGTTCGATGTTCTCGGCCTCGTTGTAGGTCGGCAGCACCAACCAGGCGGGGCCTCTGCTCGTTGCGTTCATGTCGATCGATCGTAGTCCTGGCGAATTAAGCCACGACTAAAGCGAGATAAGCGGGAGATTGGAGGATCGGACCGTTAATTTTGGGGGATGACGAACGCCGAGATCGCCGCCGCCCTGGATGAGCTCGGGGTCCTCTACGAGCTCGACGGGGCGGTCAAATACCGCGTCCTCGCCTACTCGACCGCGGCGAAGGCGATCCGCGAAAGCCCGGTCTCGGTCGCCGAGCTCGCCCGCGCCGGGCGCGCCACCGAGATCCCCGGCGTCGGCAAGACCCTCGCCGAAAAGATCGACGCCCTGCTCGACACCGGCGAGATCCCGGCGGCGGTGAAGCTGAAGGCGAAATTCCCACCGACCCTGGTCGAAGTCACCCGCGTCCCCGGGGTCGGGCCGAAAACCGCGCGCCGCCTCTGGGATGAGCTCGAGATCTCCTCGCTGGAGGACCTGAAGAAGGCCGCCGAGGAAGAAAAGATCCGCGACGTCAAGGGCCTCGGGCCGAAGGCCGAGGAAAACGTGCTCGCCTCGCTGGAGCGGCTGGGGGAGCCGGGGGAGGGGCCGGGACGGCTCTTGCTCTCGACCGTGCGGCCGATCGCCGAGGAGCTCGCCGCGGCGCTGCGCGAGCACCCCGGCGCGCACCGGGTCGAGGTCGCGGGCTCGGTCCGTCGCTGGGGCGAGACCTGCAAGGACATCGACCTGATCGCCACCGCCGAGGAGCCGCAGGCGCTCGCCGAGCACCTCGCCGCCCACCCGCTGATCGCCGCCGCCGGCAAACCAGGCGCCAACGGGGTCCGGGCTCAGACCCACAACGGCGTCCAGGTCGATCTGCGGATCGTGCCCCCCGCCGCCTTCGGCAACCTGCTGCAGCACTTCACCGGCTCCCAGGCCCACAACGTGGCGCTGCGCGAGGCCGCGGTGAAGCGCGGCCTCTCGGTCTCCGAGCACGGCATCACCGACACCGAGACCGACGAGGTGACGCTCTGCGAGACCGAGCACGAGGTCTACGAGCGGCTCGGCTACGCCTACATCGAGCCGGAGCTGCGCGAGGGCCGCGGCGAGCTGAAGGCGGCGCGCGAAGGGAAGCTGCCGCGGCTGATCGAGCTCGGCGACGTGCGCGGCGACCTGCACGCCCACACCACCCTCTCCGACGGCCGCAACTCTCTCGCCGAGATGGCCGCGGCGGGTCGCGACCGCGGCTACGCCTACATGGCGATCACCGACCACTCGGCGACCCACGGCTTCGGCGACGACGTCCAGCCGGACGCGCTGCGCAAGCGGATCGAGGAGGTCCGCGCCTGGAACGAGGAGCACGGCAGCCGCCGCTTCCGCCTCCTGGTCGGCTCGGAGATCAACATCGGCACCGACGGCGGCCTCGACTACCCCGACGACCTGGTGGCCGAGCTCGACTGGGTCATCGCCAGCGTCCACACCTCCTTCAACGTCTCCGCAAAGGACATGACCGCCCGCGTCCTCACCGCGATCGAGAACCCGAACGTCGACTGCATCGGCCACCTCACCGGCCGCCTGATCGGCCGCCGCGAGCCCTACGGCATCGACGTCGAGGCGGTCGCCGAGGCGGCCGCCCGCACCGGCACGATGATCGAGATCAACGGCAACCCCAACCGCCGCGACCTCTCCGACCGCCACGCCCGCCTCGCGGCCGACGCCGGCGTCCGCATCGTCCTCAACACCGACGCCCACGGCGTCGACACCCTCGCCAACATGGCCTACGCCGTCGCTACCGCCCGCCGCGCCTGGCTGACCAAGGCCGACGTCGCCAACGCCCGCACCTGGTCGGAGTTCAAGAAGCTCTTGAAGTAAGCCGGTCGCTGCGGAGCCCCGGCGTCCGCACCAGCTGGATCGGCTTGAAGGCGGAGTTGGGGACGACGAAGAAGCGGACGCCGTCGCGCTCCTCGATCGCCTGTACCGCCGCCTCGCGGGTGTGCCAGGCGAGCGAGACGATCAGGGCGTAGCCGGTGCCGATGATCGCGACACCGGGGAAGAAGAGGCCGAGGCCGCCGGCGATCAGCGCGGTGAGGGCGATCGGCCAGAGGCGCTCGAGGGCGATCCGGGCGGGCGACTCGGAGGGCAGGGAGGTAGCCATGCGGGCGCGGGAGAGCGGCTCGCGCATGTCCTCGCGGGCGCGCTCCGGGCGCCCCAGCCAGAAGCCGAGGATGAGGGCGATCGCCCACCAGGCGAGGGCGACGATCACGGTCGTACCGCTCGGTTCGCCGCCGACGGCGATCGCGCTGATCGCCCCCAGCACGGTCGCCTCGGCACCGGTGAGGAAGACCGTGGCACGCAAGAGGTCGGTGTAGGGCACCTGGGGCTTACTCCGCCAGCCAGGCGAGCATCTCGAGCCAGCCCGGCGGTCCCTCGACCGTCAGGTCGGCCTCCTCGGCGATCTCCGGCGGCCCCTCGGCGGAGAGCACCCCGACCCGGACCGCGGCGACCAGCTCGCCCGCCTCGCGCAGCTCGCCGAGCCGGCGGAAGGCGTCGACGTCGGTGCGGTCGTCGCCGGCGAAGACGACCCGGTCGATCCCGTCGCCCGCCAGCAGCGAGGCCACCGCGGCGTCCTTGCCGCCGCCGCCCACCGGTCGCAGCTCCAGCACCTTGCGGCCGAAGCGCGGCTCCAGCCCCGCCCGGCCGGCGTCGACGGCGATCTGGCGCGCCGCCGCTTCGGCCACCGCGTCGTCGGGGGCGCCGCGCCAGTGGATCGCCTGGATCGGCCCCTTGTCTTCGACCCGCAGCCCCGACCCGGCGAACCGCTCCGCCGCGACCCCGGCGATGAACTCCGCCGCGTCGCCCTCGCGCCCGTCGAGCGAGGGATCGGCGCTCGGCTCGTCCTCGCCCGGCATCATCAGCTCCAGTCCGTGGTTGCCCGCGTAGGCGACTCCGTCGAGGCCGACCCGCGCGCGCACATCGGCGGCGCGCCGTCCCGACACCGCGCCGACCAGCGCGTAGAGGTCGACCAGCGCTTCGAGGATCTCGCGCGCGCCGTCGGGCAGCGCCGCGTCCTCGGCCCGTTCGACGATCGGCGAGAGGGTGCCGTCGAAGTCGGTCAGGATCGCGGCCCGCGTCGGCTCGGCTCGCAGCGGCTCGAGCAACTCCTGCCAGGCCGCCCGCGCCACGCTGTCGGATTTGGCCGCCATCAAGGCCCCTAGTATCGCCTCATGCCGGTTTCAAACGTGGCGGCCCGCCGAACCGAGCTGCTGCGACTGGCCGCGATCGGCACCGCCGCGGGTGCCTTCAGCGGCCTCTTCGGGGTCGGCGGCGGCACCGTGATCGTGCCCCTGCTGATCTTCTGGTTCGGTTTCGGGGAGCGGCTGGCGACCGGCACCAGCCTTGCCGCGATCGTCATCGTCGGCTCCCTCGGCGCGCTCGCCCAGGGCGGCATCTACGGCAACGTCCACATCCTCACCGGAGTGCTGTTGGCGATCCCGGCGATCCTCGGCGTCGTCGGTGGCACGGCGATCCAGCAGCGGATCCCGCAGCGCGCCGTCTCTTATCTGTTCGCCCTCCTCCTGGTCGCCGTCGCGGTCGACCTGATCTTGAAATGAGCGGAGCAAAACCCGCATCGCAATCTGATTCTCTGCGGGTTTTGCGGAGCGAATGCTCTATATGAACGAGATCCTCGCCGTGCTCGTCTGCATCGCGGGCGGCCTGGCCGGTGGCCTGGTCGGGGTCGGCGGCGGCATCCTCTTCGTCCCGGCGCTGACCGTCTTCATCGGCCTCGGCCAGGTCGAAGGCGAGGCGACCTCGCTGCTGATGATCGTGATCGTCGCCCTCGTCGGCGCCGCCCGCCAGCGCGGCTACGGCAACGTCCGCCTGCGCGAGGCGCTGATCATCGGCGCCCTCTCGCCGCTCGGCGTGCTCGCCGGCGTCGCCGCCTCGAACCTGCTGCCCGAGCGCGCCCTACAGCTCGCCTTCGCCGCCCTCGCCCTCTTTATGGCCGCCCATCTCATCCGCCGCGCCCGAACGCTCGGCTAGCGCCGCATGAGCCGGGAGTCGGGGGACACCCGAACGAACCTCCCCGCTGTCATGAGAGAGGGTGCCCCCCGACTCCCGGCCCGCCACCCAACCCATCCTCTACGCTGAACTCGTGGATTCTTTGCGATGGGAAGGCGATCTGCCGAAGCTTCGCTCCCCGGTCATGGTCTGCTCGTTCCGCGGCTGGAACGACGCCGCCGCGGCCGCCTCGACCGCGCTGGCGACGATCGGCAACTCGCTCGACTCCGAACTGGTCGCCTCGATCGATCCGGAGGAGTACTTCGATTTCCAGTCGACCCGGCCGACGATCACGATGACCGCGGGGGAGACGCGGCGGATCGACTGGCCGGAGAACAACTTCATCGCCGTGCGCGTCCCCGCCGCCGACCGTGACCTGGTCCTGCTCGACGGCACCGAGCCGAACCTCCGTTGGCGGACCTTCGCCGAGACCGTGGCGACCGCCGCCGA
This sequence comes from Actinomycetota bacterium, assembly GCA_018268575.1. Classification (GTDB taxonomy): domain Bacteria; phylum Actinomycetota; class Thermoleophilia; order Solirubrobacterales; family 70-9; genus VAYN01. Next base: position 17,793 of record JAFDWF010000060.1, read on the forward strand.
CGCACTCGAGGTCGAGCTCGTGATCACGCTCGGCTCGCTGATCGCGGAGGTCTCCCACACGCTGCCGGTGCCGATCACCGGCCTCGCCTCCTCGCCGGATCTGGTCGACGAACTCGACCTCGAGCGCTCCAACTACGAGGGGCCGACGGGGATCGTCGGCGTCGTCCACGACCTCTGTCGGCAGACCGGCATCGACTCCGCCTCGCTTTGGGCGGCGGTGCCCCACTACGTCGCCGCGGTGCCCAACCCGAAGGCGGCGCTGGCGCTGCTGCGCCGGCTCGAGGGGATGACCGGGATCGCGGTCGAGGCCTCCGAGCTGGAGGAGGAAACTACCGACTACGAGGAGCAGATCGGTCGCGCCGTCGCCGCCAACCCGGAGATCGAAGAGTTGGTCGAACGGATCGAGGCCGAACAGGTCGACCTGCTGGCCGACGAGGCCGACGAGCTCCCCTCGGCCGACTCGATCGCCCGCGAGTTCCAGAAGTTCCTCCGCCAACGCGGCGGCGGGCCGGAGTCGAACTAGGCGATTGGTTCGGGGAGCTTCGGGGAGCTCCGAAGGGACGCAAAGGGACGCCAAGGGACCCGGCCTTTCCGGAGGCGGCCCGGGCAGGCTGTGGCCGCCTCCGGAAAGGCCGGGTCATGGGAGGAGCGCAAAGGGTCCGGGCGGGCGTCGGAGATCGTCACGGAAGGCGCGCCGGGACCCGTGGACGTGACGAAGGTGCCGGGAACGTCGCGGGTGACGTGAGGGACAGGTCGCGAAGTCGACGATCCCTCAGCGGCCACCCTCGTGCGTTCGCAGTCACCCACAACCAGTGTGGGGAACTGCGAACGCACCGTGGGGGCCCTCCGCAAAGGTGTCGTCTCTGTGAAGGATCCCCCGCAAACGTGCCGTCCCTGTCACGGGACCCCCTCAAAGGGTCCCGTCCC
>JAFDWF010000061.1 GCA_018268575.1 Actinomycetota bacterium
AACAGTTCCCAGAACGGTTTCGCGACGTGGGCGCGGCGCTCCATCTCGCGCTCGACGATCAGGCCCAGGGTCGGGCTCTGCACGCGGCCGACGGAGAGGAAGTTGGAGCCGAAGCGACGGGTCGAGAGCGAGACCGCGCGGGTCAGCGTCGCCCCCCAGAGCAGGTCGATATCCTGGCGCGCGGCGCCCGCGTTGGCCAGCGGGTAGCTCAGGTAGTCGAGGTTGTCGAAGGCCCGCGTGAGTTCCTCTTTGGTCGTCGCCGAGTAACGGGCGCGGAGGATCTTCAGCGTCCCCGCGGCGGTGTCCTCGCGGCTGCCGAGCGCCGGGTTGGCGTCGAGCATCTCCTCCAGGGCCTCCAGCCCGATCAGCTCGCCCTCGCGGTCGAAGTCGGTGGCGATCACCAGCTCGTCGGCCCCCTTGGCCATCTTCTTGATCGCTTTGACGACGTTTTTGTCGGTCGCCTCCTTGATCAGGTCAGCGTCGATCAGGTCGTGGAGGTCGGTCTTCTGCCAGTTCGAGTAGCCCTCGGGGAAGGCGGGGCCGAGCACGTGGCCCTTCAGGCCGATCGCCATTTCCTCGTTGCCTTCGGCATCGGTCCAGGTATAGAAGGGGACTTTGTAGGTTTTGTCCGCCTTCGGGCCGCCGCTGGGGGCGCCGAGGACCTCGGCGATCTTTTTCGCGCTGCTGTTCTTCTCGGTGACGATGAGGCGCATCGGGCGGCGAGGGTAGCAGGGCAGCCCGGCCGCCCGGCCGGCGTCCTCTCCGAGGATTCCACGCCTGCTGCCGGCCGATCCGCTTAGGATCCCGGACCTGATGAAGAGCTTGGTCACCGGCGGCGCGGGCTTTATCGGCTCCAATCTGGTCGACGCGCTGCTCGCGCGCGGCGACGAGGTGACCGTGCTCGACAACCTCTCGACCGGGCGCCGGGTAAACCTCGACGGGGCGCTCGCCGGCGGCGCTCGGCTGGCCGAGGTCGACATCTGCGGCGCGGCCGATGTCGGCGCGCTGTTCGCCGAGGCGAAGCCGGAGCTGGTCTTCCACCTGGCCGCCCAGATCGACGTCCGCCGCTCGGTCACCGAGCCCGCCTTCGACGCCGCGGTCAACGTCGGCGGCACCGCCAACGTGCTGGAGGCGGCGCGGGCGAGCGGCGTCGGCCGGGTCGTCTTCATCTCCACCGGCGGGGCGCTCTACGGCGAGGGCGCCGACAAGGTGCTGCCGCTGCCCGAGGCGACCCCGATCGCGCCGCTCTCCGGCTACGGCCAGTCGAAGTACGCGGCGGAGGGCTACCTCGGCCTCTACGAACGGCTGCACGGCCTCTCCGGGATGGCGCTGCGGCTGGGCAACGTCTACGGCCCGCGCCAGGACCCGCTGGGCGAGGCGGGCGTGGTGGCGATCTTCTGCGGCCTCTTGAAGAACGGCGGCACGCCGACCGTCTACGGCGATGGCACCCAGACCCGCGACTACATCTACGTGGGGGACGTGGTCGCGGCGGCGCTGGCGGCCGGGGCGACCCGGCTGGGCGGCGCGGTCAACATCGGCACCGGGCGCGAGGCGAGCGTCCTCGACCTGGTCGACGTGCTGGCGAAGCTGGCCGGGCGCGACGATTTCACCCCCCAGTTCGCGCCGCCGCGGGCGGGCGAGGTGCAGCGGATCTCGCTCGACGCCTCGCTGGCCGAACGCGAGCTCGAGTGGACGCCGGGGACGACGCTCGAGCAGGGCCTGCAGCTGACGCTGGACGCGGTCTGACGCCCCCGCCGGCTCGCTTGCGAGCCGATCTGTCGTCCAGCTGCCGCCGAACCCCGATCACTAACCTTCGGGGCGATGCCAGCCCAGGCTTACGCCGGCAAGGAGTGCGTCTGCCAGTTCCGCAAGGGGATCTGCGATCAGTCCTGCGTGCGCGACATGCTGGAGACGCCGTTCTACATCGCCTGCCTGAAACTGAGCGGGCGCAAGTGCCTGGTGGTCGGCGGCGGCGACGTCGGCCTGGAGAAGGTCGAGGGGCTGCTCGCCTGCGGCGGCGACGTCACCCTGCAGGCGCCCGAGGCGCACCCGGAGCTGCAGGCACTGGCCGAGGAGGGCTCGATCGAGTGGGACCGGCGCGAGTACCAGGGCCCCGAGGACCTCGAGGGCGCCTTCCTGGTGATCGCCGCGACCGACGACTCGGAGGTCAACATCGGCATCTACTACGACGCCGAGAAACGGGCGATGCTGGCCAACGTCGTCGACGTGCCGCCGCTCTGCAACTTCATCCTCCCGGCGATCGTCCGCAGCGGCCCACTGGCGATCGCGATCTCCACCGCGGGCGCCTCGCCGGCGCTGGCGAAGCGGATGAAGCGCGAGATCGCCGACCTCTTCGGCGAGGACTACGCTCGCCTCGCGGTGATGCTGAACGACGTCCGCGGCTGGGCCAAGGGCACCCTGCCCACCTACGACGACCGCAAGGACTTCTTCGAGGGCATCGTCAACGGCGATCCCGATCCGATCGAGCTGCTGCGCGAAGGCCGCGAGGCCGACGTCCTGGCGATTATCGACGCGGCCAAGGAGCGCGCGGCCTCGACCCTCGCGGCTTAATCCCCGCCAATCCTCGCCCTAGCCGGGCAGCGTCCGCGGCAGCCCGAACCAGGGCAGCCAGCCGCCCTCGCCGAAGCGGGTGATCGCGGCGATCTCCTCGCCCTCCAGGGTGATCACGAAGATGCCTTCGATCCGGTACAGGTCGGCCTGCGGATCACCCATGTAATAGGCGAAGGCGGGCTGCCCGTTGGCGCGGGTCGCGACCAGTCGGACCCGCCCGCCCTCGCTCCACAGCGGCCGCGTGCGGAGGAACTCGCCGATCGCGTCCCGGCCGGTGTATTCGTGGGGCTCCGGCGGCATCCGGATCCAGGCGTCCTCGCTGAGCAGCCCGAGGATCGCGTCGACGTCGGCCGCCTCGAAAGCCTCGGCAAAGCGGCCGAGCAGCCGCCGCTGCGCGGGGGAGTCGGGGACGGTGCCGCCGGCCGGTCGCTCGGGCGCCGCCGCGAGGGCTGCGCGAGCGCGCTGCAGGGCACTGTTCACGGACGCCTCGCTGGTTGCCAGCATCGCCGCCACCTCGGCGGCCCGGTAACCGAGCACGTCGCGCAGGACCAGCACCGCCCGCTGCTGCGGCGGCATCCGCTGCAGCCCGGAGACGAAGGCGAGCCCGACCGCCTCCTTGGTCTCGTAGCGGGTGTCGGGCCCGGGGGCGCGGTCGGGCAGCCCCTCGAGCAGCTCGTCGGGGAACGGCTGCAGCCAGATCGGCTCGGCGCGGCGACTCGGCTCGGGGGCGTCGGGGATCGCGTCAGCCGACACCGCCCGCTCCCTTCGACTGCTGTCGCGGAGCATGTTCAGGCAGCGGTTGGTGGCGATCCGGTAGAGCCAGGAGCGCAGCGAGGACCGCTCCTCGAAGTCGCCCAGAGCCCGCCAGGCCGAGAGCATCGTCTCCTGGACCGCGTCCTCGGCGTCCTGGAGCGAGCCGAGGATCCGGTAGCAGTGGACCTGCAGCTCGCGCTGGTGCGGGTCGGTGAGGGCACGGAACGCCGCCTCGTCCCCGCCGCGGGCGCGCGCCAGAACGGCTTCCTGCGTGTTCATCACGTGAGTCTCCCATCATTCGCGAGCTCCTCCGAGGCGTCTCTTGGCCCTATCTGAGGCATCTCAGTAACGACCCCGCGCCCGCTTCGAATTGAGCGGTGGATTCCGCGATGTCCCCGTGTCGAAACGGGCATGACCTCGAAACAGAAGTGGATCCTTGTCCTGGCCGCGATGGCAGCCTTCATGACCGCCCTCGACGCGCTCGTCGTGACCACCGCGCTGAGCACCATCCGGCACGACCTCGGCGCCTCGGTCGAAGAGCTCGAGTGGACGGTCAACGCCTACAACCTGAGCTTCGCGGTGCTCTTGATGACCGCGGCGGCGCTCGGCGACCGGCTCGGCCGGCGGCGCGTCTTCGTCGCCGGGATCGGCCTCTTCGTCGCCGCCTCCGCGGCCTGCGCCGTGGCCCCCTCGGTCGGCGCGCTGATCGCCGCCCGCGCCGTCCAGGGGGCCGGCGCCGCCGCGGTGACGACCCTGGCGCTGGCCCTGGTCGGGGCCGCCTTCTCACCGCAGGAGCGCGGCGGCGCGCTCGGCATCTTCTTCGCCATCAACGGGCTCGCGGTCGCGGGCGGGCCGCTGGTCGGCGGCGCGATCACCCAGGGGATCGCCTGGCAGTGGATCTTCTGGCTGAACGTGCCGATCGGGCTGGCGCTGATGCCGCTGGCGCTGCGGCGGATCCCGGAGAGCCACGGCCCCGACCGCACGCTCGACCTGCCCGGGCTCGCCCTGGTCAGCGCCGGCATCTTCGGCCTGGTCTGGGGACTGGTGCGCGGGAACGACGCGGGCTGGGGCAGCGCCGAGGTGCTCGGCGCCTTCGCCGCCGCGGTCGCCCTGCTGGCCGCCTTCGCGGCGGTCGAGCTGCGGGTGCGGGCGCCGATGCTGCCGCTCCGCTTCTTCCGCTCGCGCGCCTTCTCGGCCGGCAACGGGGCGATCTTCTGCGCCGTCGGCGCCCTCTTCTGCGCCGTCTTCTTCATGGCCCAGTTCCTGCAGACGGGGCTCGGCTACGACCCGCTCGGCGCCGGCCTGCGGCTGCTGCCGTGGACCGCGACGCTCTTCTTCGTCGCCCCGGTGGCGGGCAAGCTGGTCGACCGCTTCGGCGAGCGCCCCTTCCTCGTCGCCGGGCCGCTGCTGCAGGCGGTCGGCTTCGGCTGGATCGCGCTGGTCGCCGAAGCGGGGATCGATTACTGGACGCTGGTGCCGCCGCTGATGATCGCCGGGGTCGGCATCTCGATGTCCTTCCCGGCGGCGCAGAACTCGGTAGTCAGCTCGGTGCCGGAGGAGGCGATCGGCAAGGCGGCGGGGACCAACTCGACGATGCGCGAGCTCGGCGGCGTGCTCGGGGTGGCGATCGGCGTGGCGGCGTTCGCCGGGGCGGGCGGCTACGCCTCGCCGTCCCAGTTCGCCGACGGCTTCGTCGCCGCGATCACGGTGAGCGCCGGGCTCTCGGTCCTGGCGGCGCTGTTCGGCGCCGCGCTGCCGGCGCGCGGCCCGGCGGCGGCGTGGGCCGGCCTCGCCGGGGCGCAGGGAAGCGAAGTGAGGTGAGCGCACTCCAGGGCGTGATCCGAACCGAGCGACCGAGGGCGCCGCGAGGCGCCCCCACGCCGCCTCAGCTGCCGCAGGCGGAGCCGCGGACCGAGTCCAGGGTCGCGCTCAGCTCGTGCGCCTGGCGCTCTGAGAGGCGGGCGGCGAAGGCGAGCTCGAGCTCCGCGGAGACCACCGGGACCATCTCTTCGAGCAGCTCGACGCCCGCCGGCAGCAGCGTCGCGTAGCTGACCCGGCGGTCCGAGTCGCAGAAGGTCCGCTCGATCAGCCCCGCCTTGACCAGGCGGTCGACCAGCTTGGTGAGGCCCCCGCGGGTGATCACCAGCGCCTCGGCGAGGTCCCCCATCCTCATCCGCTCCTCGTCGGCGGCGGCGATCGCCGCCAGCATCTCGAACCAGGCGAGCGGCGGCAGCCCGGCGTCGGCGAGGGCGTCCTGGAGGCGGCCGCTGATCGCGGCGTGCGTCCGCGCGAGCGAGCGCCACGCCTCGTGGTGCGGCGAGCAGCCGCCGAGCGGGCCCGCTTTCGGGGCCTCGGAGGTGGCCGCAGCCTTGCGCTCGACAGGCGCGACCTTGCCGCTGTCGGCCGGGACTGCGTGCAGCGTGGACGAATCAGCCATGTCACAACTATGACACACGGTGCTTGCCTAGACAATAGTTGTTGTCTCAAGTATTTCTGCTACGATCATTTCTGCGTCAACCATTGACCTTGAAACAACATGCAAAGCAGAGCAAACGAAAGGCGAGCAGAAATGAGCACCGACACCCTCAACCAGGCCGTTCCGACCGGCACCTGGACCGTCGACCCGGTCCACTCCTCGATCTCCTTCGCGGTCACCCACAACAACGTCGCCACCTTCCGCAGTGGCTTCGCGAGCTACGAGGCGACGCTGACCGGCGGCGGGGAGGCGAAGCTCGAGGGCTCCGTCGAGGTGCAGTCGATCGAGATCGACGAGCCGCAGCTGAAGGGCCACCTGATGTCGCCCGAATTCTTCGACGCGGAGCGCTTCCCGAAGCTGACCTTCAGCTCCAGCCGCTTCGACGTCGCCGACGACGGCACCGTCCGCGTCGCCGGTGAGCTCGCGATCCACGGGACCAGGCGCGAGGTCGAGGCCACCGGCCGCTTCGGCGAGCTCGGCGCCGACCTCGGCGGCAATCCCCGCGTCGCCCTCTCGGTCTCGACCGCGGTCGACCGGCGTGACTTCGGCATGGAGTTCAACGCCGACCTGCCGAGCGGCGGCCAGGTCCTCGAGTGGGAGGTCGCGATCAGCGTCGACCTCGAGCTCGTCGCCCAGGAGGCCTAGCGATGAGGGTCCTGGGCATCTCCGGAAGCCTGCGCCGGGACTCCTTCAACACCGCCCTGCTGCGGGCAGCCGAGGAGCGGCTGCCCGCCGGGGTGGAGCTGGTCGCCTTCGAGCGGCTGGCCGAGATCCCGGCCTACGACGCCGACCTCGAGGAGAGCGGCGAGACCCCGGCGGCGGTCGCCGACCTGCGCGCCGAGATGCGCGCCGTCGACGCAGTCCTGGTCTCGACGCCGGAGTACAACAGCTCGATCCCCGGAGCGCTGAAGAACGCCCTCGACTGGGCCTCGCGGCCAGCTGGCGAAAGCGCCCTGATGGGCACCCCGGCGGCGGTGATCGGCGCCTCGACCGGGATGTTCGGGGCGGTCTGGGCGCAGGCCGAGACGCGCAAGGTCCTGGGCGCCCTCGGCGGCCGCGTGCTGGAGCGCGAATATCCCTTCCCCCACGCCCAGGACGCCTACGCCGACGGCGAGCTGAGCCTCACCCCGGAGCAGTCGCAGGCGCTGGAGGAGCTGCTGCGCGAGCTCGTCGCCTCGGCCGAGGAGGCCGTCGAGGCCCGCGCCCAGGTCGCCGCCGTCGCCTGACCGCCCATTCCAAGCTGCGTCAGCGTGCCGAACCTTCCCGGCGCGTCCGACGTCGCCGGCTGGCGCCCGGATGCTGAAAGGGACCCGCCCTTCTCGGAGGCGACCCTGGCAGGCTGTGGCCGCCTCCGAAAAAGGCCGGGTCATGGGGGGACGGCAGGGGGCCCTACGCTCCGCTGTTCCTTATGCCGGGATGGTGGGCATGAGGAACGGCGGAGGGAGGGTGCCGCGGGATTCCGTCACGAAGACGCCGGGAGGT
>JAFDWF010000062.1 GCA_018268575.1 Actinomycetota bacterium
CGAGGGTTCAGACCCCTCTTTTCGCGCTGAGTGAATCCGGGCCCCTATAGGGGCCCGGAACCGTGGTCACGTGATTGTGACGGTGGAAGAACTGTGGAACCCGTGACGTCTCCCTCACGTCTCCCGCGCACTTCCCGGCGTCTTCGTGACGGACCCCGCGGCACTCTCCTTCCGCTGTTCCTTATGCGCCCGTGGGGCGCATAAGGAACAGCGGAGCGTAGGAACCACGCCGTCCTCCCATGACCCCGGGCGCCAGCCGGCGACGCCCCCGTCCCTCCGCAGTCCCTCCGGCCAGCCTCGCGCCCTACTCAGCTGGTCTCGGTGGCCAGATCGATGCCGAGCTCGCTCGGGTCGACCTCGGGGGCCGTCACCGGCAGGGTGAGCGGCGCCTTGTCGAGCTCCGAGGGCTGCTCGGGCACGTCGCGCGGGCGCCGCCGGCGGTCGGCGTGGCCGAGGTAGAGGACCAGTTCCCAGTTGGCGACGCCCTCCTCGGTCGGTTCGGTCGTGGCGGGCGCGCGGGCGGCCATCTTCTTCGGCCCCTGCGGCTTGTAGAGCCAGGAGACGACGTTGACCCAGATGTCGACGAGCGAGTCGCGGATGCCGATGAAGGCGACGATCGCGTAGGCGCCGAGCACCCCGTTGATCGCCGCGAAGACCGCGTTCGACCACATGTCGTGCTGGTAGGCGACCTTGAAGGTGTAGACCGACCAGGCGACCAGCAGGTAGGGCAGGACGACGTAGATGAAGGCCGGCACGGTGCGGTTGCGGACCTTCGGCGTGCGCATGAACTTGCCCTTGGCCCCGGTCAGCGCCTGCACCAGGGAGCTGAAGCTCCCTGCCAGGTTGACCGGCAGGAGCAGCAGGTTGAAGCCGTAGATGCGGGCGGCGTCGAAGTATTTGTAGCCGCAGTACTTGAGGTCGATCGCCATCGCGACGAAGTAGGGGACGGCGATCGCGTAGGTGAGCGGCGAGACCAGGTGGCCGTTGAACGGGATCACCATCAGGCAGAGGACGAAGAGCGAGGCGAAGAAGATCGACGCCATGTAGTTGAACCGCAGCAGCAGCTCGCCGATCGAGGTCCGTTCGCCGCGCCGGCGCCGCGCCCGCACCGCCCGCCAGAGCTTCGGCAGGATCAGGAGGCCGCCGTTGGCCCAGCGGTTGCGCTGGATGCAGAGCGAGCCGAAGTCCGGCGGCGTGGCGCTGAAGGCGAGCCGCTCGTTGTAGTTGTAGAGGGTCCAGCCGCCGCCGGCGAGGTCGACCGTCGACTCGGTGTCCTCGATCACCGTGCGGTCGGAGATGTAGCGGTAGATCTTGAACGGGCCCTTGTGCTCGACCTGCTCGATGTCGTCGAGGGCGCGTTTGCGCAGCACCGCGTTGGCGCCGACCCAGAAGGTGGCGTCGTTGTAGGTCATCCCCTGGTGGATGATGTGCTGGAGGTCGGTGGTCGCCCCCGCGATCCGCTCGAGCCGCGTCGCCGCGCCGGGGAAGGCGCTGTAGGGAGACTGGGCGACGGCGACGTGCTGGTTCTCTTCCTGCTCCATCAGGTGGACGAGGCGGAGGCAGTACTCCGGCATGATCACGCTGTCGGCGTCGATCGTCATCACGTAGTCGGCGGCCGGCACGATCAGGTCGGCCTCGCCCTCGGCCGCGGGGACGAGGTTGAGCCCGGCCGGGGTCTGGACTTCGCGGTAGGCGCCGCCCATCAGGCCGATGTAGCTGTTCAGGTTCATCGCCTTGTTCGGCTCGGCGGAGAGCGAGGCGAAGCGCTTGCGCTGGAAGCTGGTCACCTCGCAGCGGAAGGTCCAGGCGAGGCGGCGGTGGAGCTGGACCATCCGCGAGGTCGGGATCTTCTCCGGCTCGGAGTCGGCGGCGGTGCGCAGGGCGCGGCCGACGACGAGGAGGTCGCCCGCCAGTTTGCCCAGCACGTGGGTGGCGAAGAAGGCCTCGTTGTGGTCGGTGACGTGGTACTGGTCGCTCAGCGAGCGGATCCAGTTGGCGGCGAATTCGTACTCGGCGGCGACCGCGTGGACCGCCTCGGCGCTCGTCGGCATCGTCGGGTCGACCGACATCTCGAAGCGCTCCAGCGCCAGTTCGAAGCGCCGGCGCGGCTCCGAGAGGAGGCGCTCGACCTCGGCGGGCAGCGCCGTGGCGCTGTCGAGGAGGCGGCGCGGGCCGGCGTAGCGCGGGTTCGGCGGATCGTCGACGAGAAGGACGACGCGCAGGTCGGGGTACTCCTGCAGCGCGGTCGAGAGCAGCGTCATCAGGATCACCCCGGGCTCCTCCTGGTAGGAGGGGATCAGCGCGGTGACCGGCGGGCGGTGCTCGCCGTAGAACTCGTCGAGCATCGCCCGCGGCGTGCGCCGGCCTTCTTTGGTCCGGTAGTAGAAGCCGAGCCGGCCGAAGAGGTAGGCGGTCGCCGAGGCGGCCAGCAGGGTGACCGCGGTGAGGAAGCCGACCGTCTCGATCAGGCTGGCGTGGCCGGCGACGCCTTCGATCACCTGGCCGTTGAGGACGGTGACGAAGAGCGCCGCCCAGGCGGCGACGGTGAAGACGACGGCAAAGCGGCCGAAGGTCATCGTCCAGTCGCCCGCGATCCGCGGCACCTGCGGCATCGGGTCCATGTTGTGGTCGGAGCCCCACTGGCGGCGCGGCCCGGCGTCCTGGTCACGGTCCTGGTCACGGCGGAAGATGCTCATTCGGTCGCGGCTCCTGCGGTGGTCGGCTCACCCGGGTACTTGAACAGCGGTTCCCAGGGAGTGCTCGGGTCGGAGGGAAGTTCGGCCAGCGGCTGTTCGCCCTGCGTGTACCAGCGGGCCACGTAGGGCAGGCCTTCGAAGCTGGCGTGGTCGCCGCCGTGGTAGACGCGGGTCGGCGACCAGGCGGGGTAGGCGGCCGGGGTCAGCTTGAGGAGGTGCGGCGCGTGGCTGCCGGCGGGGACCGGGCCGATCGCCTGCCACGGCCCCTTCGGCGCGTCGGCGGCGGCGGTGCCGGGCGGGGTGCCCTGGTTCCACCAGCCGGCCTGGTAGATCTCGCCCTGCCAGACGACCTTGTAGCCGGATTCGTAGGCGGCGGCCGGGCGCCAGATCGGGTAGGGGCTGGTCGCCGGGTCGTCCTTGACGGTCCGCGGGTGGGTCGACGGCGCGGCCGCGGCGGCGGCGGTTTCCCGGTCGGCGGTCTTGGTCCCGCGCAGGCCGGCGAAGATGTGGGTGAATTCGAGCGGCTTCTGAACCACGCCGCTGCAGGTGTTGGAGAGTTCGCCGGTCTTGGCGAAGGCGCCGCCGCACTGCTGGTCGCGGTTCAGCGACCAGGCGGAGACGCGGGGGATGCCGCGAGCCTCGACGAACTTCGCCAGTTCGCGGGCGTCCTTGGTGGTGAAGCGCTGGTCGGTGGCATCGTTGACGCCGAGCATCGGGGTGACGCCGACGTGGCCCCAGGCGGCGGCGGCGCTGCTCGGCAGGCCGGCCGCGCGCCAGAGCGACTGGACCTGGACCTCGGTCGCGTCGAGCGCCCGCTCGATCGTCCCCAGCATGTCCTTTTCGGCGCCTTCGCCCTGACCGAAGTCCATCGTCATCGCGTTGACGCCGGCCAGCTTGACGCCCGCCTTCAACATCGCCTGCACCGCCGCGATCCCTTCCGCGGTCAGCCCTTGGCTTGAGACCGGCAGCGTCATCCAGACCGCCAGCGGCTTCTTCTCCTTCGCCAGTTCCCTCTGCACCGCGGCGATCGCGGTCGCGCGGCGGGCGTTGGCAGGGGTGTCGGCGAGGTTGGCGCCCTCGATGTCGAGGTCGATCGCCTGCGCGTGGTAGCGCTGGATCGGTTCCAGGTAGGCCTGCTGGAGCTTCGCCGGGTCGGTGCAGTCGACCGCCAGCTCGGTGTTGGCCTGGCCGCCGTAGGAGATCATCACGCTGCCGCCCTGGCTGCGCAGCTGCGCGGCGCGGGCGTCGAGGTCGAGGCCCGACTCGGCCCCTTCGAGCGTGTAGTA
>JAFDWF010000063.1 GCA_018268575.1 Actinomycetota bacterium
ACCTTGGCGCCCTCGGTCAGGGACTTGAAGCCCTCACCCAGGATGGCGCTGTGATGAACGAAGACGTCCTTCGAGCCGTCGTCGGGCGTGATGAACCCGTAGCCCTTGTCGTCGCTAAACCACTTCACGGTTCCAGTAGGCATGCATTGCCTCCACATCGTGTGCTGCAAACGCTGACGATGCTGACTGGCAACGACATGCGAGCGCTAGACACAAACTTACAGCCGGTACCCCGGCCCTTTCAGGTCGGGACCGTAGCAGGATCAAGCCGACCCGGACGTGAATTTTCGCTTCACAGGCGTCCGCGGCCGTATCTAGCTTTCTCCTCGTGCGCTTCCTCGACCACATCGACCGGGGCGAGATCGGCGACCTGCTCGGCCGTGACGAGTACTTCTGGCTCGATCTCGGCGGGTCGAGCGAGGACGACGTCGCCACCCTCGAGGACATCTTCCACTTCCATCCGCTGGCGCTCGAGGACCTGCGCCGGAAAGGCCAGCGGCCGAAGCTGGAGGACTACGGCGACTACATGTTCCTCGTCTACTACGGCGCGGAAGCGCCGATGGAGCTGGAAGAGGTCCACGCCTTCATCAGCGGCGGCTACCTGGTCACCGTCCACGACGGCGCCTGCACGGCGCTCGACGAAGTGCGCGAACGGCTCGCCAAGCAGCCGCCGCGCTCCGAGCAGTTCGTCGTCTACCGCGTCCTCGACGGCCTCACCGACACCTTCTTCCCGTTGCTGGAGGACCTCGAAGACCGGCTCGAACGGCTCGACGAGGAGATCTTCGCCGAGCCCTCGCCCGATCACCTGCAGCCGCTGACCGAACTGCGCCGGGACCTGGTCGAGCTCGGCCGGGTGGCGACGCCGCAGCGCGACATGCTCGCCCGCCACGTCGACGACATCCTCGAAATCCCCGGCCTGCAGGCCGACTCCCGCAACTACTTCCGCGACGTCTACGACCACGCGATCCGCATCTCCGACCAGATCGACTCCTACCGCGACCTGCTGATCGGCAGCCGCGACGCCTACCTCGCGGTGACCTCCAACCGGCTCAACGAGATCACCAAGCAGCTGACCGTGGTGGCGACGATCTTCCTGCCGCTCTCCTTCGTCGTCGGCTTCTTCGGCCAGAACTTCGCCTGGATGGTGCAGAACATCGGCGGCGAGGCCGAATTCTGGGCGATCGGCGGCGGCACCATGCTGCTCTCGGTCCTGATCCTGATGCTCTGGATGCGGCGCTCCTCCTATGCCTGAGGTCCGCCGGGAGGCGTCCACAGGCGCCTTGCAGGAGCTAAAGGAGCGCCGCGGCCTGTCGATACCTACTTTTAGATGAAGCGCCTTCTCGGACTCCTGACGGCGCCGTTCTTCTGTGCGCTCCTGCTGCTCGGCCCGGCGGGCGCGGAGGCGACGGCGCCCGGCTCGCTCTCGCCCGAACTGGTGCAGCTGGGGGCGGCCGCGGAGGAAGGAGCCCCCGCCGCGGCCCAGTCCGAAGCGGCTGGGCTGCCGACCGAAGGCCCGGGCAGCATCGTCCGCGAAGGCGAGCGGGTGATCGTCGAAGCCCGCTTCGAAGCCGGCGCGCCGGCGCGGCTCGGGGCGCTCGAAGCGGCGGGGGCCGAAGTGCTGAGCACGAGCCGCCGCTACCACTCGGTCGCGCTCTCGGTGCGCCCCGAGGACCTCGCCGCGGTGGGCGAAGTGCCGGGGCTCGACCTCGTCGCCCCTGCGCGCGAGCCGATCTTCTACGGCGCCGAAGAAACGCTCGGCACCGCGGCGATCGAATCGAACGGGCTCTGCGAAGGCGGCGCGGTGATCAGCCAAGGGGTCGCCCAGCTGAACGTGCCCGCCGCCCGCGTCGCCTTCGGTGCCCGCGGCAAGGGGCTGACGATCGGCGTCCTCTCCGACTCCTTCAACTCGGCCACCGCCTCGATCGAAGGCGGCCCGATCGCCAGCAAGGCCGAAGGCGACGAAGCCACCAACGACCTGCCCGGCGAAGCGAGCACCTGCAGCGGCCAGCAAGTTCCGGTCGACGTGATCGCCGAAGCGCCGCCGCCCGGTGCCGAAGAAGAACCGCGTACCGACGAGGGCCGGGCGATGCTGCAGGTCATCCACGACATCGCCCCGCACGCGCAGCTCGCCTTCGCCACCGCCTACTCGACCGAACTTCAGTTCGCCGAAAACATCCGCCGGCTGGCGAGGCCGGTCGCCGCCGGCGGGGCGGGCGCCAACGTGATCGTCGACGACGTCGGCTATTTCGAAGAGCCCTTCTACCAAGACGGCCCGATCGCGGTGGCGATCCGGGAAGTGAGCGCTCAGGGCGTCACCTACCTGACCGCGGCGGGCAACGAAAACTCGGTCAACTCCGCGGGCGAACCGATCGCCTCCTGGGAAGCGCCCGCGTTTCGCCCGATGGCCTGCCCGGCGGAACTGACCGGCCTCGGCGTGATCGGCGCCAGCTGCATGGACTTCGACCCGACCGCGGGCGAAAACGCCAAATTCGCGATGCAGGTCAAGGCGGGCGGGACGGCGATCTTCGACCTGCAGTGGGCACAGCCGTGGCACGGCGTCACCACCGACCTGAATGCCTACCTCTTCAACGGCGCCGGGGAAGTGCTGACCCACTACAAAGTCTCCGAAGGCGCGGAAGGAACTCGCAACAGCGTCCTCTACGGCGAGCCGGTCGAGATCTTCGGCTGGGAAAACGAAGAAGAATTCAGCCAGACGGTCCACCTGGTGATCGACAGGACCGCGGCGACCACCGGCACGCCGCGGCTGAAGGTCGTGCAGCTCGGCCGCGGCGCCGTCACCGAAATCCAATACCACGGGACCAACGGCGACAAAGTCGGCCCGACGATCTCCGGCCACGCGGGCGCGGCGGCGGCGATCACCCTTGGCGCGGTCAAAGACACCGAATCGGCGACGGCGCCCGAAGAACCGGAGACCTACTCCTCGCGCGGCCCGGTCACCCACTACTTCGGCCCGGTCGTCGGCGTCACGCCCGCCGCCGCGCTGGCGACGCCGGAAGCGATCAGGAAGCCGAACGTGACCGCCACCGATTGTGCCTCGACCACCTTCTTCGCCCGCCTGCGGCCGGCGGGCTGGGAATTCTGCGGCACCTCGGAGGCGGCGCCGCACGCGGCGGCGATCGCGGCGCTGATGAAGCAGACCGAACCGTCGGCGACCCCGGCGAGGATCGTCGCGGCGCTGGAAGGCTCGGCCACCGCGTTCCACCGGATCACCTCGCCGAACGCGGTCGGGGCCGGGATGGTGAACGCGCTCGGCGCGATCACCGCGCTCGGCGGGGCACCCGTCGACGACCCGCCGAGCTACGTCGTCCCCTCGCTGAAGAAGGAACGGGAAGAACCGGCGCCGACGGTCTCGATCACGAAGAAGCCGCCCCCGCTGAGCAAGGAAACCCGGCCGACCTTCGAATTCAGCTCGAACCGCCGCGTCGCCTTCACCTGCCAGATCGACGGTGGCACGCCGCAGCCCTGTGCCTCGCCCTACGTGGTGCCGACGGCGCTGGCCGACGGCGGGCACGGCTTCGCCGTCACCGGCACCGACGCCCAGGGCAGGCGCGGCTCGAGCGGCGTCTATGAGTTCGTCGTCGACACCAAGGCGCCGAAGGTGACGATCGTCGGGCACCCGAAGAAGCTGGTGCGGACGAAGAAGAAGAGCGCCGTCGTCCGCTTCAAGCTGCGGGCGAGCGAGGCGCCGGTCACCTTCTACTGCCAGGTCGACAGATTGCCGCTGCGGATCTGCCCGAAGTCCTTCCACCGCCGCTTCACCCCCGGCCACCACGTGCTGAAGGTGCGGGCGATGGACGGGGCGGGCAACATCGCCGCCAAGCCGACCGCGTTCAGGTTCCGGGTGAAGCAGGTGGGTCCTCGGACGCACCGGACCGGCGGATGATCCAGTTGGCGACCACCAGCAGGAGGACGACGCCGACGATCGCGCCGATCACCGCCGGGTCGGTGAAGCGGATCCCTTCGAGGCGCGTGCCGAGGTAGACGGCGAGCGCGGTGATCGGCAGGAAGCCGATCGCGGTCGTCCAGCAGTAACGGCCGAAGGGCACGTGGGCGGCGCCGGCTGCCGCCGAGATCAGGCTGAAGGGGACGATCGGCAGCAGGCGCAGGGCGATCAGCAGGGTGACGCCGCCGCGCTCGACCATGTGCTCGAAGTGCTCGAAGCGCTCGGTGCCGAACCAGCGGTCGAGCAGCGGCCGGGCGACCCCGGTGCCGAACCAGTAGCAGATGACCGCCGAGATCATCCAGCCGATCGAGACGATGCCGAGGCCGCCGAAGAAGCCGTAGGCGAAGCCCGCGGCGGCGTTGACGATCTCGGCCGGGTAGGGGATCACGGAGTGGATGACGCCGAGGCCGACGAGGATCAGCGGCCCGCCCGCGCCGAGCGACTTGATCTGGTGGCGGACCTCGGAGGTTTCGCCGTGGACGGCGGCGACGGCGGCATGGCGGAGGGCCGGGATCGCCAGCACGAGGGCGGCGAGGAACGCGCAGCCGAGCAGGGTAAAGCCGATCTCGATCCAGGGGAGGCCGGGGCGCTCGCGTGGCTTCTCGCTCACCGGCTCAGTCTGGCGGCCAGGCCCGAGTAGCGCTCGCCGCTCTCGCCACGGCCGACGGCCTGGGCCAGCGCCGCCGAGTCGCCGACCAGGACGCAGTCCTTGCGCGCCCGGGTGATCGCCGTGTAGAGCAGCGGTCGGCTCAGCATCCGGGTGTGGGAGCGGTGGCAGACCGCAACGACGACTGGCACCTCGCAGCCCTGCGCCTTGTGGACGGAGATCGCGTAGGCGAGCTTCAGCGTCGCCGTCTCCGAGTAGGGCATCGTCAGGGTGCCGCCCTCGTCGGTGTCGACGACGATCTGTTCCTCGTCGCGGTCGTCGCGGCGGAGGAAGACGATCGAGCCATTCATCAGCCCGAGCTCGTGCGAGTTGCGGGTCTGGATCAGCCGGTCGCCGAGCCGGAAGCGATCGTTCACCGCCCGCTTGCCGTCTGGATTCAGCCGCTCCTGCAACCGTTCGTTAAGGGCGTCGATCCCGACCGGCCCGCGGTACATCGGCGCCAGCGTCTGCACCTCGCGTATCGGGTCGACGCCGAAGCTCTCCGCCGCCCGCTCGGCGACCACCTCGACCACGGTCT
>JAFDWF010000064.1 GCA_018268575.1 Actinomycetota bacterium
ACCTCCCGGCGTCTTCGTGACGGAATCCCGCGGCACCCTCCCTCCGCCGTTCCTCATGCCCACCATCCCGGCATAAGGAACAGCGGAGCGTAGGGCCCCCTGCCGTCCCCCCATGACCCGGCCTTCTCGGAGGCGGCCACAGCCTGCCCGGGTCGCCTCCGGGAAGGCCGCGTCCCTTATGCGTCCCGCCGCCGCGTCCGGGCGCCAGCCGGCGACCTCCGCCTCCTCCTCGGCTACGCGCTGATCGGCGCCGGCCTCGGCTGGCTCAACGCCGCGATCACCAACACCGCCGTGGCGGGGATGCCGCGCGAGCAGGCCGGCGTCGTCGCCGCGGCCTCCTCGACTACGCGCCAGCTCGGCTCCGCGCTCGGCGTGGCGATCATCGGCTCGGTGCTCGCCGACCACGTCACCAGATCGCCGCCGGCCCGGCGTTCACCTCTGCACAGCGGCTGAGCTGGGCGATCATCGCGCTCTGCGGCCTGGTCGCGCTCGGCGTCGGTGGACTGACCACCGGTGCTGGGGACGGCGCCGGGCAAAAGCCGACGCCGCCGACATCGAGGGACCTCTCGACTCGAAGAGGACCACGCCCCCGCGCTCAGCTGAACGCGGCGCGGGGGCGGGTCAACTGCCTGGGAGCGAGAGCGCCTCCCTACTACGGTTGTCCGCCGCCTATTTTTTGGCGCGTTTCGTCGCTTTGGCTTTGCCGCTTTTGGCTTTCGCTTTCGCTTTTTTCGCGGCGGGTTTTCTGGCCGTTTTTGCTTTCGCCGATTTAGCTTTTGCTTTCGGTTTCGCTTTCGAGCCAGCTTTGGCTTTAGCCGATGCTTTGCCGGCTTTCGCTTTTTTCGCTGGTTTTTTGGCGGCTTTTTTCGCGCCTTTGGCCGTCGATTTCGTTGCTTTTTTGACGACTTTTTTCACTTTTTTCGCGCTCGCTTTAGCCGTGCCTTTGGCTTTTTTCGCGCTCGCTTTTGCACTTTTTTTCGCCCGGGTCGCCGCCGCTTTTTTCGCTGCGGGTTTCCGGGTGGTTTTGGGTTTGTTTGGCATACCTCGCTCCTTGGAGTCTCCGGGGGCGGTGGCACCGTAACCGTTCCGGCGGCGGCTAGAAGTGCGCCATGCCCAGTTGCAGAGCGACGTTCGTAAGATCGACCCCACCTTGGCGACCGTCACCGTTCCCGCTCGCTTCAACGGACCGCCCGCGAGCGGCAACGGCGGGTACGCCTGCGGGGTGCTCGCCGTTGCCGCCGGGGGGCCCGTCGCGGTGTCGTTGCGACGGCCGGTTCCCCTCGATCGCGAGCTCGAAATCCAGCACGAAGACGTCGCGCTCGCGCGTGCCTTCTGCGACGGCGAGCTGATCGCCGAGGCACGTTCCGCCGCACCGCTCAGAACCTGGGACGGTCCCAGGATCGGCCTCGAAGAGGCGCACATTTCGCATGAGAAGTACGTTTCGCGGCCCGGCGGGGAATTCGACAGCTGCTTCGTCTGCGGACAGGCGCGCGACGACGGCATGCGCATCTTTGCCGGTCCGGTCGCCGACACCGGCATCGTCGCCTCGCCCTGGACACCGCCGGCCTGGACCGCCGACGAGGCCGGCGCGGTGCGCCCCGAGTTCGTCTGGGCGGCGCTCGACTGCCCCGCCTACTTCGCCCTCCACGGCGACGAGCTCACCATCGCCTACCTCGTCCGCCAGCAGGTCGAGATCGCCTCGCGGCCACGGGCCGGCGCCGAGCACGTCGTCGTCGGCCGGCCGCTCGAGCGCTCGGGACGGAAGGGCCTCGCGGCGACCGCGGTGCTCGATCTCGAAGGCGAGGTGCTCGCCCACGCCGAGGTCCTCTTCGTCGTGCCGCGGGAGGCCGCGGCGTGAGTCAGCCGTCTCCTCGCCGGGTAACTCACCGCGCAGGCGCGGCGATCGATGTCACACGAAACGCGGCCTGTCTCGTCTCTTGTCTAGAACCATGAAAGGAGACCCCGATGTCTGATGGATTTCCGGCCGACCGCTTGAAGCTGATGCCCGAGGTGCCGCGGCAACTTGCGGCGCTGCAGCGCTTCGGCCACGTCGACCTCGACCCGACCATCGCCCACCTGGTCGAGATGCGCGCCTCGCAGATCAACGGCTGCGCCTTCTGCCTCGACATGCACTGGAAGGACGCGCGCGCCGCGGGCGAGGACGAGGCGCGGCTCTACCTGCTCGATGCCTGGCGCGAGAACCCGGAGTACAGCGACCGCGAGCGCGCCGCGCTGGAGCTGACCGAGGCGGTGACGCGACTCGAGCCGGGCGGCGTCCCGGACGCGATCTGGGACGCGGCAGCGGCGCAGTTCAGCCGGGCCGAGCTGGCGGGGCTGCTCTGCAAGATCGCCGCGATCAACGCCTGGAACCGGCTCCAGATCACCACCAAGGCGGAGCCGGGTCACTATCAGCCCGGTGACTTCGGCAAGGCGCCGGAGCCGGCGGGTGCAGGGGCCGACGCGGGGGCGGTGGCCGGGAGCGGCGCCGGTGACGGAGGCGCCCGGTGACCGAGACGGTCGCCGTGGTCGGCGGGACCGGGACGCTCGGCGCCCCGGTCGTCCGCCACCTACTCGACCGCGGCGCGAGCGTGTTCGTCCTCAGCCGCAACGCGACCAACGTGCCGGCGGGCGCCGAGCACCGCCGCGTCGACCTCGCGAGCGGCGAGGGCCTCGGCGCGGCGCTTGCCGGCGCGACTGTCGTCGTCGACACCGCCAACTCGAACAAGGGAGCCGAGGACGTCCTCGTCGCCGGCACCCGCCGGCTGCTCGAGGCGGGCGCCGCCGCCGGCGTCGGCCACCACCTGGCGATCTCGATCATCGGCATCGACCAGGTGCCGATGAAGTACTACCGCGCGAAGCTCGCCCAGGAGGCGGCGATCGAGTCCGGGCCGATTCCCTTCTCGATCCTCCGCGCCTCCCAGTTCCACCAGCTACTCGACATGGCGCTGAGCGCTGCCGCCCGCTTCGGCGTCCGCCCGACCGGCGCCGCCAAGGTGCAGCCGATCGACCCCGACGTCGTCGCCGCCCGCCTCGCCGACGCGGCGCTTGCCGGCCCCGCCGGCCGCCTCTCCGAGATCGCCGGGCCGAAGGTGCAGACGCTCTCCGAGCTGAGCCGCACCTGGGCGGCGGCGCGCGGCAAGCGTCGCCTCCCCCTGCCCGTCCCCTCCTGGGGGAAGATGGGCAAGGCGGTGGCGGCGGGCGCCCTCTGCAATCCCGCCGCGACGACCGCGGGGAAGGACTTCGAGGAATGGCTCCGACATGAATGAGCGGCCCGACATCAGGGGCGAGGCCGAGTCCCCTTCGGGCGCCGCGGGCGACGCCCTCGCCGCGGAATTCGACGCCCTGCGCCCGCAGCTCACCCGGGTCGCCTACGGGATGCTCGGCAGCCTCGCCGAAGCCGAAGACATCGTCCAGGAGGCCTGGCTGCGGCTCGGCCGCACCGACCGCACCGAGATCGACAACCTGCGCGCCTGGCTGACCACGGTCGTCGGCCGGCTCGCCCTCGACGCACTCGGCAGTGCCCGCGCCCGGCGCGAGAGCTACGTCGGCGAGTGGCTGCCGGAGCCGGTGGTCGAGGAGTACGGCGACGACCCGACCCTCGACGAGTCGGTCTCGACCGCGCTCCTCGTCGTGCTCGAGCGCCTCTCCCCCGCCGAGCGCACCGCCTTCCTCCTCCACGACGTCTTCGACCTCCCCTTCGACAAGGTCGCCGCCGTGGTCGGCCGCTCGCCCGCCGCGGTGCGCCAGCTCGCCGCCCGCGCCCGCGCCCACGTCGACGCGGGCAAGCCGCGCTTCCCCGCCGACGCCG
Source organism: Actinomycetota bacterium (assembly GCA_018268575.1). Classification (GTDB taxonomy): domain Bacteria; phylum Actinomycetota; class Thermoleophilia; order Solirubrobacterales; family 70-9; genus VAYN01. The sequence goes on from JAFDWF010000064.1 coordinate 3,809, forward strand.
AGGAGGAGGCGCGGATCGTCGCCGCCTTCGCCATCGCCTGGCAGGAGGGCGACCACGGGGCGCTGCTCGGCCTGCTCGACCCCGATGCGGTGATGCGCTCCGACGGCGGCGGCAAGGTCCCGGCGGCGGGCAAGCCGCTGGTCGGCGCCGACCGCATCGTCCGGGCCCTGCTCGGCTTCGGGCGCGCCGCGGCGCGCTCGGGGATCGAGCCCGAGGGCCGCTTCGCCATCGTCAACGGCTCGACCGGCCTGGTGATCCGCGAGCGCAGCGCCACCAACGTCTACTCGGTGACGATCGACGCGGGCCGGATCGTCGCGATCGATGTCGTCCGCAACCCGGACAAGCTGCGCGGGCTGGCGGAGCCGGGCGATTGAGGCGGCCGGGGCTGGCGCGCGGCGCCCTCCTCCTGCTCTGCGCCTACTGCCTCTTCATCGGCTTCGTCGCGTTGGCCGCGCCGCGCACCTTCTACGACGACTTCCCCTTCCTCGCCCACTGGGTCGACAAGCTGCCGCCCTATAACGGCCACCTGATCACCGACGTCGGTGGCCTCTACATCGGCTTCGCGGTGGTCATCGGCCTCGCCGCCTGGCGCCTGGAGCGCAACCTCGTGATCGCCGCCTGCGCCGGGTTCCTCACCGTCTCGGTCCCCCACCTGCTCTACCACGCGACCCACCTGGCCGGGTTCGGCGAGGTGGACGGGATCGTCGAGATGGCGGCGCTCACCTCGCTGCTGGTGCCGCCGATCGTCGCGCTGTGGGCGAGTCGGGCAGCGGCGTAGGCGCTCCGGGGGGATGACGAGGGACGGGGCCGTCGCCGGCTGGCGCCCGGACGCCGAAGGGACGCGGCCTTCTCGGAGGCGACCCGGGCAGGCTGCGGCCGCCTCCGAGAAGGCCGGGATTCGAGGAGACGGCCAAGGGTCCGGGCGAGCACATCAGGCCCGGAGGGGCGGGAGGTCACGAAGACGCCGGGAACCACGCGGGAGACGTGAGGGAGACGTCACCGATTTCGCAGTTCTTCCACCGTCACAAACACGTGACCACGGTTCCGGGCCCCTATAGGGGCCCGGATTCACTCAGCGCGAA
>JAFDWF010000065.1 GCA_018268575.1 Actinomycetota bacterium
ACCGCGCCGTTCTTCAGCTGCCTGGTCCCGACGCTGTTCCTCGGCAGCGAGCTCGCCGCCCAGGCCGCTCCCCCGAGCAGGAGGAAGAGGCAGATCGTGGATACGACGTTGGCGTAGGTGAGGCGCGGGCGGAATCGATCCATCGGAATTGCTCACTCAGGAGGGTCGGCGGGAACATCGTAGTTGCCCGATTGCCCGAGGTCACGCGGGAGGAGCGCCGCGAGTCTGGCGGCTCAGCAGCGGGCTCGGATCGCGCCGGGCGCGGCGCCGCGCAGCGAGCTGCCGCAGGCGGTCGCCGGCAGCGGGCGCGCGTGGATGCGGGTGGTGCGGCGCAGGGTCCGGGCGCCGCGGGCGCTGACGACGGTGCGGCTGAACAGCGTGCCGCGGCCGGTCGCATCGACCTGCACCGTGGTCGTGAACCGGTGCCTCTTCCCCGCCCCGAGCTTGGCGAGGTGCCAGCAGACCGAGTCGCCCTTGCCGCTCGCCCCGGTCGCGCGCAGCCGGGTCAGGCCGGGGCCGAGGGTGTTGCACACTTGCAAGTTATGCAGCGGCACGGTGGCGGGCGCCCCCACGACGAGGGCGAGCGGCACCACCGCGGTCGGTCGCACGACGCCCTCCGGGGCGCTGATGTCGAGCGTCGGCGTCGCGGTCCCCTGGCCTGGCGCAGCCTTGCCGCCGTTGCCCCCTCCCCCGCCCTTGCCGTGGTGGGCCGGCTCCTTCTCCGGCTCGGCCGCGGTCGGGGTGGTCGAGCCGGCTGAGGAGGTCGGCGGCGGCACCGGCTCGAGCACCGACGGGTCGAGTTCGACCGCCACCACGATCGCCTGGGTCAGGTACTGGTCCAAGCTGGTCGACTCTTCCAGCGTCGTTTCCCTCGCGCCGTTGGCGAGGAAGCCGCTCGCCCCGATCACGTCAGCGTCGAAGCCGAGCTGGTTGACGTAGTCGGGATTCTTCGTGGTCACGTTGTTGCCGGCCACCGAGATCGAGCTGTTGAAGACGTTGTTGGCCGGGTTGGCGGCGTCGGACAGGTTCTGGCCGCCGAGCGAGAGCCGGTCGCCGGCCGCGCCGCGGTCGCCCTCGTAGGCGACCAGCCCCACTTCCGCGTTGACCGCGCCGGCGAGCGGCGTCTCCAGGCCGGTGACCGGGATCGAGAGCGGCGCTTCGTTGGCGACGATCGAGGCGAGGCCGTCGAAGACGCGGATGCTGCGCGGCGGCGAGGCGGGGTCGGAGTAGACGACGATCAGCGACCAGCCCGCGTAGCGGTCTTCACCGGTGCCGGACTGGACGTTGGCGACGGTGTATTCGCCGGAGCCGGCGGCGGCGACCTGGGCGGTGACGTCGACGAAGCCGACGTAGGCGTTCGTGATCGCGCTGCTGTCGAAGACGGTGGCGCTCAGCGGCGAGTAGCCGAGCGCTCCCGGCGCCCGCATCAGCACCGTGCCGCGGGCCGCCGGGTTGGGGGCTTCGACCCCACCGAGCGCGCCTTTGCTGGTGCGGCCGCCGTAGTAGAGCCCGGCGAACTGGACCGCCGCCCCCGCCGGCAGCGAGAGCGTCGCGCTCGAGGAGTCGAAGGTGGTCGGGTCGGTGTCGACGTCGACCCGTTCCATCCCGTAGGCATTGTTGTTCAGCGCTGCCCCGGTCGCCGTCCCGGCCCGCGATTCGAGGCAGTTGGCGGCGGCTTCCGGACAGCTCATCAGCGTGTTGGCGGCCACCGCGACGCCACCGCGGGTGTTGTTCGCGAACTGGGTGGCGAAGGGGACCTCGACTTTCGCCGTCGCGCCGGCGGTGCCGAGGACGGCGGCGATCGCGAGGAGCGCGGCGGTGAGGGCGAGGGCGGGCACGGCGAGGCGCGCCGATCGCCTCCTCACGCGATCCAACCTGTACATCTCTTCCGGCTGGACATGAACACGGACTCACTCATCGTCCCACGCCGGTCGACGGGCTCGTCCAAAGGTCCAGGCGGCCGCACGGCGCTGAAGACGCGCACGCCGAGCTACCGTGGTCGGCCCGTCAACGGGTGGGGGCGGCGTCGGCCTCGACCTGGCGGTTCCAGTCGGCTTTCGCCTCGCGCCAGCCTTCGTCGGTGAGGGTGCGCTTCCAGTAGCCGGAGGCGGAGAGGGACTCGGCGGGGACGCCGCGGTCGACGACCAGGTGGCGGCGGGCGAGGCGGACCGAGGTGGCCTCGCCGTGGAGGAAGGTGTGCGGGTCGCCGGGCGGAAACTCGAGCGCGGCGATCGCCTCGGCCACCCCCTCGTCGGCGTCGCCGTGCAGCCAGTGCAGGTGGAGGTCACCGGGCGAGGCGAGCTCGACCTCCTCCTCGGGGCCGTGGACCTGGAGGACGACGTGCACCGCCGCGCCCGCCGGGACCCGCGCGAGCGAGGCCGAGATCGCCGGGATCACGCTGGAGTCGCCGGCCATCAGGTGCCAGGCGGCGCCGGGGTCGGGGGCGTAGCCGCCACCGGGGCCGCGCAGCGCGATCGTGTCGCCGGGCGAGGCCGCCGCCGCCCAGGGGCCGGCGACGCCCTCCTCGCCGTGGACGACGAAGTCGATGGTGAGGAGGCCGGCTGCCGGGTCCCAGTCGCGGACCGTGTAGGTGCGGACCTTCGGCCGCTCCTCGGCGGGCGCGCCGGGGCGCGGAAACTGCAGCTTCACGTAGTGGTCGGTGTACTCGCCGATCTCGAACCCGGCCAGGCCCGCGCCGCCGAAGACGATCCGGATCAGGGTCGGGGTCAGCGGTTCGACCGCCTCCACCCGGGCGGTGAGCAAGGGGCGGTTGCGGGCACGGGCGCTGTCGGGCTTGGTGGCGATGTGGTCACGATACGAAGTCGCGCCCCCGCCCAGGCGTCCCCCAGTCGATGCGTTCGCAGTTACCCACACATAGTGGGGCTAACTGCGAACGCATCGGTCGCCTACGCCGCGACGGCGGCGGTGTGCTCGAGGATCGCCTCGACCAGCAGCGGCCAGAGCGGCTCGGGGCGGTCGTGGCCCATGTCCTCGACCAGCAGCAGCCGCGCGCCGGGGACGAGCTCGGCGGTCCGTTCGCCGCCGCTCGGCGCGATCAGCGTGTCGTCGAGGCCGTGGATCACCAGAGTCGGGACGGTGAGCTCGCGGAGGCCGTCGGCGCGCGGGCCGCTCGCCAGGATCGCGGCGAACTGCCGCGTCACCCCCTCCGGATAGAAGCAGCGGTCATAGCTCGCGGCGACGATAGCTTCGAGGCGGGCGCGATCGCCGTAGCGCTTCGAGGCCCAGATCATCGCCTTGGCCGCCGAAGCCTCGATATAGGCCTCGCGCTCGGTCGGCGAGGGAGTGAGCAGCGCCTCGAGCGCCTCCTGGGTCGGCGCGCCGTACTCGGGCTCGCCAGTGGTCGACATCTTCGAGATCAGCGAGAGCAGCCGCTCGGGCCGCTCGATCGCCAACTGCTGGGCGATCATCCCGCCCATCGAGGCGCCGAGCACGTGGGCGCGCTCGATCCCCAGGGCGTCGAGCACGGCGACGCAGTCGCCGGCCAGCTCGCTCAGCGTGTAGGGCGCGAGCTCGCGGGCGCGCACCAGGTCGCCGGCCCTGGCCGCGGCGATCCCCGCCTCGGTGTCGACCGCCTGCCCGTCGAGCTTCGAGGAGAGCCCCGAGTCGCGGTTGTCGAGCTCGATCACGAAGCGGCCGCCCGCGGCGAGCAGCGCGGAGAAGTCGCGCGGCCAGGCGATCATCTGGCTGCCGTAGCCCATCACCAGGAGCAGCGGCGGATCGGCCGGCGAGCCGACCGTCTCGTAGTAGAGGCTGATCCCCGCGGCGGTCTCGGCGCTCGCCATCGCGGCAAGATCGCAGATGCGCGGCCCGCCCGCCGTCTGACCGGCGGGGCCGGCGGTCGATCGGCGGGGCGCGGCGGCCGGGTTCTCAGGCCGCGCGGATCTGGCTCTGGGCGGCGGCGCGCTCGGCGTCGAGGTCGACGACCACGTGGGTCATCGGCAGGGCGACCTCGCGGCGGGTGCGCTCGACCACTTCGTGCTCAAGCCAGCGGGACTGTTGCGGGGGGAGGGTCGAGATGATGATCTCGTCGGCGGGGAAGGAGCGCAGCGCGTCCTCGATTGCCATGTTCGGATCGGGGTCGCCGACCTCGGCGCGCACCTCGATCCCGATCCCGCGCAGCGCGGTCACCGAGCGGGCCATCCGCTCGCGGGCGAGGTCGAGGCCTTCGTCGATGTCGGAGGCCCAGCGTTCGGCCCGCGACCCGACCAGCGCCGGCGACACCAGCATCACCTCGCACGTGCAGCCGCGGCAGCGGTTGCCGATCTCCGCCAGCAGCTCGCGGCCGGCGGCCGTCTGGTTGGCGACGACGAGGATCCGACGGGTGTCGTCGGCGACCTGGGCGGACTCGACCGTGCGTGGCTCGGACCCGCGGGTAACCCGCCAGGCGAGCCCGATGCCGACGCCGATCAGGAGGGCGGCGAGCAGGACCCCGACCACCGGCCGGGTGATCAGCGTGAGGCCGACCACCAGGGCCGCGGCGACCCCGATCACGACTACGAGGCGAAAGACATCCGCCTCCGAGCGAAGCGGGTTGTGCATGGGGACGATTGTAGCTCTCGTCACTAGCGCCCGTCCACACTTTTGTGGAGGCATCGCCTCCCTGCCCCGCGTCGGTCGCGCTGCCGCCCCCGCCGGTCGAATTACCGGCGACGGGTCGCGACGAGGAGCACCAGGCCGACCGCCGCGGGGACGGCGAGCACCTTCGCCGCCCGGCGCGCGTCGCCTGAGTCGAAGACGACGCTCGAATCGAGCCCGGCGACGCTGCCGACGATCGCGACGCCGCCGGGGCGCCGCTCGACCCGGCGGTACTCGAAGGGAAACTCGCCGAACGGCGTGCCGACCTTCACCCGCCCGCCGCCGCCCCGGCGAGCCTGCCGCTGCCGCCACAGTCGGGCGGGCGGTGGGTGACGGTGATCCCCGCGGCGCTCGTCAGGCGGGCGACGAAGCGGGCTTCGCAGTTGGCGGTGCCGTTCCACCATTCGACGCCGGCGGCGACCCTCAGGCCGTTGAGGCGTTCGGCGACGACGATCACCACCGGGTGGCGGGCGAGGCGTTCGGCCGCCGCCCTGATCGCGGCGCTCGCCTCGTGGAAGCTGAGGTGATGGCCCGGGTTCGCCCGGCAGGAGGCGTGGAGCGTGGTGCGGTGGTGGCGGTCGGTGCCGCGGACCTCGACCGTGAGCCGGCAGGCCGCGGCGCCCGCCTTCACCCCGACACCCGCCTTCGTCGCGCCATCCCGCTTCACGCTACCGCGGCCGAGGAACGTGCAGGTCACCCGCCGGAACCCGTCGCGCTCGCAGCGCCGCAGCGTGATGCGGTCGATAAGCGGGCTCCGGTCGCGGAATTCTCGCGCCCGCGCGAGCGCCGCCTGCCTCGCCGTCGCATCGGTGAGGCGCGCCGGCCCCGGGGTCGGGCCGACCACCGGCGCTTGCGGTTCTCGCGCCGACGCTCCCGGCGCGGCGACCAGCGCGAGCGCCGCCGCGAGGGCGACCGCGACGACGACCGCCGCCGACCGCCCGGGCCGACGCCTCGGCCCTCCCGACGAGCGCTCGGCCCGCCCGCAACCGCTCCTCGATCTCCCCGGTCGGCTCCCCATACGGACGGTCAAACCCCGCCGCCCGGCCCGGGTTGCGGCGGGGAGTAGCTTTGGGCGATGCCGGAAGTGCGCGTCGTCCGCCTCGAACCGTTCCCCGACCTCGACGACGAGGTCTTCTTCCCGCGCCTCTCGGAGAAAAAGCTCCGCTGGCTGGAGAAGAAGCACGGCGAGCGGCGGGCCTTCGCCGCGGGCGAGGTGCTCTACGAGCACGGCGTCCGCGACGCGCCCTTCTTCGTCCTGCTCGGCGGGCGGGTCGAGTTCGTCGACCGCAAGCCGGGCAAGGATGTCCACGTCGCCGCCGCCGACGGCGGCACCTACATCGGCGACATCGCCGCCTTCACCGGCGAGCCGACGATCAGCGCCTGCATCGCGGTCGAGCCGACCGAGGCGCTCAGCTTCCCCCGCGCGAAGCTGCGCAAAATGGTCGCCGACTGGCCCGAGTTCGGCGAAAGCGTCTTCCGCACCCTGCTGGCGCGGCGCAACTGGCACGAAGAGCACGGCTACGGGGTGATGCGGCTGATCGCCCCGCAGGCCTCGCGGCGCTCCTTCGAAGTCCGCGACCTGCTCGAGCGCAACCTGCTGCCGGTCCGCTGGTACGACGTCGACCACGACCCGGAGAGCGAGGAGATGCTGCGCTGGCTCGAGCTGCCGCGCGAGGAGGCGCCGGTCCTCGTCCATGCCCGCCAGGTGCTGCGCAACCCCTCCCCCGCCCAGGTGGCGCGACAGCTCGGCCTGCGCGCCGAGGTCGACGGCGAGCGCTTCGACCTCGTCGTTCTCGGGGCGGGCCCGGCCGGCCTCGCCGCCGCGGTCTACGGCGGCTCGGAGGGGCTGCGGACGCTGGTGGTCGAGTCGTGGGCGCCCGGCGGCCAGGCCGGCACCAGCACGCGGATCGAGAACTACCTCGGCTTCCCGACCGGGGTCGGCGGCCGTGAGCTGACCACCAAGGCGACCCTGCAGGCGCGCCGCTTCGACGCCGTCCTCTCCAGCTACCACCGCGCGACCGAGCTCGCCGACGGCCCCGAAGGCCTGGTGCGGATCGATCTCGATGACGGCCAGCACGTGCTCGCCCGCTCGCTGGTGATGGCGACCGGGGCGCGCTGGCGCGAGCTGCAGGCGGAGGGGATCGATCGCTTCCGCGGCGCCGGCGTCTACCACGCGGCGATGGCGACCGATTCCGAGCGGGCGCGCGACAAAGACGTGATCGTGATCGGCGGCGGCAACTCGGCGGGCCAGGCCGCGGTCAGCCTCTCGCGCAAGGCGCGCAGCGTGCGCGTGATCGTGCGCGGCAAGGCGCTCAAGTCGACGATGTCGCGCTACCTCGTCGACCGGGTCGAGCGCTCGCCGCGGATCGAGGTGATGACCGAGACCGAGGTCGTCGCCCTGCACGGCTCGGCCGTGGTCGAGTCGGTGACCCTGCGGTCGGCCGACGGCGGGCGCGAGGACGTCGACACCAGCGCCGTCTACGTGATGATCGGCGCCGATCCCTGCACCGAGGTCTCCGACGGGATGCTGGCCACCGACGACTCCGGCTTCCTCCTCTGCGGCGACGGCGCCAACTGCTGCGAGGGCCACCTCGCCTGGCCGCTCGCCGACCGCGAGCCGGCCCTGCTGGAGACGGTCCGCCCCGGCGTCTTCGCCGCCGGCGACGTCCGCGTCGGCGCGGCGAACCGGGTCGCGGGCGCGGTCGGCGACGGCGCCCTCGTCGTCCGCTTCGCCCACGAGCTCCTCTCCGACGAGACCCCGGCAAGCGTCGGCGCGCCGAGCTAGCGGGTGGTTCGACGGCCGGCCGGCGCCCGCGGTCGTCCTGAGCTGGCGCCAAGGGCTGGCTGACGTCTGGCCCATCGCGCCGGGGAAGCTGGCATCTCGCAGCCGATGGGCGACCCTGGCAGGCTGTGGCGGCCCCCTCGGCCGCCGGAGCATCGGAAGTCAGGAAGAGGCGTGGGTCGAGAGACGAAGGCGCGAGGTCGGTGCGCGCCGGGTCACGAGGACCCCACGCAGGCGTCGCTTGCGTGTCGCCTCGACTCGCTCTCCCCTCGGGGCGCCGCGGCACGCGGTCGTCGCCGGCCGGCGCCCGATGCCGAAAGGGACCCGGCCTTCTCGGAGGCGACCCTGGCAGGCTGTGGCCGCCTCCGAAAAGGCCGAGATCTGAGGAGACGGCAGAGGGTCCTACGCTCCGCTGTTCCTTATGCCGGGATGGTGGGCATAAGGAACAGCGGAAGGAAGTGCCGCGGGGTCCGTGAGGAAGACGCCGGGAAGTGCGCGGGTGACGTGAGGGCGACGTCACGGGTTCCACCCTTCCTCCACCGTTACAGACACGTGACCACGGTTTGATCCCACCATGGTGTGGTGGATCCACGCAGCGCGAGATGGGGCCTCCGAAACTCCCCGCGAAGGATCATGCCTTCCCTGCGATCGTGGCGTCTTCGTCACGGGCGGCCATGATCTTGCAGGGATCTCCTCGGATCCATGCATCTCCCGGACGGGACCCGCGCGGATCGCACGGTCTTCGTGGCGTCTTTCCTCGGCCCCGTCACGGAGACGTCGCATCCCTCCGTCCCGTCACGGAGATGCCGGGCTCCCCGGATCTCCCCGTAACGCACCCGTCCCTGCGCAAGCTCTCCCCCCGAGGACCTCCCGTCCCGGGCGTCCCGGAGGCGGCCACAGCCTGCCCGGGTCGCCTCCGGGACGCCCGGGACGCCTGAGCTCCGATTCCTCTGGCCCGAACCCTCGCGCGGAGCGCCCGCCTCATCTCGGCATCCGCGCCTGCGACTCGGCCGCGAGCGCCGGATCGAGACCGGGGAGGGCGAACTGGAGCAGCAGGTCGGTGACGCCGAGGGCGGCGTAGCGCTCGGCGTCGGCGGCGCAGTGGTCCTCGTCGCCGACGATCACCAGCTCGTCGAGGCGGTCCCAATCGGCGAGGATCTCGCCGAAGTCGATCGGCACGCCCCAGGACTGGTAGGTGGCGAAGACGGCGCGGATCCCGGGCAGGGCGCGGGCCCGGGCCTCGGCGCGGGTATCGGCGACCAGGGCCAGGCGGGGCAGGATCAGCTCCGGCTCCCCCACCGCCCCGGCCTCGCGGCGCAGGGCCCGGTAGGCGGCGAAGTCGGTGGCGACGGCGGCGAGGGTCGCGGTCGAGCCGGGGAAGCATGGCGAGCCCTCGCGTACCGCCCGGCGCAGCGCCGCCTCGCTGGTGCCGCCGATCCAGAGCGGCACCCCGGGGCGCTGCGACGGGCGCGGCCGGACCACGATCTCGGGCAGCTGGAAGACCCGCCCGGAGTAGGAGAAGGGCTCGCCGCGCCAGGCCAGGCGCATGATCTCGAGCGACTCGTCGAGGCGGGCGCCGCGCCGACGCGGGTCGGAGCTGAGCGCCTCGAACTCGACCGTGCGGTAGCCGGCGGCGACGCCGAGGGTCAGCCGACCGTGGCTGATCTGGTCGAGCACCGCCGCCTCCTCGGCGATCCGGACCGGGTTGTGGAGGGGGAGGATCAGCATCCCGGTCGAGAGCCGGATCCGCTCGGTCACGGTCGCGATCGCCGCCAGCGCCACCAGCAGCGCCGGCAGGTAGCCGTCGGCGGCGACGTGGTGCTCGGTGACGTTGACCCACTCGTAGCCCTGCGCCTCGGCGGCGACGGCGGCGGCGATCCCGGCCTCGTAGACCGCCTGGTGCCCGATCCCGGAGCCGGGCGGGTCTTGGAAGCTGAGGACGATCCCGTGGCGCAAGGCGACCCGCCGCTCAGGACCTATCCCAACCGGGATAGGTCCTCAGTACCTCGTCTCGCTGAGGTAGACGTAGTTGCGGTCGGGGTCGACGAAGTAGGCGTAGCGCCAGCTGCCGCCGCTGTCCAGCTCGACCGTCTGGGGGTCGCCGCGGAACTCGATCCCGGCCGCCGTCATCGCCTCCACGGCGAGGTCGAGGTTGGTGACGCCGACCGCGAACTCCATCGGGCCGAGCCGACCCCACTCGCCGCGCATGTCGGCGGAGGGAGGGAAGTGCTGGACCGGCTCCATCCCCGCCCCGTGCGGGTTCATCAGCAGCATCATCCGCTGGCGTGGGGCCGGGCCCGGGTACCAGGGGTCCATCGGCTCGAAGAAGCCGTCGGACTCGAACAGCTGCGAATCGAAGCCGAGCCGGCGCCAGAAATCGCGCGTGTGGGCGATGTCGGCGACCCCGAAGGCGACGTGGTTGACGCCCTGCGGGCCGGGCTCGCGAGGCCAGCCGGCGTCGAGGGTCGGCCACTCCAGCAGCTCGACCTTGCCGCCGTCCGGATCGGCGACGTAGGAGAGCTTGACCGGCACCCCGTCGGGAGGCAGGTCGTCGGCGACCGGCTCCATCAAAGAGGTGACGCCGAGCTCCTCGACCAGGCGGCGGTAGAGCGCCTCCTCGTCGCGCACGTGCACGCACACCTCCGAGACGCCCGGCTCGCCCCAGCCCATCCCCTCCGGCAGCGGCGGCACCGGCGAGTCGGTGACGTGCACCAGCTTCACCCCGGCGAGGCCGAGCGGGCCCTCGTGGGGGTTCCGCAGCATCACCACTTCGGCCTCCACCCCGGAGCGCCCGGCGACGGCCTCGAGGCCGGGGAGCGGCCCCGAGTGCTCGAAGGCGGCTTCGGTGAACCCGAGCTCGCCGTAGAAGGCGCGGGACGCGTCCAGGTCGGAGACGCCGACCCCGATGTGGTCGACGCCGCGCGTTCGCAGCGAGTTCATGCCGGGCTTCCCTCGATCGCCGCCGCGGGATCATCGGCCGCGGGGCCCGGCTCGTCGATGAACACCTGCTCGGTCGCCAGCGCCCGGTCCGGGTGGTTGAACCAGATGTAGGCGGTGAAGACGAGCCCGGCGACGAACCAGCCGAGGGTGATGAACCCGGCGATGTTGAGCGGGTTCGGCAGCGGGCTGATGAAGGAGAAGATGCTGGAGCCGACCCCCACCGCCGCCATCAGCGTCGGCAGCATCACGACGAAGGCGAGGATCGGGATGACGACGTGCAGCAGCACGTTGAAGCCCTCCGGCCGCTTGCGGACGAAGTAGCTGAGGCAGGAGAGCGCGACCAGCGCGTAGAGGAGGATCGCCATCGCCGTCTCGATCGTGCCGAGGAAGGCGAACGCCTGCAGCGGCCCTTCGAGCACCAGCCCGGTGACCATCGTCGCCACGACCGAGAACGCCAGCACCGCCTTCAGCGCCACCTGGGGGACGCCTGTCGCCTCGCGCACCTGGGCGAACTGGGTCGGCAGCAGCTTGATCCGACCCATCGCGTAGATGTGGCGGATCCCTGCGTTGGTGGCCCCGTTGGCGCTGGCCACGCAGGAGTTCAGCAGCGCCAGCAGGAGGATGTACCAGCCGCCGTGCCAGATCTCTTTGGTGATCCCGATCCAGGCGTCGCCGCCGTTGAAGGCGGGGAATTCGAAGAAGCGCGCGGGCCCGAAGTAGACGGTCGCCGCGTAGGTGCAGAAGATGATGAAGCCGCCCAGGATCAGGGTCGAGAGGATCACCGCTTTGGGCACGTTGGGGCGTGGATTCTGCGCCTCCTCGGCCAACGGCACGACGTTCTCGAAGCCGACGAAGCCGTAGATCGCGTAGACCATCGCACCGATGATCCCCGCTGACCCGGCGAAGCCGGGCGCGTTCTCGAAGCCGGTCCCGAACACCGAGAGGGTGTTGCGCGAGCCCGCCTTGGCGATCAGCCAGATCGAGATCAGGGCGAGGATCCCGAACTCGAGCAGGCCGAGGACGATCG
>JAFDWF010000066.1 GCA_018268575.1 Actinomycetota bacterium
ATCCTCCCCGCCGGCCGCGCCTCGCCGGCGTCCCGACGCGAGGGTTGCCTCTGCCCGTCCCCCGCAGAGGTCTCCTGGTCCGGACGACGGCGCTGCCTGTCCATAGCGCGGTCGCCGGGCCTCCGCTCGGGCGGCCAGCGATGGTCTCGGCGCCCGGCCGGCTCCGCCGACGAGGCCGGGCGATCCCGGCCGCCGAGATCTACATGGACCCTCTTGCCTCCGGACGGGACGCCCGCCACGCCGATCGGGGCGACCGGATCCCGTTTCCTGCCGCGGTCGCGCCCGAGGAAGGTGCCGCCCACCCAGGCGATACCGCGCCCCGCACCGCGGCCGGCACGCGCCGCCGGGCGGACGACGGCACGGCTCCCGACCCGGGCGCCCGCGTAGAGCGCGAGCAGGCTCAGCGCCCGGTCGCGCCCGGGCGCACCGGGGCCGGTGACGGTGCCGACCAGACCGTCGGTCAGCGAGCGCCGCTGCAGGAAGACCGCCCAGAAGAAGGCGCACTGGAGACCGAAGGAGAAGAGCCAGCCGAGCTGGGAGGTGGCCGAGGAGATCGCCGCGCAGACCGCGAGCAGGATCGCCAGGATCAACGAGTAGGCGGCCTTCCGCAGCAGGTATCCGGCGAGCTTCGAGAGCCACGCCTTGAAGAACTGGTGGCCACGCCCGGGGACCGCCGCCGCCACCAGGGCGACGGGGCTGAAGGCGAGCAGCAGGAGCAGCAGGACCTGGGCGACGACGATCCCGATCGAGAGCGCGCCGAGCAGGCAGAAGGCGCCGAGCTCGCAGGCGAAGACCACAACCGAGACGAGCAGGCGCTGGTACTGGCCGCCCTTTTCCATCGAGGCCGCCGCCGGGGTGTCGACCGGCCCGAGTTCGTAGGAGCCGTTCTTCTTGCCGGGATCGGAGTCGGGCAGCTTCGAGCTGTCACCGGCCGCGAGGGCTTCCTCCTCTTCTTCGCGTTCCTTGGAGCCCGGCGGCATCCGCAGGAAGTGGGGCCCGTACTTCTTCAGGTTGTCGACGCAGGTCTTGCCGCCGGCGGTGACGGTCTGCCCCGATTCGAGGCTCCGCGCGGCCGACGGCGCGATCGGCTCGACCGACACCGATTCGGGTTCCCCGCCTTCGGCGGTGCCGGTCTTCACGCAGTGCTCGAGGCCGCCGAACTCGAGCACCGCCCAGGGCTGGGAGACCAGGAGCCCGAAGAGCTGGTCCGCCCCCGCTTCCTTGGCTTCGGACTGGGTCGAGGGCTCGCCGTCCTTCGCGATCGAGAGGAAGGCCCCCGACATCTCGTTCGTCCAGTGCGAGGCGGTGCCGATCGTCTGCCCCGGCTCCAGCACGAAGAGGAAGGCGACGCAGACATATATGAGCGAGAGGGCGAGCTGGGAGGCGGTCTCCGCGTAGCGCCGCTGCACCAGCGCCTTCCACATCGCCCAGCCGGACGCGATCGAGACCGCGAGCACCATCCAGGGGCCGCCGAAGGTCGTGGTGTAGATCGTCTGGATCGCCCGCGAGACCGGGCCGAGCGCCCCGGCGCCGTTGGTCGCCGCCGAGCCGTTGACCAGATCGAGCGAGAAGGCGAAGCCGAAGAGTTCGATCAGCAGGTTGGCGAGCCAGGCGGTGAACTGCCAGATCAGGTTCGCGAAGAAGAAGGCGATCATCGGCAGCAGGCCGGAGACGTCGATGCCGCTGAAGACGCCGGCCGAGATCGCGGTGAAGTGCTCGTCCAGTTCGTAGCTGCCGAGCGACCAGCTGCCCTTCAGCCCGGCGAGCGAAGGCCCCGGGCCCACGTTCGCCCAGACGTCGGCGTGGGCGAGCGGCGCTGCCAGGCCGAGCAGCACCACGGCCAGCCCCAGGCAGCCGAACACGGCCCGTCTGCGCCGCCGGATCGCGGCGAGCGCGATCATGCGTCGACCCCCGAGGCCCGACCCTGGTGGCCGTGGCCGCTGTGCGGGGCGCCCGACACCGAGGAGCCGGCTCTCCCGTGCCCGCGTCGCCGTCCGGCAGGGCGCCGTCCGCCCTCGGCGTGGTCGCCCCGGGCGCGGGAGGCCGGGTCGCCCCCGACGTGGCGGCGCGGGGACGTCCTCCCCGGGGTGGTGTCGAGCTCGGCGAGGAGATCGGGGTCGGGGTCGACCTGGACCTCGCCCCAGCGGCCGTCGAGATCGCGCTGGAGGCCGCGCCCGCGGCGATATTCGGTCAGCCGCGATGCGAGGCCGCCCTCCTCGGGGTCGAGGCCGAACTCCTCCAGGCCGCGCGCCGCGGCGCGCGGGGAGTCCTGGCCGAAGAGGAAGACGGTGCCAACGAGTTGCGCCAGCTCGCCGAGATCCTCGACCTGCTGGGTCGCCAGCAGGACGGTCGCGTTGAACGCGCGCCCCAGGCGGATCAACCGGTTCAGCAGCGCCCGCCCCTGCGAGGAGGCGAAAAACACCCAACCCTCGTCGAGGAGGACGATCTTGTGGCGCCGACGTTCGCGCGAGATCAGCTTCAGGGTGAACGCGGCGACCAGCGCCAGCGTCGCCACCGAGACCCGCTCGTTGCGCGTGTACGCCGCCCGCTCGGTTCCCGGCTCGGGCAGGTTCAGCCCCGGCATCCGGATGGTGATCAGGCTCGGCTCGTGCTCGCCGCCGCCCGGCAGCTTCGCGTCTGCCTCGTCCGGGTCGGAGAACCCGAGCCGGGCGAGGCCGAAATCGGCCACGACCTCGAGCGCCTCCGCGGTGTCGCGGGCCCCCGGCGCCTCGGACTCCCGGAGGCGATCGACGACGCCGAGCAGGCTGTGCTCGTCGTCGCGCACGGCGTCGCGGACCGCGCGGTCGATCGCCACCTCCCAGGAGGAGTGCGGGTCGCGGAGCAGCTCGAGCAGGTAGGAGGACGCCAGTTCCTCGCGCAGCTCGGGTAGCCCGATCCGCAGCGGATCGAGTTTGCCCCGGTGAACGGGGTCGGCCGAGAGCTCCAGCACCTCGACCTCGTCGTCGCCGAGGCCGTGGAGCTCGGCGAGCCGGTGGTCGGGCTTCGGGTCGAAGTCGATCACCAGGCTGCCGCGGAGGAGACCGGCATGGGCGATCGCCTGGGCGGCGATCGTCTTCCCCGAGCCTGGGGTGCCCGAGAAGAGGACGGCGGAAGGCCGCGAATCGCGCGGCGCCTCGGTCGGGTCGAAGCGCACCGGCCGCCCGGCGACCGGGTCGTAGCCGAGGTAGACGCCCCCTGGCGAGCCGACCGCCGCGGTCGCCACCGGGACGCTCGCCGCCACCTGCTCGGTGGTCATCTGGCGGCGGTAGTCGGCGACGGCACCTCCGTCGGGGCGCGGCAGGTGGTCGAGGAAGAGTGCGTGCTGGAGGCCGCGGGGGCGGTGGAGCGCCACCTCGCCGTACCGCTCGCGCAGGGTCGTGACCCGCGCCTCCAGGGTCTCGGCGTCGGCGGCGGCGGCCGCCAGTGAGATCGAGGCGCGGAGCATCGGCGGCCTCGCGACCGAGGAGAGGATCGCCTCGTACTCGCGGGCCAGCTCGCGGTCCTCCTCGGCGAGGGCGCCGGGGCCGGTCGGCGAGCCCGCCAGTTGCTCTCTATAAGAGTGCTCGACGTCCAGCACCCGGCGGCGCACCTGGGCGAGCGCGTCGCGGTTGCCGATCAGGTCGGCGTGGAGGACCGCGTCGACCGGCCCGGCACCTTCGAGCGGCGCGAAGAGGATCTCGGCGCCGCCGGGGAACTCCGCCTCCTCGGCGAGCGATCCGAGACAGAGGAATGCCTGGTGGGAGTCCCCGCGCTCGGACTCGACCACCAGGGACGGCGGCCCGCCGGTCTCCTCGCGCATCGGTGCGTTCGCCGGCTCCCAGAGGTCGGATTCGAGCGGCTCGTAGAGGGGCTCCTCGCCCTCGCCGCCGAGGATCAGCGCGTCGGGCCGCCAGTGGCGCTCGAGCTCGGGCTCCCCGAGCCCGCGGCAGGCGGCCCGGCGGAGCAGCCACTGCAGCTCCTCAGTCCCGACCCGACGCAGCTCGACCACCGACGCCGCCCGGCCGAAGGCCCGGCGCTCGGCCTCGGCGAGGGAGCGGAGCTCGGCCGCGGAGATCGGGCTCGCCTCGCCTACACCGGCGACCTCCTCGAGCCGGCGCCGTGCCCGACCGAACGATCGAAGGGGACCGCCGACTCCGCGCCCCTCGACCAGCGAGATCGCGAGGTAGACCTCGGGGACGTGGGAGTCGAGGGATGCGAGCCGCTCCTGCTGGGCATCGAGGTAGCGGTGCCAGCGGCCCCGGTCGGCATGGTCGGGGTCCGCCATCCACGCCAGCTCGCCCGTGTAGTCGGCGGCGGGGTAGGGCCGGGCGACACGGTAGATCGACAGGTCCGCCCCGATCGCCGCGACCAGGCGCTCGATCCGGTGCAGCAGTCCCCACTTCTCGGCGACCGACAGGAACGGATAGGAGCGCGGCTCGATCCGGTAGAGCCCGGCGGCCTCGCCACCCGGCCCGATCAGGACGTTCGAGCGCGCGTAGCGCAGCGGGAACCGGATCACGGCCGGACCTCGAGGGTCTGGCCGGCGCGGAGCGCCACCCGGTTGCTCAGCTTCCTGCGACGGGGGAATCGCCCCGGTTCGCGGACGACCAGCCCGCCGCCGAGCCGCCGCCTCACCGCGACCGGCGAGGTGAAGTGGACGGCGCCAGGCCCGGTGACGCGGGCGTGGCGGAGGCGCAGCCCGCTCGCGTCGTGGGCGATCCAGAGGCGGGTGTCGAGGGCACGGCGGGTGCCGGCCGACGGCAGCCCGCGGCCGAGGGAGCGCCTCGTCGGCGCCAGCCGCAGGCCGAGCCACGACAGTGCGAAGCGCTCCGGGCGACGGCCGTCCGGGGTCGCCTGGGTCGCCGCCGTCGCCACCGCGATCGGCAGCACGACCAGCCTGATCGGCCAGTCGAGCGCGCCCAGGATGACCCCCGCGACCAACGTCCCTGCGGTCGCCGCGGCGGCGGCGAGGAGCCCGGCGGTCCTGTCTGCGATGGCGAGGCCGCCTGCTCCGGCCGCCGCCGCGGCGACCGCAGGGACGATCAGTGAGCCCGAGCCGAGGGCGAGCACCGCGACCAGCGAGCCGGCGAACCAGCCCAGCCAGCGCAGCGGCACCCCGCCCGGGACCGGCAGCGGCCGGCCCTCCACCTGGTGGATGCGACGCTCGGGGGAGAAGATCCGCTGGTAGGAGCGGACCCCGTCGGGCCTGCCGTCGGTCACGGCAGCACCTGGTGGGCGATCGCTTTCGCCGCGTCGGCGACCTGGCCGGGTGCGAAGACGAACCAGCCGACGACGATCGCCGCGACGAAGAACATCATCAACTCGGTGAAGCGCCGGTTGACGAGGAAGAACAGCGCGAAGATCGCGACCGCGCCGGTGTAGAGCTCGCCCGCGTATTCGCGCAGGAGCCCGGCCAGGTTTCCGCCGATCGAGTTGCCGCTCGCCAGTGCCGCCGCGGGCGCGACCAGCGCGACGATCGCGGCCGCGAGCAGCACCGCCAGGATGGACCGCATCAGGCGCCTCACGCGACCGCCCCCTCGACCGCGGCGACGTACCAGCGCCGTGCCCGCTCCACCACCCGGAGGCGGTAGGTCAGCGGGTAGACCGCGCCGCTCGCCGGGTACCGAAGGCTGACCCCGACGGTCAGTTCTCGCTCGGCGGCTTCACCGCCGCCGAGTTGCCGCGGATGGCCGACCGAGGCCATCTTGAGCGCGCCGCCGAGGGGCACCACCGTCGCCCCGGGCGCGAGCAGGTACGAGAGCTCGGAGGTCTTCCCCGCCGAGACATAGGCCGGCATGAACTTCGAGATCAGTTCGCCGATCGCACCGGAGCCGGATCCGGCGATCGGCCGGGGTCGCTCAGGGTCGACCCCGGCCGGCGCCGGGACCGCGACGATGGAGGGCGCGCCCAGGGCCGCCGCCTCGCCCGCCTCCTGACGGACGATCGGGACGACCAGATCGAGGGTGCGCGCGTCGCGGAGATCACAGGAGACGGTGAGGACCCAGCGGCCCGCGCCGATCCGAGTGCTCTTCACCACCTCCGCCTGGGCAACCCCGCCGCCGACACCTGGTCGGTGCCCGGCGCCGATATGGGCGCCTTCGGCGAGGTAGCCCCGAAGATCGCTGGGTGAGGGAGCTTCGAGGTAGGCACGGGCGAAGCCGACCGCGAGCGCTTCGGCCGGTTGTCCGGGTCCTTCGGGCCGCGCCGCGTCGACCCCGGCGGGGCTTCGTTCCGGGGATTCGAGGAGCGCTGCCCCGCCCCGGATCAACAGGATCGCGAGGACCGCCCAGAGGGCGATCCGACCTACCGGACGTAGCGTCGCGCCCAGCGGCCGGGACCCGACCTCCTTTCCTGCCTCCCGTGAAAACAGTCCATTTGACACCTGGCCCGCACCTCCGTCCTCTGTTCTTGCGCCCGGCTCGTCTGCCGGCTCACAAGGACGGTGTGGTCAGGTGGCGAAGTGGTCACAAGGATGAAAGGCACTCCTTTCATCCTTGTGACCACACGCAGGTGCGGATTGCGGTCACCGTCACGGTTCGGTGGGCGCCAGCTCGGGTCAGGTCGGCCCGGAAGTTCAGTCCCGGGCATCGCCGAGCTCGCCGGCGAGCTGCTCGATCAGCCACCACCCGGTCCAGTCGGCAAGCTCGTAGGAGACCGACATCCCTTCGCGCCGCCGGTTGACCAAGCCTGCCCGATGGAGGATCCCCAGCTGCCTGGAGACGCCCTGGCGGGTCACCGGCAGGTAGGTTGCGAGCACCCCGACGCTGGCCCCGCCATGAGTGTTGAGCATCTCGATCAGGCGTATCCTGGTCGGGTCGGAGAGGATCCGCAGCATCTCCGCCAGCGACTCGACGGTCGCCTCGGCGAGGCGTTCGTCGAGTCGAGTCGACCTCACCGCACCACCGCCATCCTCGTATCCGAAGGTGTCACTCATAGGCCTCTATGCCTACGGTGCGGGAGAGGGTGAAAGTGGTCCCCTGACCGAGGCGTGGAGCCGCCACCGCGGGGAAGAGGGAGTCCGGTCCGTGGCGCCGCCGCCGACCCGACCGCCCCGGTCGGGTCTTCAGCCGACGGCGAAGACCCGCAATGCGGTGCAGCTCGCGAGGCGGTCGAAGTCGGCGTCCGCGTGGAGGATCGCGACCCCCTCGCGGATCGCGTGGGCGGCGATCAGGCAGTCGATCAGCCTGCGCACGGTCTCCCCGCGACGTCGGCAGGTGCGATAGAGCGCCGCCGCGGTCTCGTAGTCGGCCGGCGACGTCTCGAGGACGGAGGCCCGGGCGAGGAGCCCACGAAGGCTCTCGAGGTGCTGCTCGTCGCGGGCGCCGGCAAGCACCTCCATGCGGATCGGGTGGCAGGTCGCGATCTCCTCGGCGAGGAGCTCGTCGACGCGCAGGCAGACCGGGCTGCCGGTGTCACGGAGGAACTCGACCCAGGCCGAGGTGTCGATCAGGATCATCCGACCCGGCCGGCGCGCATCTCCTCCAGGTCGCCGTCCCACCCCGATCCGCGCAGCCCTCGGGCGCGATCGATGTCCAGGACCTCGCCGGCGACGGTGCGCAGGGCGAAGTTGACCGCCTCGCGCTTGCTCGCGAGCCGGTAGCGACGCATCACCGCGTCACACGCCTTCTCGTCGATGTCGATGTTGGTGCGTGCCATACACCAAGGATACACAGTCGGATGAGCCCGTCACCGACGGCGGCGTTCAATGCAGTCGCAGCTCCGTCCCGACGAGGATCAGGTTCGGGTCGCCGGTCCCGATGCGATCGGCGTTCAGCCGCCAGAGGCGCCGGACCTCCCTTGCGATGTCCGCATTCCCGGCCCCGGGGGGCAGGAGCGCGGTCGCGATCGACCACAGCGACTCGCCCGGCCGCACCGTGTGGGAGCGGTGGCCCTGTAGGGCGCCGGGCGCCTCGACGACCGCCGGCTGCTGCACGGCGGGCGGGCTCGGCGCGGGTTCGGGCGCTTCGACCGGCGACGTGGCGGGCGGAGGCGCTTCGACGACCGGGGCGACCTCCGGGACACCCTGGACCGGCGGAGGTGACCCGGCATGAGCCGGCCGCTGCGGTTCGGCAGGGGCGACGATGGCTTCCCCGTGGACGACGGCCGGGGTCGCCGCTTCGGTTTCGTACGTCGGCGGCGGCTCGGCTTCGTAGGTCGGCGTCGCAGATGGCGCCGGGGCCGGTGGCGGCACGGCTTCCGGGATGACCACCACTTCCGGCTGCGGTTCTTCCACCGGCGCCGGTGAGGCGGGTGCGGCTTCCGGCGATTCCGGCTCAACCGGGACCACCACTTCTTCTTCGACTTCTTCGCCGGCGAGGGGCGCTTCTTCCCCGAGCACCGTTTCTCCCCCTTCCAGTTCGGGGCCGGCTTCGAGTCCCGGCAGCGTGCCCGGCGCCGCGCTCCCTTCGCCTTCGGCTTCGGCCCCGATCTCGAGCGCCCAGGCCGGACTGACACTCGTCAGGATGAAGGCGACGGCGAGCACCAGCGCGAGCGTTCGCCTCACAGGGGTGCCACCTACCTGTCTGGCGGCGATCGTTCCCATCGATCGGAGCTTCGCCATCGCTTGCCTCCTTATGTTCTCGTTGGCTGTTTCAATTCAGCGGGTCCGCGACGCAGCGATAGGCCCTCGCTCCAGCGGCATTGTCTGGGGTCAGGCCCCAGCCACCGAGCGGGTCGGTTACGTAGATAACGTTCAGCGGCTGGCCGGCCGAACTCGGCTCTACTTCACTGGTCAGCTCGCCGCCAGGGGACAGGGTGATTTCCTGATGGGTCAGCGCCATCGTCAGCTCCTGGTAGGTCGGAAGCCGTCGCCCAGGGGTCTTGATGTCTTCCGTCTCCCCGCATTGGAGCAGGGCGCTGTGAAAGTAGGTCGGTGGATGCGCCTGGGTTTCGATGCAGGTGTCGTCGACGGGGACCATGCCGGTCGGGCACTTGACCTGGAGGTCTTCGGCGGTGCGCCCGTCGAGGAGGCCGGCTTCACGGGCGCCCGGCACGATCCCGAGGCTCCTCTCCTTGATCTGGCGTCCACCGAGGGAGTTCGGCCTGACGTTGCGCGCGGTGATCGTGTGGGCCTTGATCTGGCGACCGGAAATCTTCACGGCCGCCCAGGAGGTGCCGCCGATCGCGATGAAGACGGCCAGCGTCGCCATCACGTTGGCGTAGGTGAGTCGGTCGCGCAGTGCTCTCATCCCGGTCCCTCCCCGGATTCGCGTTGCAGGACTATCCCGTCGAGCATGGCCGCCCCCGCACGTGGACCGCAACCCTCGGCCCATTTCCTGAAAGGAGAGGCCAGTTTGCCTCTCCGGGCACGTGTGGCCTGAACTCGAAGAGCTCCCTGCCGCAGCTCCGCTTGAACGGATAGCGGATGCTCCACCTGCCGTCGGGACCGGTGCGGGTCGTCTCGAAGGTCGACCATTCTTCGGCCAGCAGCACCTGCAGCTCGACCAGCTTCCCCGCCGACGGCAGCGGCCTGCCCTCGACCCTGCCGCTGAACACCACCGACTGGCCGTTCAGCACATGCGCCTTGTCGACCTTCAGCGTCGAGCCGCCGTGGACCAGCACTTCGGCATGCGCTTCGGTCGGCAGGCTGGTCGCCGTGCCCTGGTAGACGACGCGCAGGCTGCTCGACTGCTCCGCCTTCTCGGTCCAGGCGAAGCCGCCTTCGGCCCCGGTGGTCAGGCTCGCGACCTGCGTTTCTTCCTCTTCGGGCGGTTGTGAGAAGACCAGCACCGTCGCTCCCGCCACGGGTCCGCCCGCGCGGTCGGTCAGGCTGCCCTCGATACGGACCCCGGTGCCGAAGTCGACGGTGCGCGCCGGGACCAGAGCCGAGACCTTGTGCGTGACCTTGCGGCTCTTACCGTGGCGTCTGACGGTCTTGTGGATCTCGTGGCGCTCGAGGACGCCGACGCCGAGCGAGGTCGCCGTCCGCAACGGCAGGGTCAGACGCTCCGCCTGCCCGTCGGTGCGCTCGGTGGTGGTCGCCAGGTTCCCCGCCCTGTCGGAGGCGTCGGCCCGCAGTTCGTATTCGCCCGCGGGCAATGCCGCGTCGTCGATCCGGGCGACGAGGTGGCTTTCTGCTTCGAGGGTGGTCGGCAACGCCTGCCAGATCCCCGACCCTGCGCGGCTCAGTTCGATCCCGCCGCCGGCGACGCCGGACACCGGGTCGCTGACCGCGACCGAGACGCGGGTGGGGTCGCCCGCGTTCTGTTCTTCGAAGCCGAGCTTCGGCGGTTCGGGGTCGTAGCGCAGGCGCACCGGCAGCGAGGCGTTTTCGGGCTGCACGTTCCCGGCCGCGTCGGTCCTCCACATCCGCACTTCCCATTCGCCCGGCGCGGGCACCGTCAGGTCGGGGATCGCCGAGACGCCTTCGCCGCCCACCGTTCCGGTGCTGCATTCCGGTCCACCCACGCGGCAGAGCCGATAGGTCGCGGTGGTGATCGGCGCCCGGTCGGGTTCCGGCGGGTTCGCCCAGACGAGATCGAAGCCGTCGCGGCTCCGCCAGGCTTCTCCGCCTTCGACCGCGATCGGCACGGCAGCCGGGGCGGTGTTGTCGATCTTCACCGTGACCGGGGATGATTCGCCGCTGTTGCCGGAGGCGTCCTGCGCCGTCAGGTGTAGCTGCTGGGTGCCTTCGGGGAGCTTCGTGGTTTCGATCGCGATCTGACCCGAAGGATCGGGGCAGGGGACGCGCTGGCTGTAGTCGCAGGTCTCCAGGACGTTCCCCGGCTCGGCGCCCCCCACCCAGGCTTCCACGTCTCTTATTCCAGTGTTGTCGGAGGCTTCGTAGCCGACCGACTGCGCGCCACGCACCCATTCTCCTCGCGCCAGTGGCCCGTCCGCGACCATCGATACCGACGGCGGCGTCGGGTCGCTGACGGTCGCTTCGGCGACGAAGGTCTGCAGGTAGTTCTGGCCCTTCCCCGAACAGAATTCGGCCTGCGGCGCCCCGGCGCAGATCACCCGCTGGACGATCCTGGTCGCCCCGCCGAGTTCATAGGTGCTCGGCCGCGGCCAGCTCGATGCCTGGGCCTCCTTGGCGTTGCTCGGACAGCCGTGATCTGCCCGGACGTTTCGGATCGCCACCGTCGCTCCTTCCGGTTTCACCGCGTAGAGCTGCAGGGCGTAGCGGCAGTCGCGGCGGTGCGCGTATCCCGACCAGCGAAGGCTCTGGAAGGTGGTTTCCGGCGGTGCTTCGAGGACGAAGCCCGACTCCGCGCCCACGGGGACGTGACCGCCTTTCGCCACATTGGCCGTCACCAGCCCCCGCAGGCCGGGGCCGAGCGGGTTGCAGGCGCGCCTCCACTTCATCCCCCGGGTGGCGAAGACTTCGAAGGCGCCCGATTCGAAGGCGCCGCTGGCCTGGCAGGTTGAGATCGTGTAGTCGCCCGCCTCGGCACGGGCCGGGCCGAGCAGCGCCAGGAGCAGCCCGGCGAGGACGAGGCACGGCACGAGCCGGCGGGCGAGGACGATGTCGGGTCTCGTCCCGGTCATGGTCCTCCGAACTGCGGCGCGTCGCCGCTCGGGGCCGCGGTCGGCTTCGCCTTGACCGCCGGGGCCGATTCCGTGGCGGGTTCGGCGACGACTTCTTCGCCGGCCGTGGCGGTGACCGGTGCCGAGGGTTCGAAGCTCGCTTCCGGTTCGGGTTCCGGTTCCGGTGCGGGTTCAGGTTCAGGCTTCGGTTCGGGCGCATAGGTCGTTTCAGGCTGGGTGGATCCGCTCGGCTGACTCACGGCTTCTTCGGTGACAGGCGTCGGCGGAGGCACGACCGGCGCCGGTTCGGTCGCTTCGGTCGCTTCCGGGGCCGGCGGCGGTTCACTTTCTTCCGTGCCCGCGATCAGGTTTCCGACGGCGCCGAGCGGATCGACGCCGTTCTGGGCGCAGTAGGTCGCCCCACCACCCGCAACCGCGATGCACCCGACGACGACGGCGACCACGGGACCAGGCCGTATCCCGACGAGGGGGGTCGGATCGAGCGTCCGCCCGTAGGTGCCGGTCGCCGCCTGCTGCCTCAGCCCGGCGCCGCCACCGAGGATCTGCTGCTTGACCGAGGAGATCCCGTCCGCGACACGGTGGCCGATCCGAGCGAGTAGGCCGGGACTCGCCTGTTCGACGGCCGCCGGCGCGGCGGGAGCCGGGAGCAGCGCCCCGGCCTTCTGGCGCCACGCATCGAGTCGCTCACTGAACTCCGCGCACCGGTGGCAGCGGGAGAGGTGCAGCCGGGCCTGCTCGGCCTCCTCCGCGGCGGCCAGCCCGTAGGCGGCGCGGAGCACGAGCGGCTCGCCGAGCTCGCAGCCGCTCCCGGCGTGTCCGGCGAGTACTACACGCGCCTCCTCCATCACCGCGAGCAGGTCACGCTTGACCGCGCGCTCGCTGAGGCCGAGGCGCGAGGCGATTTCGGGGCGCTTAAGACCGCCGCCCCAGAGCGCGAGGATCTCTCGGCGCCGACCCGACAGCGAGTCCGCCACCTCGCGGACCAACAACTCGAGGTCCAGGTCGTCCTCGAGGGCGATCAGCTCCTCCTCGGGACCCGGCTCCTCGGAGGCGGCCCGCTCGAACGTACCCTCGGTCGGGTCCACCGGCAGCTCGTGCCGGCCGTGCGCGTCCTCGCGGGCCAGCTTGCGGTAGGCCACGGTGCGGACCCAGGCGTAGAGAGCGCCGGGCTCGGAGATGGTCTCCCCCTGGGTGATGAAGTCCTCGCAGGCGGCCTGCACGGCCTCCTCGATCTGCTCGGCGGATTGGCGGGGGTGGCTGGAGGCGAGTTGGGCGCGGAGGGCCCTCGCCCGATCGCCCTGGATCACGTCGCCGAGAAGGAGCTCGACACTGCCATCCTGGATCGGTGAGCCGGCGTAAGGGTCCATCACCAGATCAGTGCGCTCAGCGGAGAAAGTGGTCCCCCTGTCGACTGAAACTGCGTCCCTCAACTCGTCCGACCTCCGTGACCCGCGGGCCCGGTTTTGGCCGGCCGGACCCTGACTACTCGAAGCGCTGACTACTCGAAGCGCGAACCTCCTACCCACTTTTATCAATATCGACACTCCGGTGGAGCCATTCGAAGTGAACGTCCATCCGCTGATCATTCGCGGCCCTACGGAGGACCTGCGTTGCGGCCCCCCAGGACTCATGCGGCCGCTCCATCCAAGGCTTTGGGGCCGCCCAGGACGGCTCGGGGCGCCGGCCCGGCCGAACGCATGCCCGGCCGGAACCACCGCCCGTAGCTCCGCCACCGCCAGCTTGCGGGCACGGCGACAGACGGTGACCTCGTCGCAGTCATCGGCATGGTCCCGCTCGGCTCGATCCGCGTCACCTCCGGGGAGGCTGCGGGATTTCGGGCAACTAGGCGGCGACGCCCGCCGTAGAGCCTCGCGGGGCTCGCCGATACGGCAGTCGGCCGGTGACGGCTGCCGACGTGGGGCACGGGCCACCCACCTCTCGTCCGTCCGATCCCGGCGATCTCCGCCGGGATCGGCGAACCCTAGGAGCGGCCCTACTCGCCGGCCGCCGCCGCCAGCTTGCGGAGCGCCCGCTCCTCGATCTGGCGCACCCGCTCGGCGCTCACCCCCAGGCGCTCGGCCAGCTGCCTGCGCGACTCCTCCGGGGTCCCTTCGAGACCGAAGCGGGCACGAAGGATCGAGCGCTCGCGCTCGGATAGACCGGCCAGCAGCGAGAGCAGTTCCTTCACCTCCATCGCCTCCAGCACCAGCTCGAACTCGCCCTCGGCGAGCGGGTCGGCGATCAGGTCGCCGAGCGTGCCGATCCGGCCTTCCTCGCCGGAGCCGAGCGTGGCCTCGAGCGAACGCGAGCCGGCATCGACCGCCAGCAGGTCGTCGACCTGCTGGCGGCTGATCCCCGCGGAGGCGGCGAGCTCGTCGCGGCCGGGCTCGCGACCGCTCGAGCGGAGGCCCTCCTCGTATGCCTCTCGGACGCGCGAGAGGCGCCGCAGGGCACGGTCGGAGAGGACCGTCGGCCGGGTCAGCTCGGCGACCAACTGCTGCATCGCCTGGCGCACCCACCACGAGGCGTAGGCCCAGAACGGGGTCCCGACCTTTGGGTCGAAGCGCTCCAACGCGCGGAGCAGGCCGACCACACCCTCCTGCAGGAGCTCGATCCGCTCGACCCGGACCGTCTGGCGGTAGTTTCGGGCGACGGACGCGATCAGCGGCATGAAGGCCTCGACCAGCCGCGCCCGCGCGTCACGGTCGCCGTCCTGAGCGGCGAGGACCAGGTTCCGCTCCGAGTCGGTGGTGAGCCTGCCGCGGCGCCCGAGCTCATCGAGGTAGGCGGAGCTCGTGACCGCACTGTGCGGAGGCGTGCGCCCGAGCGCCCCCGCGAGCCCCTCATCGGCTGCGCGGGCCGCTCCCGCCGCCTCGGCGAGCGCGGCGCCGGCGACACCCTGTAGGAGCTCGCCGCCGCGCTCGTGGGACTCGCTTACGGGGTCGGTCCTCTCTTCGCCCGAGGACATCCTGTCCTCCTCCTCGCTCGACCGACAGGGCCGCCCCAAGTCAGGAGCGGCCCTGTCTCCATGATTCCTCTGATCTTTCCGATGTCGAGGGCGGTCGACGGAGATCGCCCCTTCCCGGGGCCTTGCCGGTCCTCACCCGGATCTCGGCTCACGGCTCCCGCCGCCCTTTCGCGTCATTCCTGGGTTGCCTATGTCGGTCAGCTTCTGCTCAGGCGCCCGCCTCCACCAGGCGACCCGTCCCGTCGGAGGACCCGTCCGGGTCGGCGGTGGCGTCGCCGTCCCCGTCACCCACCTCTAGCGTCTCACGACGCTCCCCCGCGCGCACCTCCACCCGGTGTGGCTTCCGTGAGTCGGGCATCGGGATCGCGAGCGTCAGGACCCCGTCGTCCATCGTCGCCTCGATCGAGGAGGCGTCGAGGTCCCGCGGCACCCTGAGGATCCGCTCGAAGGTCCCGAAGCCGCGCTCGAGACGGTTCAGGGCATGGGGGCCGGGATCATCGCGATAGGGGTAGCGACGCTGGCCGCGGATCGCGAGAGCCCCGTCGGCCACCTCGATCTCGAGGTCGTCGGCCCGCACGCCAGGAAGATCCATAACCACCCTTACCTCGTCCTCGCCGCTCAAGACGTCGGTCGGCGCCGCGAAGACGGGTGGTGCCCCGCGCGCGACCCCGGCGCGCCTGCCGGGATCGAGCCAGGAAGCGAGGGGATCCAACAGCATCGTCGTCATCTCAATCACCTCCGTCGGTGTCGTGAATCTGCTCGTACTCTTCCTTAGGCCGCCAAGGCTTTTCCGCAAGCCCGGCCTCCCCGGCCTCAGGCCGCCACCGCCTTCCCGCGGCCGTCGTCGAGGCGTCTGCGGGCCTCGCAAACCGCCTGTGCCAGGGCCGCCTCGCGCGCGCGCCGGATGCGGCTGCGTCGACGATCTCTCATCTCACCTACCCGGGTCCTCATCTGGTTCCTCCTTTCCTCCCGGTGTCGTCTCCGATCGCCCTCCTTGGAATAGGCCACTCAGGCGTCGGCGCAACCCCCGGCGCCAGGATCCCAGAGCGGTGGGCGTGACCTCGCCTCAGGCTTCGTTGACGCTGCGGCGGGTGCGCTCACTCAGGGCCGTCAACCCTTGACGGGCGATCCCGGGGCGCACCGTCGACAACTTCAAGGTCTGCCCCGATCCGGTCAATGTGCTCCAAGGCTTCGGAGATATCACGAGCGATGACGAAGGCGACGAACTCCTCACCAAGTGTCCATTCCCCCGCAGGGGTCTTGGAGAATCCGGCCACCCCCGGTGCGATCGTCGGGATCTCCGCCTTATGCAGGGCAAGCGAAGCCGCCAGCGGGGAATTACTTCGGAGTCTGATCGCAAAGCTCGGCAAGGCGTCGCCTTGGGTACCCCATCAAGCATCACTCAACTCTCCCGGCGAGGGAATCGAAACTACCGGGCCGGCCAAGGGGAGCGGAGATCTACCTCTCGAGTACGAAGATCTCGCTGGCCAGTCCATCCGAGCTGACCTGACCGAGAAACGAGCGGACCGACCGGCCGCAGATACGCTCGACCGCCTCACACATGAGCGGCTCGACGGTGTCCAGGAAGACGATCCGGTTGGCCCGCACCTCCGCAAACCGGCCAGCCTCGATCAGCATTCTCTCCGAGGGCGTGAAGATCCCGCCGAGTACGGCAAAGACCGCGTCGTCGCTGACATAGGTCTTTGCGCTGGTCGGACCGCGCCCGTAGTAGTGAGCATGGATGCGGACAATCTCTCGCGAGATGTCTGCGTCGATCCGGTGTTGACCCTTGGGTCGGTCGCTCGTCAGGCCCGACATGCTGAGATCATCTCGTCGCCGGCGGGAATCCTCGGCCTTCCCTGCAACCGGATGAGCTGCACCGCCAACACTCGGGGCCGGTCCAGCCCATGGCAAACGCCAGACGGAGTCCCCTCCAGGAAGCAGATTCGGACAGCGCCGGTCATCCCGCCGGGACCTCAGACCTGGCCGCGGACTGTGCCGCCAGAGCCTCCGCGGTGGTGGGGTACACCAGGCCCTCAAGATTCAGGCCGGTGATCTCGAGTATCCGGGACACCCTGTCGGAGGGACTGCAGATCGCCAGACGCCGGCCATTCCTCGCCAGCTCTTGATATGCCATGACGATCACCGCGATGCCGGTGGAATCGATGAACTCGCAACGTTGAGGCAGACGAGGATCTCTACTCCGTCCTCGCAAGCAGCATCGAGCGCCGTCCCCAGCTGATCGGCGACGGCCAGGTCGAGCTCGCCCTCCACCTGGATCTCGCGATGGCCGGAGTCGAGCTCGGCTGCGATGACCTTGAACGGCCGTAACCGGGCCGTCGCGATCGAAGCGTCGGGACGATGATAGGTAGACAAGGCGAAACCTCCGGATCGAATGACTACGACGATGGAGGCCCGTGGACTGGACCGCGTTGGCCAGATCACTTGTCTCGGGTGAGTTCCGGGAGCTTCGGCGTATGTCCGCTGCTTCCCTGTTGACCACACTAGCGCAACCCGGCGCCGTCAGGGCATCTCAAGGCCAGGACCCCGAAGAGGGCCGAGGATCGTCGCCCGCACCCTCGTATAAGAAGCCGACTTCCGGTCCTCGACTCGGCCTCCCGTCCGTCGTCCGGTCGACCGTGAATCGAGGATAACGCGAGGTCAGCCCGATGTGTCGCCGCTTAATCCTCCAGCAGCGGAGAGCTCTCGAGCACGAAGATGAAGGAGATCAGGTCGGGGTCCTGCTGGCTGCTCGAAAGGAAGCCGACCACCTTGCGCTCGGTCTGCCGTTCGACCACCTCGCTCAGCGGCCCGCGGATGGTCTCGGACATGTCGACGCGGGCCTGCGCCACGGTCCGGCCGGCGCCGGAGTCGAACATCGTCTCCTCGCTCCTCGTGTGACCCTCGCGTAGCAGCACGACGACGCAGTCCTCATGGATGTAGGTCTTCGATTTCGTGGGCCCGCGACCGACGAGGTCTTTCAGCAGGACGACGATCTCGCGCGAGATGTCCGCCAGCCGCCCGTGATTTCGCTCAAGCTCCGATTCCACCGCCGGATTGTCTCAGATCGCCTGGGGACTGGATCGGGGTGGGGAACCGCAGATCGGCGCCTCGTCAAAGACCGGAGCCGCCTGGGACACCGCAGTTCGCTCTCCGATCCCCGCGTCGGGGAAGGAGCCTCTCAGCCCCGAGACACCGGGTCACGTGGACGCCCGATAAGGACCCTATGTAGAGCGGCGCTCCTGCTCGGGTCGGTGCCATTCCCGCACGTTCGGGACGGCGATCCGTTGGCGGCGTTTCGACACCTCCCCCGTGGAGACCGGATGGATCCGTTGGATGCCTGGTTGGACCGGCGGTCGTCGATCTCGCGATGCCGGGGAACGGCCGAGCGCCTCCCCGACGGGCCGATCCAACGGGTGTGATTGCCACCCTCGTCGAGCTTGCGAGCCCCTTCCGCGATCAGATGCTGCTCCAGTTGGCGACGCTTCACGACACGGTGAGATGCAACAGCTCGCGCTCGCGCTCGTCACCGACCTCGACGGGCTCAGGAGAGAGCATCAGAGCCAGCGCGTCGAGGACGTTCGCACGGGCCTCGGCGCGATCCCGGCCCTGGCTCAAGACACCCGGTACGGCGGGGATCGAGGCGACGATCCAGCCGTCGTCGCCGTCTTCGTAGAGGATCGCCAGGTCCAGCGCTTGCATGGACCAGACGATAGCGCTGCCGCATCGGTCCCTCGACGACGCCGAGCACCGGAATGTCTCAGCCCGACCCCGATGGCTGGAGTCGGAAGATCTCGGCCGACCAGGGCGTCTGGGTCGAGACCACGGTACGACTCGCGAAGCTGTCGACCCGACGACCCGTGGCCCGCTCGACGATGGCGACGAAGACCTCTTCGATCGCCTCTTGATACGCCTCGCGGGCGGATCGGACGGCATCTGCTTTCCCGACACCCAGTAGCGCCTGCTCGGCCGGTGAGAGCTCGACGTCCATCATCACCGCGACCATCTGCTCATCGAGCGCGACCTTGAGATTCGTCGTCCGCTCGCCGTACGTTTCAAGGTGGACCCGGGAGATCTCCTTCGCGATCTCTTTTTTCACTTTCTCCGCCTCGGGGCGCTGCATCGGGTTCTCGGCGTCCACACATGTCGGGTACCCGATCAGGGATCGGTGGAACGATCGAGGAGAAAAACCTCCGTCGCGACGCCGTCTCCGTTGACCTGACTGAGGAACGAGCGCACCACCTCACCCGTCGCCTGCTCGACGATCTGGCGCAGCAGAGGCTGGACGGCGTCCTGGAACGCCTGGCGGTTGGACCTCACCTGGTCGAAGTTCCCGCTGTCGACCAGCACCTGCTCCGAGCGGGTGAAGATGTCCTCGAGCACGCAGACCACTAGGTCTTCGCGCCAGACGGTCTTGGCCTTCGTCGGACCGCGCCCGAAGTGATGGGCATACACACGGACGATCTCGCGCGAGATGTCGGCGACGACCGGCAATGGGCGGCCTTGGATGTCCTGCGGAGTTTCCACCGTGAATCGGGGTCGACCTGGTCGTCAAGGATCGCACCTCGCCGAACTCGGGTCGTTCGAATGAGTGCCGACCCTCGTTCGCAGCCACATCCGGCAGGGGCCGCCCCTCCCGGCGCCACCCGAGGCCGCCGTTCTCAGCCGGCGCCGGCGACGGCGTGCTGCAGTTCCTTCTTGCTCATATTCGAGCGCCCCTCGATGCCGAGACGCTTCGCGTCGTCGTAGAGCTGCTGCCGGGTCCGACCTCCAGGCCCTTTCCCTGACTGTTTTCCTCCTCGGCTGCTCGCCGAGCGGCCGGAGGTCGAGGTCTTCGATTTCGAGCTCGACTCCCCGGAGCGCGCTTTTTCCTTGTTCACCGTGCGCGCCGCGATCTCTTTGGCGCGTTTGGTCGAGCGGCCCTCTTTTTTCTCGCTTTTGACGATCTCTTTGTATTGCCGGTCCCGTTTGCTTCCTTTTTTCACTCCGCGTGGCGGCATGGCCTCCTCCTGACTGGTCGTTTGGCTCCTACAACTCGCGTAGGGCCGGGAGCAACTCGTGCTCGGCCCAGGGGATGAAGTTCTTCTGGTGCTCGCCTCCGATCTGGACGAGACCGATCTCGGTGAAACCGGCGTCGACGAAGCGCTTGATCTTGGCGACGTGCTCCTCGACGTCCGGACCGCAGGGGATCGAGTCGGTGACGTCCTCGTCACCGACGAACTGCGAGGCGGCGTCGAAGGAGTCGGGATTCGGCAGGTCGGCCATCACCTTCCAGCCGAGCCCGAACCAACGGAACTGTTCGTGGGCGCGCCCGACGGCGGCATCGCGATCCTCGTCGTAAGAAACGGCGATCTGGCCGACGCGACCCTTGCCGATGCCGCCCGCCGCATCGAACATCTCCCCGAGTTCTGCCTCGGGTTGGACAGCGACCATGAAGTCGGCCTTGCGGCCCGCGAGCCTGCAGGACTCCTCGCCGGAGACGGCGACGCCGATCTCGACCCGGCTCTCGGGCCGGTCCCAGAGGCGTGCGGTCTCGAGGTCGAAGTAGTCGCCATGCCAGCTCACGGCCTCGCCCTCGGGAGCGTCGAAGAGGGCGTCGATCACGTCGATCGCCTCCGAGAGCATCGAGTGGCGCGCGCCTACGGCGGGCCAGCCTTCGCCGACCACATGCTCGTTCAGGTTCTCCCCCGCCCCTAGCCCGAGGCGGAAGCGCCCGCCGGAGAGGATCCCGACCGTCGCCGCCTTCTGGGCGACGACCGCGGGGTGGTAGCGGATCGTCGGGCAGGTCACGTAGGTCATCAGACCGATCCGCTCGGTCACCGCGGCGGCGGCGCCGAGGACCGACCAGGCGTACGGCGAATGGCCCTGCTCGGCGAGCCAGGGCTGGAAGTGGTCCGAGATCTGTGAGAAGTCGAAGCCCGCCGCCTCGGCCCGCCGGATGTCGTGGACCAGCGCGTCGGGCGCGGACTGCTCGCACA
Source organism: Actinomycetota bacterium (assembly GCA_018268575.1). Classification (GTDB taxonomy): domain Bacteria; phylum Actinomycetota; class Thermoleophilia; order Solirubrobacterales; family 70-9; genus VAYN01. The sequence goes on from JAFDWF010000066.1 coordinate 20,416, forward strand.
TCATCGTGTAGCCGAATTCAGTCATGTGCAGGGGTACCCGCGAGGTCGAGCGCCCACCTGATGCCGCGCTCGCGGATACTCGCCACCGAGTGCTCGACCTCGGCCGCGCCCGCCTCGCGCAGCTCCGCCTCCGAGAAGCCGCCGGTGAGGAGGGCCAGGGTCGGCACACCGGCCGCCTCCGCCGCCTTCACGTCCCAGGTGGAGTCTCCGACCATCAGCGCCGGGCCGCCCGAGCCGTACTTGTCCAGAGCGGTCTGGACCAGTTCCGGATGCGGCTTGGTGCGCTCGGCGTCGGCGGCGGTCGTCGCGCCGGCGATCCGCTCTCCCGCGCCGAGCAGCTCGACGTAGCGGTTGACCTCGTCGCCAGCCGCCGAGGAGGCCAGGATCACCGTCACTCCCGCCTCGTCGAGCTCGGCGATCAGCTCGCTCGCGCACTCCATCGCCTCGACTTCGCCGATCAGCTTGCCGTAGGCCTCCGCCTGCGCGTCGCGGAGCTCGTCGCCGTCGGCGTCCTCGGCCTCCTCGCCGAGCAGCGAACCGACCAGCTGGTCGCCGCCCATGCCGATGTGGCGATGGATCTCCCAGATCGCCACCCGGTAGCCGTGCTCGCGGAAGGCCCGGTGCCAGGCGATCGCGTGCTGGTAGTTGGTGTCGACGAGGGTGCCGTCGACGTCGAGGACGACGGTCGGCGCGCTCACGTCGTCCCCACCGCCTCGTCGGTGACCTCCTCGGATATCTCCTCCAGCGAGCGGTTCTTCGTCTCGGGCAATTTCAGAACGAAGAAGATGACCGCGGCGACCCCGAAGCCGGCGTACAGCCAGAAGGTGCCCTCGACGGAGATCGCGCCGGTGAGCGTGAGGAAGAAGGTGGAGACGAGGAAGTTGGTCGCCCAGTTCGCCACCGTCGACAGCGACATCGCCGCGCTCCTCACATGCAGCGGGAAGATCTCGGAGATCATCAGCCAGAAGACCGGCCCGAGGCCGACCGCGAAGGCGGCGATGTAGACGATCAGGCAGACCAGGGCGAGGCCGGAGAAGTCCTGCTTCAGCGTCGAGGAGGCGAAGAAGATCCCCAGCACGACGAGGGCGATGACGCAGCCGATCGTGCCGACGATCAGGAGCGGGCGTCGGCCGACCTTGTCGAGGATCAGGATCGCGACGACGGTGAAGATCACGTTGGTGATCCCGACCGAGAGCGCCTGGGTGATCGCGCTGGTGGTGCTGAGGCCGGTCAGCTTGAGGATCGTCGGCGCGTAGTAGATGACGGTGTTGACGCCGATCAGTTGCTGCGCGATCGCCATCACCAGGCCGATCACGACCATCGCCCGCACGCCGGGTGCGAAGAGATCGCGCCAGGTGCTGTCGATCTGCGCCTCTTCGTCGATCTCACTCAGCTCCTCCTCTACTTCGTCCTCGTCGCGGACCATGCCGAGCACCTCGCGCGCCTCCTCCTCGCGCCCCTTCGACGCCAGCCAGCGCGGCGAGAAGGGCTGGAAGTACATGCCGATCGCCAGGGCGGCGCCGGGGATCGCCGCCAGCCCAAGCATCCAGCGCCAGTTGCCGGCAGCGCCGCCGAAGGCCCAGTTGACGATGTAGGAGGCGAAGATGCCCGAGACGATCATCAGCTGGTTGAACGAGGTGACGCCGCCGCGGATCCGTTTCGGCGCCAGCTCGGAGATGTACATCGGCGCGACGAACGACGCGGCGCCGACGGCGAACCCGAGGACGAAGCGCGCCCAGATCAGCTCCCACGGCGACTGGGAGGCGGCCGAGGCGAGCGCGCCGACGACGTAGATCGCACCCGCGATGATCATCGTGCGTCGGCGCGACAGCGCATCCGCCGACCAGCCCGACATCGCCGCGCCGATCACCGCCCCGACCAGGAGCGCCCCGACGAAGGCCTGCGCCTCGAATCCCGACGGATGGAGGTCGGGTTCGATGTAGAGGAGGGCGCCGGAGATGACGCCGGTGTCGTATCCGAACAGGAGGCCGCCGAGCGCGGCGATCAATGCCAGCCGCAGGATGAAGCGGTTCGAGCCTTTGAACACCTCGCGCAGGAAGTCCATCGCGGTGCAGGGGTACCCCGACGCGGGCCCACCTATCGATCTGCGACCCCGACGGCGACCATCCGCAGATCCTCGACCAGCGCCGCCATCGCTCCCTCCCGCTCGTTGTGGTCGTGGAGGCGCAGCACCGCCGAGGGATGCAGCGTCAGGGCGGCGAGCGGTGCCAGCGGCGATTCGAGCAGCCTGCCTCGGTCCTGCCCCACCCGAACCCCGGGTCCGAAGAGCGCCCGCCCGGCGGTGGCGCCGAGGGCGACAAGCCCGACCGGCTTGATCGCCTCGAGCTCGGCCTCCAGCCACGGCCTGCAGGCCTCGATTTCTCCGGCGCGCGGCGTCTGATGGAGGCGGCGCCTGCCCCGGGCACGCCATTTGAAGTGCTTCACCGCGTTGGTCAGGTAGACCTCGCCGCGGGAGATCCCCGCCGCACGGAGCGCGTCGTCGAGCACCCGGCCGGCGGGACCGACGAACGGCTCACCCTCGAGGTCCTCCTCGTCGCCCGGCTGCTCGCCGACCAGCATCAGCCTCGCCTTGCGCGGCCCCTCACCGAAGACGGTCTGCGTCGCGTCCTCCCAGAGCGGGCAGCCGCGGCAGTCGCGAGCGGCCTGGCGCAAGGTCCGCAGCGACCGGGTGTCGGGAACGAAGTCCGCAGAGGTCATGCCGACAGCCCGTCGCGCAGGTACCGGGCGTTCGCCGGTGCGAACCCATTCCAGTCGTTGTTCAGGTAGACGAAGACCGGGCGGCGGGAACGCCAGGCGACGAGGCGGCGGCGCCAGTCGTCGAGCTCGGCCTCCGAGTAGTTGCCGTCACGGCCGCGGTGTCCGTAGTGGAGGCGCAGGTAGGCGAGCGGGCCGACCGGGGTCGCCTCGGGGAGAGGCCGGCGCTTGTCGTCGCCGATCGCCAGCGAGGCGCCGTGCTCGGCGAGCAGCTCGCGGACCGGCCTCGCGAACCAACTCGGGTGGCGGAACTCGAAGCAGTGCCGGGCGCGCGGCAGCCGATCCAGCGCGGCGGCGAGGCGGTCGTCGTCGCGCTCGAAGTTCTCCGGCAGCTGCCAGAGCACCGGGCCGAGGCGGCGGGACCGGCGCAACGGCTCGAGCGGCTCCCAGAACCGGACCACTGCATCGGCGATGTCATGAAATCGCTTCATATGGGTCAGGTAGCGACTCACCTTGACCGCAAAGCGGAAGTCGCCCGGGACTTGTTCGGTCCAGTCGCGCACCGTGGACTCCTTCGGAAGTCGGTAGAACGTCGCGTTCACCTCGACCGTGTCGAAGACCTCGGCGTAGCGCTCCAGCCGCCGCCGCGCCGGCAGTCCCTCCGGGTAGAGGCCGCCGCGCCATTCGTCGTAGCTCCAGCCGGAACAGCCGATCCGCACCCGCTCCGTCATCTCTGCGAACGCACTTCGGCGTTCAACGGCGGGCGCTCTTCGCAGCGAAGGCGCCAGAGCTCGGTCGTGCCTCCTTCAGGGCGCGGCCGGAAGGCCGGGTAGGCGGGCCGTGGAGGAGCCCCGGTCCGCCGCTCGACCGCGACCTGCACCTCCCCCGCCATCGCGCTCAGCGCCCGCAGGCTCTGGTGGCGGTTCTGGCGGACGCCGAGATCGACCTCGGCCAGCCCGTCGAAGCCGGCGAGGCCGAAGGCATCGATCAGCATCGCGATCTCGACCCCATAGCCGACCGGGACTGATAGCCGCTCGAAGAGGTCGCGGCGGACCGCGATCTCCCCCGCCAGCGGCTGGGCGAAGCCGGCCAGCGAGGGGAAGTGGAGGTTCAGGAGCGGCCGGGCGACCAGCTCGGTCACCCTCCCCCCTTCGCCATCGTGGATCGCCTCGCCGAGCATGAAGGGGCGGCGGAACGTGCCCTTGACCAAGGCGAGAGTCGGGTCGACGAGGGCCGGGCCAAGCAGGCCGGTGAGGAAGCCCGGGTAGAAGCCGGTGGTGTCGGCGTCGAGGAAGACGATCAGCTCGGAAGCGGTCGCCCCGACCGCCCGCCACATCGCGTCGCCCTTGCCGCGGGCGGGCCCGAGGTCGGGCCGCAGCGCTGACTCTGAGAGCACGGTGGCCCCGTGCTCGCGGGCGATGGCGGCGGTGCCGTCGGCCGAGTCGGCGTCCACAACCACCAACTCATCGAGGAGCCCGGCGGCGCGCAGCGGGGCGATCGCGCCGAGGATCGGGGCGATCGTGGCCGCGCATTCGCGGGTCGGCAGAATCGCCGCGACTGAGGTCGCCTTCGCCGCCAGCAGCCGCTCGACGGTGAAGTCAGCACCGTCGTACCGGCGCTCCGCCAGCCAGCGGGCCAGCTCGAGGTCACGCGCGAGGCCGCGCTCGGCGCGCCCCTCGGTGCGGGCGGCGGTGACGACGGAGACCGGGCGCAGGCGGTGAATCGCGATCCCGGCGGCAGCGAGCCGGTCCTCCAGCTCCTGGTCCTCGAGCGCCGCCATCCAGGCCATCCCGCCGGCCCGGCGGTAGGCGCGCGGGGTGACCCCGAGGCTGGCACCGGAGAAGTGGGCGTGCTCGGCCGGACCCCTCGAGGCCGCCTCCCGGGTGCGTGATTCGAGATCAGCCTCGCGGCGAGCGAGGACCCCATCGGGGAGCGCCGCCGCCTCGGTCGGGTCGAGGTGGACCTCGCCGCCGATCGCCTCGGCTCCCGCCGCGATCGCCTCCAACTGGCGGGCGATCCAGTCGCGGGCGACGACCGAGTCGGCGTCGGTACTGGCGAGGAGGCCGTCGCAGCGGCCGAGGTTTTCGAGGCGGGCACAGCCGATGTCCATCCCGGTCGCGCGAGCGGGCCCGGCGCCCTGCGCGGGCCCGGGGACGAAGTGGATCGCCGGGCCGCGGGCGCGCTCGCGGAAGGCCTCGACCACGCCGGCGGTGTCGTCCTCGCAGGCGTCGAGTACGACGATGATCTCGTATTCCTCTAACCCGACCTCGACCTGGTCCGCCAGCGCCTCCAGGCAGGCGCCGATCCGCAGCTCCTCGTCGCGGGCGGGGACCACGACCACCGCGCGCACGGTGTCGGCCGGCGCCGGCAGCGCCGTCGTGGCGGCGGCGCTCAGCGCCACGCCGCCCGTTCCTCGATGAGCCCGCGGCCGCGTTGGTAGGCGGCGTCGTCGAGGTGCGAGGCGACCCCGACCAGCTCGCCGTCGCGCCCGTACCAACAGGCGAAGGCTCCATCGTCGCCGGGCTCGAAGCGCAGCTCGTCCCAACCGTCGCCCCAGCCGACGTATTTGATCGTCCGCTCGCCGATCGTCGACCAGAAGCCCGGGGCGACGTCCCAGCGGGATGCGGCGCCGGCCAGCGCCTTGCCCGCGACCTCGCCCATATTCAGCGCCTCACCCCAATGTTCGACCCGCAGCCGCCGTCCGGCGCTCGCGTTGAAGGCGAAGGCGACGTCGCCGGCGGCGAGCACGCGGGGGTCGGCGGTGGCCATCGCGGCGTTCACCTCGATCCCGTCCTCGGCGGTCAGCCCGGCGGCCGCAGCGAGCCCGTCGTTGCGCTCCACCCCGAGCGCCAGCAGGATCCGGTCGAAGACCTCCCGGTGGCCGTCGTCGAAGCGGGCGCGGGCGGCGCGATCTCCGGCCGGGTCGATCTGGGCCAGTTCGGCTTCGGGCAGGATCTCGACCCCGAGGACGCCGAGCCACTCCGCGAACCGTTCCGCCACCTCGCGGCCGAGGCGGTCGATCTGAGGCAGCTCCTCCAGCATCGCCATCGTCACGGCGACGCCGCGCAGCGCCAGCGAGGCAGCCGCCTCGCAACCGATGAAGCCGGAGCCCGCGACCAGCACCCGGTCGGAGGAACCGAGCTCGCGCAGGCGCTCCGAGTCGCCGATCCGGCGCACGGTCTGGACCGCGGCGCGGTCCGCGCCGGGGATCGGCGGGACCAGCGGGTCGGCGCCCGTGGCCAGCACGAGGCGGTCGAAGCCGACCTCCTCGCCGTCGGCCAGGCGCGCCGCCGGAACGCCCAGGTCGAGCTCCGCCACCTCGGCCCCGTTGCGGAGCTCGATCGCGCATTCCTTGTACCAGGAGGCGTCGGCGAGCGGCAGGTCCTTGCGGCCCGCGTCGCCGCGGAGGAAGTCCTTGGTCAGCGGCGGGCGTTCGTAGGGCGGGTCGGGCTCGCGGGCGAGGATCGTCACCGTGCCCGCACCACCCGCCTCGCGGTAGGCGCCCGCCGCGGCCTGTGCCGCTGGGCCGCCGCCGACGATCACGATCCGCTCCCCGGCGCCGCTCATCGCCGCGCCACCCACCGGTCGAGCAGGTAGTCGGGCGTCGTGCGGCTGGCGTCGAGCAACAACCTCGTTGTGTCGTCGACGAGCGCGTGGACGTCGTCCCCGTTCAGCTCGCGGCGCGGGTCGCCATGCCGCCAACTGACGACCAGAAGGGCTCCACCCGGAGCGAGCACCGCCTCCATCCGCCGGACGCCCTCGCGGACCAGGTCCGCGCTCCAGTAGTAGAGGATCTCGCCGCAGACGATCGTGTCGAAAGGGCCCTCCGGCATCTCCTCTGGCAGGCGGCGCCGCTCGAACACGACCTGCGGGGTGCCGCGTAACCGCTCGCGCGCCCGCGCCAGGGCGGTCGGGCTGAAGTCGACGGCGAGCAGCGTGTGGCAGCGGGCCGCCAGCATCTTGGTGAAGACACCGATCGAGCAGCCGAGCTCGAGGGTGCGGCCGGGATGCGCGGGCAGGTAATCGAGCGTGTGCCGGTACTTCGCCTGCTCGTACTCACTGGTCGCGTAGCTCCAGGGGTCGTCGGATTCGCGGGCGAGCCGCTCAAAGTGCTCGACCGGGGCGCGGTCGTCGTCGAGACGAGGGCTCATCGCCGGCTCAGCCCCTCGGCGCCGAGCTTGGTCAGCAGCGGGTCGAGGCGGTGCTGGAGGAGGAACGTCTCGAGGTCGCGACGAGCGCGGTCGAGCCGGCCCCGGGTGACGAAGGGATGCGAGCCGCAGGCAGCCGCAGCGACCTCGAGCACCCCTTTGGCGGACCGATCGATCTCCGCCCGCATTGCGATGCTGGTCGCGCGCACCTCGGTATCCGGGGCTGCCGCGGCACGGTCGAGCCACGCATCGACGGTGCCTCGCATCGCCTCGATCCGGCCAGCCGCGAGCCGGGCAAGCGGCTCGTCGGCGCGGTGAGCGGCAAGCTCGTCGAGCGCGGCGGCGGCGGCGGCGTCCACCATCCCCGCCCAGCTCGCCGCGGTGCGCATGGCGTCGCGCGAGAACCAGGGGTCCCGGGCGAGCTCCCCCGGGCCGCCGAGCACGGCTGTGACGGACGCGTCGTGGAAGACGACGCGGTGGCTCTCCGACGCGCGCAGTCCGGCCGCCCGGTACCAGGAGCGATCGACCTCGACCTCCTCGCCGCAGTCGAGCAGAACCAGAGCCGGCGGCGTGCCGTCGTCGGTGCCGACCATCACCAGCGCCGCCTCGACCCCGCCGGCGCCCGAGCAGAAGGTCTTCGCGCCCCGTAGGACGAGGCCGTCGCCGGTTTCCCCGAGGCGAGCCGGGTCGCCCTCCCCCGGTGCGGGGTCGGCGCCCCAGACTCCGAATAGCCTCTCGCCCGTGCCGATCGCCGCCAGCTCGCGCTCGCGCACCTCCGGCCCGGCGGCGACTCCAAGGCGCTCGACCGCGTTCAGGTGACCGTCGAGGATGCGGCCGACCGAGGCGTCCGCGGCGGCCACCCGGCGCACCAGATCCCACTCGAGGCGGACCGCGGAGCGTTCGCGGGCGGCGCCGATCGTCGCCGTCAGGGCACCGGCTTCGGCGAGATGGAAAAAGGCCTTGCGGGGGAAGCGCGGCGCCCGGTCGAGCTCCGACGCCTCGGCCGCGATCGCCGCCAAAGCCCGGTCGAGGCGCGCGGCCTGGCCGACGCCGCCGTCCCCATCTGTATCTGTAGCCGTCGCCGACGGTAGGTCCAGCCCGGTCACGCCAGCACCCCCTCGCAGCCGGACACCCCCGCAGGAGTCAGCGCCGAGCCCTCGGCGATCCCCAGCAACAGCTCGGTGAGGGCGACGGTCTCGGCGCAGCCGCCACGACGGGCACCTGGCCCGAGGGCGTCGTGCATGAGGATCACGTCTCCCCCGCGCAGGCCACCCTGGGCGTCGAGGGCTTTGAGCATCCGGCGCGCACCGTCGCCCCGCCAGTCGTGGGTATCGAGATTCCATCCCCAGAGGCGCAGATCGTGGCTGGAGGCGAGGGCGCGGGTGGCGTCGGTCTCGACCCCCCAGGGGGCCCTCCAGGCGCGCGGCCGCACCCCGACCTCGTCGAGCAGCTCGAGGCCCGTCTCGAGATCGGCGACAACGGCCTCGCGGGGACGCTCGGAATGGCGGACGTGGTCGACGCAATGGAATCCGACCTCGCTGCCGGCCGCGAGGATCGACTCGATCAGGTCTGGGTTCTCGATCGCGCGCCGCGCCTGCACGAAGAAGGTGGCGCGGGCGCCGCGGCGGGCGAGGGCCGCGAGGATCCTCGGCGTCCACAGCGGATCAGGTCCGTCGTCGTAGGTGAGGGCGATCGTCTCCTTCATGGCCAGGAGGTACCCGCCCTCGCCTGGAGATCCCACGCCGTGGTCCGTCCGGCACACCCCTGGCTGCTCCACAATGGCCCGCCGCCGCTAGGGGGCGCCGATCACGGGTAACAGATTGTGGTGGGCGTCCCACCGACACAAGTGAACGATGAATGACACCTCGACCAAGGAGGTCCCGCCGAAGGATCTCCCCGCCGAAATCGACCTCGGCCGCCATCGAGACTACGAAGGTCGGTGGAAAGCCAAATGGCTGCGGCGGGGCCTCCTCATCCTGCTCTTCGTCTTCGTCGTCGCCGCCCTCGCCAATGCCTTCGGCCAGGCGGCGTGGACCGACACGGCGAGCGGCGCGGGCGGCTCGCTGAGCGTCAAGGCGCCGAGCCGCATCCGCGGTGGGCTCACCTACCAGGCCGAATTCCAGATCCACGCGACGCGCGACCTCGGTGCGCCGACCTTGGTCCTCGACCGTGGCTAGGTCGACCAGACCACGGTCAACACCGTGCAGCCCGAACCGGCGGGCTCCACCACCGACGCTGAAGGGAACCTGAAATTCCGCTTCCCGCCGATGCCGGCAGGGCGGACGTTCGTCGTCTACATCGAGTTCCAGGCGAACCCGATCAACGTCGGCTCCCACGAGGCCGACGTCTCGCTCTATGACGCCGGCGAACAGATCGTCTCGATCCCTCGCACCCAGATCGATTTCCCATAGGGAGCTGCCATGGACATCGTCATCCGCGCCGCGGTGATCTTTCTCTTCATCTTCATCCTCACCAGGATGCTGGGCCGGCGCGAGCTGAACTCGCTCGAGCCTTTCGACCTGATCCTGTTGGTCGTCACCGGCGACCTCGTCCAGCAGGGCGTCACCCAGAACGACATGTCGGTGACCGGGGCGCTCCTGGCGATCTCGACGATCGGCCTGCTCACCGTGCTCCTCTCCTGGCTCAGCTTCCGCTTCAAACGGATGCGCCCGGTGCTAAACGGCGAGCCGATCGTGCTGGTAGAGGACGGCGAGCTGATCGAGCCGAACCTGCGCCGACAGCGGCTGACCCGGGAGGAGATCGGCGCCGAGGCGCGCCTCGAGGGGATCTCCTCGATCGAGGAAGTTCGCTGGGGGATCCTCGAGACGAACGGCCGGATCAGCTTCGTGCAGAAATCGGACTGAGGCCGAGCCACGATCGGCGTCAGGCCTGTGGCGGGCCTTGACGACGAAGGACCGCTGCGACCGGCAGCACCGGCTCGACCAGCTCCGGGCGGGGCCCGACCATCGCCTGGCGGGCCAACTCCTCCGAGGAGGAGTTCCAGTCGCCGTAGTTGTCGTTGACGAGCGCGGTCGTCCCGCCCTCCTCGCCGTGTCGCGCATGCCTGGTGTTGCGGCCCTCCGCTACTCCCCGTAGGGGTCCTCGGCGGCCGCCAGTTTCAGCGAGCCCTCGCGGACCTCCGCTAGGTGGCGTTCCTGGATCGGCAGAGCCCACTCGACCAGCTCGCGGATCGGCGTCTCGCCGGCGTTCTCGTTGACCTTGCCGAGGATCGCCCAGTGGCCGGCCTCGCCCGCCTCGGTCATGGTCAGGAACTCGAAGCCGTCGAGCCCGTCGGAGTCCTCGCCGAGGTAGATCTCCATGAACCGTTTCGCCTCGGACTTCGTCTCCTGGGCCTTGTCGAGGATCGCCGTCTTCCTGCCGTCCCGCTCACCCGCGAGCTCGGTGCAACGGCGCTCGGTCTCCTCCGCCTCCGCGCGCATCTTCTGCAGCGCCGGCAGCAGCTCGGAGTCGTCGTCGAGCATGCCTTCGACCTTCTTCGTCGCCTCCCGGGCCGCGGCGGCCAGTCCGGTCACCTCCGCCAGCTTCTCCTCCAGCGTCGTCAGGTCGGCCATGGTCATTCCTCCTTGGTCGTGCCCGTGGGACGTGCGTCCCCCTCGGGGGCGGTTTCGGTGCCGCGGGGTTCGTACCCGCGTGCCGGGCGGGATAACGGGCGAGACGCCTCGCGAGGGCGCTCGACCAGGCGGGCGCCGGAGTCGCGGGCCGGATGGCCACCGCGGTCGCGCAGGTGGCGGCAGGTCGCCCGGGTGGCGAAGAAGACGACGACCGGCAGGAGCATCGCCAGCGCCCGGTACATCCAGAGCTGGAATTCGTAGGAGACGCCGAACTGGACGAAGGCGCGGTCCGCGGCGCCGGCGAAGAAGACGGTGACGACGAGGGTGAAGACGGCGGCCCCGATCGCGGTGCGGGTCGGGTTGTCGCGCGGGCGGTCGAGCAGGTTGTGGGGGCGGCGGTCGCCGCTCCAGCGGCGCTCGATCGTCGGCCAGAGGTAGAGGAAGCCGAAGACCGCGCCGGGGAAGAGCACACCGCCCCAGAACGGGTTCGGGATCAGCGTGTAGTCGCCGATCACGATGTCGAAGTGGGGCATCAGACGGAGCGCGCCGATCAGCCAGCCGAGGTACCAGTCGGGCTGCGCGCCGTTCGTCCCCAGCCAGGGCTCGTACGGGCCCCACTGCCAGATCGGGTTGATCTGGACGAGGCCGCCGAGCAGGAAGAGGACCGCCGCGGTGGCGAAGAAGAGGCCGAGGCTGCGCAGCGCGTAGGCGGGCCACATCGGCGTGCCGATCACGTTCCCCTCCTTCTGCCGGCGGCCGCGGAACTGGCTGTGGTGGGGGCGCGCGACAAGCGCCAGGTGGATTGCCATCAGCGTCGCGATCAGGATCGGGAGGACGAAGACGTGGACGAAGAAGAGGCGGGAGAGGAAGTCGGGCGTGCCGGGGAAGCGGCCGCCCCAGAGGAGAACGCCGAACTGGCCGCCGACGAGCGGGACAGAGAGCGCCACTGCGTTGCCGATCGCCAGGCCCATGCCGGAGAGCAGGTCGTCGAGCAGCGAGTAGCCGACGTAGCCCTCGACCACCGCCAGCACCAGCATCGTCAGCCCGACGTAGTAGTTGATGTCGCGCGGCCTGCGGAAGGCGCCGGTGAAGAAGATCCGCAGCAGGTGGACGGTGATCGCGGCGAGGAAGACGTCGGCGGCCCAGTGGTGGACCTGGCGGATGAGGAGGCCCGCCTGGACTTCGAAGCTGAGGTTCAGCGCCGAGGCATAGGCCTTCGTCATTTCCGTGCCGCGCAGCGGCGCATAGGTGCCGTGGTAGACGACGTGGGCGGTGCTCGGTTCGAAGAAGAGCGCCAGGTAGGTCCCGGTCGCGACCAGGATCAGGAACGAATACATCGCAACCTCGCCGAAGAGGAAGGTCCAGTGGTCGGGGAAGACGTAGCGGAGCGCTTTCGTCAGCGCGCCGCTGCCGCCGGTGCGGCTCTCGACCGTGCGCAGGACACGGCGGGTCGTCATCGGCATCGGCTCAGCCCTCTTCCCTGACCCTGCCCCAGGAGGCTCCGACCGCCCCGGACAGAGGCCCGGCGGCGACCAGGGCGCCGTCTTCGATCCGCAGCGGCAGCTGCGGCAACGGGCGCACGGCGGGGCCGAAGATCCGTTCGCCGCCGTCGAGCACGTTGAAGGTCGAGTAGTGGCAGGGGCAGACGAGCGCCGGGCCGGGCGAGCGTTCGGCGAAGAGCGGGTAGCGGAAGAGGCTGACCGCGCACTGGGCGTGGGTGCAGATCTTCGAGAAGGCGAGGATCCCTTCCGGCGCCCAATCGGCGCGTTCCTCGGGCAGTTCGAGTTCCTCGGGCCGCACCCGGACGACGGCGAGCGAGGTGGCGAGCCCTTCTTTGTCGGCGCCCTCGGCGAAGGCGGTGAGAAACGAGCCGACGGCGAGGTCGTCGGCCTTCACCGGCATCCCGTTCTCCTCGACCAGGCGCACCCCGTCCTTCCAGGGCGAGGCGGCAAGGCGGTTCCCCACCGCCGGACCCAGCGAGGCGAGCGGGACGAGGGCGGCGGCGCCGAGCCCGACACCCGCCGCGGCGCCCGCCGCCCCGAGCAGACGCCGTCGCGTCACGCCGTCGATCCCTTCGCGCAGGGCGAAGGCGGAATCCTCGACCGGGGCTTCCTCCTGCTCGGGATCGGCGAAGCGCGGCCGCTCCTCTTCCAGGGTTTCCTGCGGGACGACCGCGGCGGCGGCGAGGATCAGCGCCGCGGCGATCAGGCCGAGGGCAACGGCGATGGAGAGGCCGAGGAGCTGGGTGTTCGCGTCGTCGAAGGCGTAGATCGCCACGAAGGCGAGTCCCGCCAGGCAGGCGGCGAAGAGGAGGGCTGCCGTCAGCGTCTCGGCGCGGGGAGAGGCGGGGAGCTCGCGCTCGCGGTATCCGGTCCGTCTCCTCGAGGCGCGCAGGACGAGGGCGGCGACGGCGTAGCGCCAGAGCCATGCAAGGGCGGCGGCGAGCCGGCGCCTCATCGCGGCTCCTCCGCCTCGTCGTCGGCCCGGCTGCCGCCGAGGCGCTCGCCGATCAGGCGGGCGACGAGCAGCACGGCGGCCACGGCGGCGAACCAGGCGACCAGGCCCTCGGGGACCGGGCCGATGTGACCGATCCCGAACCCGCCCGCGTCTTCGGGGTTCTGGGTCAGTTCGACATAGCGGGCGATCGAGTTCACCTCCGCCGGGGAGATCGTCCCTTCGGAGAACCTCGGCATCAGGTAGGGGCCGACCCGGATCGCCTCTCCCACCTCGGCCGGCGTCGCTTCGCCGAGCGGTGGCGCGTAACCCCCGATTGCGACACCGCCCTTGCCGCCGATCCCGTGGCAGCCCGCACAGGATTCGGTGAACAACCTCATCCCTTCGCTCACCGAGCCCTGCGACGGTTCCACCTTCGGGATCGCCGGGCCTTCGCCGAGCGAGCCGACGTAGGCATCGAGCGCTTCGATTTCCTTGTCGCCGAAGCGAGGTTCGCCGCGCAGCGGCTCGTCCCCGACCTGCCCGAGCGGCATCCGACCCGTCCGCAGGTAGAAGTCGGCGGCGGCTTCGCCGGCGTGCTTCAGCGAGGGCGCCTGCCCTTCGACGCCTTCGCCTTCGAAGCCGTGACAGCTCGAACAGGACTGTTCGAACAGTTCGGGTCCTTCGTCGAGTCTCGACACCTGCGACTCCAGTGCCGCGATCTCCGGACGAACTTCCACGGCGGCGGAGGAGCGGGTCACAGGGGGTTGCGCCAATGCGACGACGGCGAACGCACCGAGGAGAAGGGCCAGGGCGGCCATCGCGATCTGCCTAGCCCGCCGCATGAGCCACCTCCCGCGCCCGGGCCTTGCGCTCTTCGCGCAGGATCGCGACCCAGGCGACCGCGGCCGCGCCGATGCCGAGCGGCAGCATCGAGGCGAGCATCGCGACGCCCGCCGCCTGGTAGCCGTCGAGCATCAATTTCACCGCGCCGATGTCGCTCGCCGACATCGCCGCCATCAGGAGGCCGGCGCGGGCCCAGGGGGACCAGCGGCCCGGCAGCGGCTCGACCGCGAGGCAGACGGCCCAGAGCCAGAGGGCGGTGAGGAGGAAGAGCAGGTGCTCGGCGACATGCAGGCTTTCGACGCGGAGGGAATCCCAGAAAAGCGGCGTCAGGTGGAAGGCGAGCTGGACGCCGACGAAGGCGGTGAAGGCGAGCGGCGGCCGGCAGAGGCGGCGAACCCAAGGCGAGCGGAGGAGCGCCGCCAGATCACGGGCCGCCGGACGAGGCAGCGCCCGCAGCATCAACGTGACCGGCCGTCCGAGCACGAGCAGTGGCGCGCCGACCGCGACGATCGCGCCGTGGCCCGCCATGTGGACGGCGAGCGAGACGTCGTCGAACCAGACGCCGGCACCGACCACCGCCAGTCCGGCGGCGAAGCAGGCGATGCGCGTCCGCGGCCAGTCGGTCCAGCCCGCCAGCCACATGTAGCCGCCCATCAGGACCAACGACGGGAAGACGATCTGGAGGAGGTCGCTCATCGGCCGGCCCTCCGGCGCTCGCCCGTGATCTCGACGATCAGCCACACCAGGCCGAAGGCGCCGACCTCTGCGCCGATCAGGACCAGCCAGAGGCCGCCGGTCAGGCCGATCGCGGCGAGTGCCCCGCCGATCGCGATCACCAGCACCGGCACGCTCACGCGGGCGAGGAGGCGCGGACCGCCGGGCGCCGGGCACAGACGGCTGAACGCCGCAAGCGGGATCAGCGAGACAGGGCCGACGAGGAAGAGAAGGGCGCTGGCGCTGCCGGCGCTCCAGATCGCCAGCATCGCGCCCAGCGCGACCATGATCGCCGACCACGCCAGCAGCGGGCCGCCGCCCCCTTTCGGCCCGCCGTTCATGCCGGTATCTCCGCCCCGCGCCCGCGGCGGCCGCGCTCCTCGTCCTCCCGTTCGCGCAGGTCGAGCAGCGGCGCGTGCGAGGTGATCTCCGGCAGCGAGGTGAAGTTGTCGCGCGGCGGCGGCGAGGTCGTCCACCACTCGAGCGTCTGGGCGCCCCAGGGGTCGTCCCCGGCCGGCTCCTTGCGATGCAGGGACACCACCAGGTTCGCCAACACCATCACGACCCCGATCGCGATCACCCCGGCGCCGATCGAGGAGAGCAGGTTCAGGTCGCCGAGCCGCGGTTCGTAGTCGGCCACCCGCCGCGGCATCCCGTCGTAGCCGAGGATGAACATCGGGAAGAAGGTCAGGTTCGCGCCCAGCACGAGCACCCAGAAGCTGGCCTTCGCCAGGCGTTCGCGCAGCATCGCCCCGGTCGCCTTCGGGAACCAGTAGTGGACCCCGGCGAGGAGGCCGAAGAGGCTGCCCGCGAACAGCGTGTAGTGGAAGTGGGCGACGACGAAGTAGCTGCCGTTGACGTGGTAGTCGAGCGGCGGCGAGGCGAGGATGATCCCGGTCAGCCCGCCGATCAGGAACTGGGCGATGAAACCGAGCGCGAACAGCATCGGGGCGCGGAGGAGGATCGTCCCGCCGATCATCGTGCCGATCAGGTCGAGGTACTCGATCCCGGCGGGCACCGCGAGGATGCTCGAGGTGAGCGAGTAGTACTGGTTCTTCACCGCCCCGGTGATGAACATGTGGTGCCCCCACACCGCCATCGAGAGTGCGGTGAAGAAGAGCAACGAGACGACCAGCGCGCGGTAGCCAAAGAACCGTTTGCGGGAGAAGGTGGCGACCGCTTCGCCGACCGCGCCGACGAAGGGGAAGAACATCACGTAGACGACCGGGTGGCCGTAGAACCAGAAGAGCTGTTGGTAGGCGACCGAGCCGGTCGAGCCGGTGAAGACCCCGCCGAGGTGGCGTTCGGCGAGCAGCAGCCCCATTGCCACCACCAACACCGGGAACGAGGCGACGACCATGAAGGTGGTCGCCAGCATCGTCCAGCTGAACACCGGCAGCCGCAGCATCGTCATCCCCGGCGCCCGGTGTCGCAGGATCGTCAGCAGGATCGTGATCGCGATCAGGAGCGAGCCGAGCACCGCCAGTGCAACCCCGATCACCCACAGGTCCATTCCCACCCCGGGCGAGCCGGTGCTGTTGGAGAGCGGGATCGTCGCCGTCCAGGTGGCGTCCCCGGACCCGTTGTCGGTGAGGAATCCGGAGTACATCGTCAGGCCACCGCAGAGGTAGATCCAGAAGCCGAAGAGGGCGAGCCGTGGCGCCGCGATCTCCGAGGCGCCGACCTGCAGCGGCACCAGGTAGAGCCCCAGCCCGAGCGCCGCCGGGGTCATGAACAGGTAGATCATCCCCGACCCGTGCATGGTGAAGAGCTCGTCGTAGGTGTGGTCGGAGACGAACTGGAGGCCGGGCTGGGCGAGCTCGGCACGCATCGTCAACGCCAGCAGACCGCTGAGCCCGAAGAAGAAGATCGAGGCGAGCGCGATCTTCGCCGCCGTCTTCTTGTGGTCGGTGGCGGCGAGCCAGGCGAGGCCCCGTTCGAGCGCCGCGCCGCGGTCGGTGTCGAGGGCTACCGGTGCGTCGCCAGCCATCGGCCGTATCCCTTGTCGGACATCACGAGCACCCCGAAGCGCATGCCGCTGTGGCGGAAGCCGCAGAATTCGGAGCAGAGGCCCTGCTCGCGGCCGAGTTCTTCGAATTCCATGTCGAAGTGGTTGACGCGGTGGGGGATCGCGTCTTTCTTGAAGCGCTGTTCAGGGATCCACATCGCGTGGATCACGTCGCTGGAGGTGAGCGCGAAGGACACCCTGCGTCCGGCGGGGACGGCGAAATTCGGTTCTCGATCGTTGTTTCCGATCACCGTCACCCCCTGGCCCGGGTAGGTGAACTTCCAGCCCCACTGGAAGGCATCGACTTCGATCCGCACCGCGTCGGTCGCCGAGGAGTTGTCCTCCTCGGCCTCGGTGTGGAAGGTGCGGAAGACCAGCAGCGCGACGATCGCGAGGATCACCACCGCGGCACCGATCTCGACCGCGGTCCGTTCGTCAGGCCCCGAGGCCACCCGCCCCGGACGGTCCCGGTAGCGGACGACGGCGAAGAGGATCGCAGCGAGGACGAGGACGGCTACGCCGATCCCGATCCACAGGTAGAGCGACCAGACGCTGGCGAAATCGCTGCGGGTGCTGCCCGACACGGCCAGAGGTACCCCAAGGCGGTTAGGCCTATCGTCCCCCGTACCCCTGGGCGCTCACTGGTCGAGGCCCTTGTTCTCCGCGGCCTTATAGGCGATCTGGAAGAAGTCGGCGATGGTCAGCGCCGCGAAGACGGCGGCGAGGAAGCGGGTCAGCCGCGGCGCGAGAAGCAATCCGATCGAGAAGGCCGCGACCACCCAGAGGCCGAGGCAGTAGGGGCAGACCAACAGCTCGCCGATGGCCTTGCGGGCGCCGGTCCCGCGCGAGCGCTCGTCCAGCTCACCCGGCCCACCGCTCCCTTCGAGCTCGGCGAACGGCGCCCGCAGCGGGCTCGTCACCTTGTCCTTGGCGATCAACCGGCTCAACTTGTGCGAGGCGACGCCGATCAGCAGGACGTCGGCAGGCGCCGGACGCACGGGCAGCTGACGTCCCCGCCGACGGGCGATCAGGAGACCGGCCGCGAAGAGGCCGTTGAAGATCGCCATCGCGACGGAGTAGGCGAGGAGCGGAGGACGCTCCTCGGGGCGTGCGTACCGGTCGGTCACCGGCATTGGCGTACCCGCCGTGGGGCGGGGGTAACGGGCCACACACACGGTGGCGGTCATCGTTATCGCCGCCGGTCGGCGGGTACCCCATCGGGCTCGTGACCGATCGCCCTGACAGCACCGACTCCGACGCCGCGTTCCGCGATCGGGCGGCGGCCCCGCGGGCGGACTACGCGCCTCGGGGCGCCGAGCGTGGCACCGACTGGAAGGCGACGCTTAAGCGCACCGCCAAGGAGTTCATGGAGGACAACATGAGCGACTGGGCGGCGTCGCTGACCTACTACAGCCTGCTGTCCTTCTTCCCGGCCGTGATCGCGATGGTGTCGCTGATCGGGATCTTCGGCGACCCTCGCGCGACCACGCGGAGCCTGACGGAAATCGTCACCCAGATCGGCCCCGAATCGGCGGCGCAGACGTTCAAGGGCCCGATCGAATCGCTCACCGAAAACCGCACCACCGCGGGGTTCGCGCTGGTCTTCGGCATCCTCGCCGCGATCTGGTCGGCGTCCGCCTACACCGGCGCCTTCATGCGCGCGTCCAACGTGATCTACGAGACGCCCGAGGGACGCCCGTTCTGGAAGCTGCGCCCGCTGCAGCTCCTGGTCACCCTGGCGATGATCGTCCTGGTGACGCTGCTCGCGGTATCGCTGGTCCTCACCGGCCCGATCGTCGCCGCCGTCGCCGGTCCGCTCGGGATCGGCCCGACCGCGGTCGACATCTGGGACTTCGCGAAGTGGCCGGTCATGGCGCTGGTCTTCCTGCTCTTGCTGGCGATCCTCTACTACGCCTCGCCGAACGTGAAGCTGCGCGGCTTCAGCTGGGTCTCGGCGGGCAGCCTGGTCGCGTTCGTAGTCTGGATCGTCGCCTCCGCCCTCTTCGGCCTCTACGTCTCCCAGTTCGGGTCCTACGACAAGACCTACGGCACGCTCGCGGGCCTCGTCGCCCTCCTGGTCTGGTTCTGGATCACGAACCTGGCGATCCTCTTCGGACACGAGCTGAACGCGGAGCGCGAGCGCAGCCTCGAGCTCGCCGAAGGTCGCCCGCGCGCCGACCGGGAGATCCAACTCGAGCCGCGCGACGAGCCCAAGGACAAGCAGACGACCTGAGCAGACGAGCGACGCCCGGGCCGATCAGCCGGTCGAGGCATCCGCCGGCTCACCGTCAGCCGCCTCGCGCATGCGCTGCAGGGTCGCCCGCAGGAGCCGCGAGACGTGCATCTGCGAGCAACCGATCCGGGCGGCGATCTTCGTCTGCGGCATGTCCTCGATGAACCTAAGGCACAGAACCTCGCGCTCACGCTCGTCGAGGCCCGGCAACACCGACTCGACGGTCAACCGATCATCGACCAGCTCATAGCCCTCGTCGACCTCCCCCAGCCATTCGGCTGCCGACGGAGTCTCGCCTTCGTCCGCGTGCAGAGGTGCGTCGATCCCCAACGGGCGGCGGTTCTCCGTCGCGGCCAGGGTCTCCAGCACCTCGTCGACCTCGAGTCGCGCCCGGGCGGCGATCTCGGCCGGGGTCGGTGGACGCGAGTGCTCCTCCGTCAACTCCTCGGTGACGGCCTCGACGGCGGCCATCCGGTCGTGCAGCCCGCGTGGGACCCGGATCGCCCACACCTTGTCGCGGAAGTACCGTTTGAGTTCACCCATGATCGTCGGCTTGGCGAAACCGATGAAAGGCGTGCCGCGCTCGACCTCATAGCGGTCGATCGCGTTCAGGAGGCCGAGGCTGGCGACCTGGACGAGGTCGTCGTAGGGCTCGACGACTCCGGCATAACGGCCTGCCATGCGTCGCGCGACCGGCAGGTACATGGCCACCAGCTCCTCGCGTGCCGCCTGGTCTCGCTGGCCGTTCAGACGTCGCCATAGCTGCTTCTCGTGCAGGTCGTCAACAGGCGTCAGAGTCGCGTTCATCGGGACCTCCGTGATGGTGGGTTTCCCCGACTCAGCCGCCCTGGGCCTCTTGGCGTGCGGATGCGTACGGTTATGTGGGTGCGCCCTGTGGACGTTGCGGGTACAACCGCCGCCGCCTTTGGGCTGCCCTCGTGCTACCCGGCCGGACCGGCTTCTAACCGCATCCGGCCGACAGCCGCGCCGCGCTCTCCAGCAGGAGCGCGTGGACGAACGCCTGGGGAAGGTTGCCGCGTAGCTGGCGCTGCTCGACGTCGAACTCCTCGGCGAAGAGCCCGGGCGTCCCACACGACGCCCGGGCCCGCTCGAAGAGGCCGAGGGCCAGGTCACGCTCGCCCTGCTGGGCGTGTGCCATCGCGAGCCAGAAGCCACAGACGAGGAAAGCCCCCTCCGCCTCACCGAGCGGCCCGCCTTCGGCCCTGAAGCGGTAGGCGTAGCCGTCCTCTACCAGATCCTCCTCGACCGCGGCGAGCGTGGCGAGCGAGCGCGGGTCGTCGGCGGGGACGGCGCCACGGAGGGCGGCGAGGAGGAGCGCGGCGTCGACCCGATCGTCGTCGGAGGCGCGGCGCCAGCGGCCCTCGCGGGAGACGCCCCATTCGCCCGCCGCGGCGACCAGCCGGTCGGCGAGGGCGAGCAAGCGCGGGCCGCGCTCGCGACCGGGCGCGTGGGCGGCGATCGCCCGCAGCCCCGCCGCGCAGAGGAGGCGGCTATGGGTCCAGCGGCGCGGCTCGAGCTCCCAGATCCCGGCGTCGGGATCCTCGTGGCGGGCCTCGATCGCGGCGGCCGCCGCCTCGGCGGCGCGCCAGGCGTCGGCGTCGAGGCGATCGTGACCGGCTCCGGCGGCGAGGAGGAGGAGCGCCTCGCCGAAGGCGTCGAGCTGGAACTGTCCCCGCACCCGGTTGCCGACGATGTCGACGCCGCCAGGGTAGCCAGGCAGATCGAGGTGGTCTTCGTCCGGGACCGGGTCGCCGGCGACGGTGTAGGCGGGCATCAGATCGGGGCCGTCGGCGAGCAGGCGTCCGGTGACGAAGTGGATCGCGTCGTCGAGCAGCGGATATGGCCCGGCAGCGCCGACCGCCTGCCCGGCGTAGGCCTGGTCGCGGATCCAGGCGTAGCGGTAGTCGTAGTTGCGCGCACGGTCGGCGCGCTCGGGCAGCGAGGTCGTCGCCGCGGCCACCATCGCCCCGGTGGCGCTGGTCAGGCCGCTCATCACCGCGTAGGCGTGGCGGGCGTCGCGGCGGGCGAGGTCGATCTCCCCAAGCTCGGGGACGCTCTCCGCCCAGGCCGCCTCGGTCGCCTCCCAGAGGCGCTCCGGCGGGTGCGGACCGGAGTCGTCGCCGCCGTCGTCGAGCACGAGGACGAAGTCGCGCCTCTCCCCCTCGGCGAGGCGCAGATCGAGGGCCAGCGAGGCGCCATGGACACCGTCCTCGGCGGGTTCGGCGTCGGCGGCGCCGAGCCAGCGCATGCGCTCCTCGCCGAGCGACGCCGTCCAGACGCCGTCGTCGCTGCGCCGCAACCGCGCCATCCCGTGACGGTCGAAACCGGCCCCGGCGGCCAGCGAGACTTCCAGACGAGCGCCGCCACGGACCGCGCTCACCTGGCGCAGGAGCACCGCGCGGTCGGGCCGGGCGGGCAGCGCCAGCGCCTCGCGGCACTCGACGATGCCGCCCCCGGTGACCCAGCGGCTGCGCCAGATCAACCCGCCATCCTCGTAGTGGCCACCCCAGACGAAGCGGCCGACCGGGGTGATCGTCCAGCAGGCCTGCCCGCCGATCAGGGCACTGAAGACGGCGTCGTCGTGCCAGCGCGGGAAGCACATCCATGCGAAGTCCCCCCGCGGCCCGACCAGCACCCCGCGCTCCCCGTCGGCAAGCAGCGCGTAGTCCCGCAACGCGTGCGGAGCCGGCACTGAACCAGCAGTCATCTTCGGGCGAGGCACGCGGCGGTGAGCGCGGCGGCCCCGGCCAGGGCACCCGCGCCGAGCGCCCGGCGGTGGCGGGTCGCCGACCAGGCGAGGCTGCGGCCGTGCGCCTGCTCGTCGAAGGGGCCGTGCGCGCCGGGGTCGCCGGGCGGCGGCGCCATCAGGTTGCCCTCGCGGTTCTCCGGGTCGGGCGGTGCTTCGGTCTGCTGACCGGAGACGGCGGTCCTCGCCAGGTAGCGCTCGGCGATCCAGGGCGCCAGCTTGCTGCCCAGCACCGTGTAGTAGGTGGAGATGCCGACGTAGATCTGGCGGCGGCGGTGGCCGGCGGCGAAGTGGATCGCCTCGGCTGCGACCTCGGGCTGGTAGACCGGTGCCACCGGCTGCGGATGGCCGGGCAGCTTGGCGCGGCCGTGGTCGAACTGAGGCGTGTTGAGGCCGGGGAGCTGCACCATCGTCACCTGGACCCGCGAGCCTTTGTTGCGCAGCTCGGCGCGGACCGAGTCGAAGAATCCCTTGATCGCATGCTTGGCGCCGCAGTAGGGCGACTGCAGCGGGATCCCCTGGTAGGCGAGGGCCGAGCCGACCAGGACGATCGTGCCGCGGTCGCGTGGCGTCATCCGCCGCAGCGCCGCGCGCGTCGACCAGACCGCGCCGTGGTAGGTGACATCGGTCGCGCGACGGAACTCCTCCGGCTCGATGTCCTCGAAGAAGGCGAAGACGGTGGTCATCGCATTGGACACCCAGACGTCGATCGGCCCGAGCTCGCGCTCGACCCGCTCCGCGGCAGCCTCGACCGCGTGAGGGTCGGCGACGTCGGTGGGGACGATCAGCGCCGTGCCGCCCCGCGCTTCGATCTCGATCGCGGCGCCCTCGAGCTCTTCCTCGCCACGCGCGAGGAGCGCGACCTTGTCGCCGTCGGCGCCGAAGCGGCGCGCGGTCGCCCGACCGATCCCGGCGCCGGCACCGGTGATCACGACCACGCGCCGGTGCTCACGGCTCATCGTCGGTACCTCGCCGGACCAGCGACGACGTGCTCGAAGCGAATCGGCAGGCGCTCGGCGAGGTCCCGGGCGGCAGCCGCTCCTTCCGGATCGTCCTCCTGCGAACCGGTCGCCAGGACGACCTCGTCGGCGGGAAACTCGCGCAGCGCATCCTCGATCGCGAGCACGACATCTGAGTCGCCGACCTCGGACCGCGCATCGAGGTGCTCCCGGCGCAGGTTTGCGACGGTGACATCGAGCTGGCGCCGGGCCTCCGCCTGAGCCTCACCCACATCGCTCGCCCACCGGTCGAGGAAGTGGGGCCGCGTCGGCGCCAGGGCAAGGATCTGGGTCGGCCGGTGCCCGCGCGCCTCCGCCGCCCGCACCACCTCCTCGGCACTCGCCGCGTCCTCGACCGGCGCCGTCAGCGCCAGCAGCACCCGATGGGTACCGTCAGGCTGTTGCGCCGTTTCGATCGGCTCTTTCGGCCTGCTTCGCGCCGCCAGCGCGACGACCGCGATCAGCAGCACGAGAGCCACGATGATCGCCAACCCCGGCCCACCGAAGACCGCCGCGACCACCGTCGGCACGACGATGATCGCCACGATCAACGGCAACCAGATCGGCTTGATGATTCCGCCTTTATCCATGCCCCACGGGTACCCGCCTGGCGGTCACCAAAAGAAATCGCATCTACGCGACCGCGACTCGGCGCCTACCGTCCGCCCCCACCCGCTTGTCTCCGAGCCGTTCCGCCAGCCGCGACGCCAGCGCCATGATCGTCAGCGCCGGGTTGGCGGAGCCCTGGGTCGGCATCACGCTGCCGTCAGCGACGAAGAGGTTCGGCACCTCCCAGGTGCGGTGGTCCGAATCGACGACGCCGGTCTCCTGCGACCCCGACATCGCGCAGCCGCCGACCAGGTGCGCGTAGCGGTCGATCGTCAGCACGTCCTGCGCCCCGGCCGCCTCGAGGATGTCGTGCAGCGTCTGTTTGGCGAAGGCGATGTTGGCACGGTCGTTGTCGCACTGGCCGTAGTCCATGCGGGCGACCGGCATCCCGTTGACGTCCTTCCCGTCGGCCAGCGTCACCCGGTTCTCCGACAGCGGCAGCAGCTCCGACAGCGCCCCGAGCGTGTACCAGTGGTTGTAGTCGCGCATGTACTCGCGCAGCGCCTGGCCCCAGTGGCCGTCGGCGAGCACGTGCTCGGCCCAGGCGATCGGCAGCGGCCCGACCGTCTGCAGCGCGAACCCGCGGGCGAAGCCGCGCGCCCGGTCGGTCTCGTAGAACTGCTCAGAGCAGATCTCCGGCGGCGGCGCCTTGTACATCCGCATCTCTTCCGGGAAACGCCCGGCCACCTGCGGCGCCCCCTGCACCATCACCCCGCGGCCGACCAGGTCGTTGCCGTTGGCGAGCCCGTCGGGGAAGCGGGGGCTGGTCGAGTGGAGGAGGAGGCGCGGCGTCTCGATCGAGTAGCCCGCGACGACGACGGTCGCGGCTCGCTGGTGGTGCCCCAGGCCGTCGACCACGTAGGTGACGCCGCTCGCGCGGCCCGCCTCGTCGATCTCGATCCGGGTTGCCATCGCCCCGTCGCGGACCTCGACCCCGTGGGCGAGGGCATCGGGCACGTGGGTGACGAGCGGTGAGCCCTTCGCGTTCACCTTGCAGCCCTGCAGGCAGAGGCCGCGGTAGATGCAATGGGGGCGGTTGCCGAAGGAGCCGTTGGCGATCGCCACCGGGCCGACCTTGAACTCGATCCCGAGCTTCCGCGCCCCGTCCATCGCCCGCAGCGCCCCGCCCGCAACGGGATGCGGCGAGTGGGGGTAGCCATGCGGATTGCCCCAGGGCCAGTGCTCGCCCGCCGCGGGCAACTCCCGCTCGACCAACTCGTAGTGGGGCTTCAGGTCCGCATAGGAGATCGGCCAGTCGGCGGCGACGCCGTCGCGCGTCCGTACCTCGAAATCGCTCGGGTGGAAGCGCGGCACGAAGCCCGCGAAATGGACCATCGAGCCGCCGACTCCGCGCCCGGAGTTGTTCTTGCCCAGCTCCACGGGGTCCGTGCCGCCGATCACCCGCGGCTCGTTCCAGAAGAGGTCGTGGGAGCCGGCCTCGTCGGAGACCCAGTCCTCGTCGGGATCCCAGAACGGCCCCGCCTCGAGCACGACGATCCGCCAGCCGCGCCGCGCCAGCCGCTGCGCCAGAGTCGCCCCGCCCGCGCCGCAGCCGACGATCAGCATGTCGACCTCCTCGTCCTCGCGGTGGCGGGCCATCGTCTCGCGACCGGGGACGGCCCGGCGGTGGCGGTCGAGCAGGAAGGCCGAGTCATTGTCGGGCGGCCGACGGGCGCCGCGCAGCAAGGTCGCGGACCTGGTGCTCACTCGACCCCGCGCTCCTTCACGTCCTTCACCGGGTCGACCTCGAACTCCGGCGGGCGCTCCCAGTGCTCGCGTTCGCCGGCGCCGAGCCGGGCGTAGCCGCGCGGGTAGGCGGGCCCACCGAAGCCGATCTCGTTCCAGGCCCAGGGATGCGAGTAGAACGCCGAGAGCACCATCCGCATCACCACCGACCAGGCCTTCTCCACCGACATCCCGTCGCCGTCCAGTTCGCCTTCGGCAAACCGCCCGACGAGCGTGTCGCGGATGCCCTGCGAGGCCGACGCGAAGTCGTCGGCCCGCAGGCTGCGCGCCTCCGCATCGAGCAGCCGCGCCACCCGCCGCCAGACCTCGCCGTCGTCGGGCATCCCGGCGTGGCGGTAGCCGTCGCCTTCGTGTGCGTGGAGCTTCTTGTCGACCATCGCCAGCACCGGTATCCGTGGCTCGCGATCCTGGGCCAGCACCGTGTCGCAGAAGGCGCCGAGCGTCGCCGCCTCGGATTCGTCGAAGAAGCGGATCGGCGGCACCACGTCGATCCGGGCCATCACGACGCGGCGGGTCACCTCGTCCCAGTGCCCGACCTGCTCGAGCACGTCGAAATCCGGGTAACGGCCGAAACCTTGCGGCGTCGTGCCGCGGCGCTGGCGCGGCAGACCCGGGCGCGGATCTTCATGCGGCGCCGGCCCGCCGTGGTGGGGCAGGTGGCCGACCGACTCCGACATCAGCGCTCGCGCCGCGCCAGCGCCGCGACCAGGCCCATCCCACCGACCAGCGCCAGCGAGCCCGGCGCCAGGAGCGGCGGTCCCATGACGATGTTGTAGAGCGGCTCCGAGAACCCGCCCGGTCGCTTGCGCACACCCTGGACGTGGGTGTAGACGCCGATCGCCCCATCGAGGCAGTAGAGCGCCGAGACCGCCGGCAGGACCGTGGTGGCCGCCCGCTCGGAGCGCACGCCGGCGACGCCCGCGGCGGCAAGCGCCGGCGACAACACCACCGGCGTCCACATCCACTTGTCGCCGAAGGATCCGCGGAAGTGCTCGAACCAGATCTCCAACCCGAGCGGTAGGGCGCTCGCCGCCGTCGCCGCGGCGAGGGCCCGCTGCACCCGACCCCGGCGCAGGTTGCGCAGGCCCCTTCGGCCGACCTTGCGGAGGGCCTTGACGGTCATTTCCCCGGGAGGGCCTCGGCGACCTTCTGGCGCAGGGACTGCGCGATCAGCCGCCCCGAGGACGGATCGCCACCGAGCACGGCTGAGGCGAACGATTTGGCCTGTTCGAGCGTGATGTGGGGCGGCAGGGGTGGCACCTCGGGATCGACGACGATGTCGAGCACCGTCGGCCGGTCGGCGGCGAGAGCCTGGTCCCAGGCCAGGCCGACGTCGGCCGGGTGCTCGACCCGGATCCCCTTCAGCCCGATCAGCTCGGCGAACTGTGCGTAATGGACGTCCGGCAGCGACTGCGAACCCTCGAATTTCGGATCCCCGTTCATCGCCCGCTGCTCCCACGTCACCTGGTTGAGGTCCCGGTTGTTCAGCACCATGACGACCAGACGCGGATCGGTCCACCGGTCGCGGTATTTGGCGATCGTGATCAGCTCGGCCATGCCGTTCATCTGCATCGCACCGTCGCCGACCAGGGCGATAACCGGTGCCCCCGGATGGGCGAACTTGGCACCGATCGCATAAGGGACTCCGGCGCCCATCGTCGCCAGCGTGCCCGAGAGCGAGGCTCGCATCCCCTGTCGCAGTTTGACGTCGCGGGCATACCAGTTGGCCGCGGAACCCGAGTCGGAGCTGAGGATCGCGCCGTCCGGAAGGCGCGCCGAGAGCTCCGAGAAGACCAGCTGAGGGTTGATCGGCTCGGCGGGCTGATGGGCGCGCGCCTCGATCACCTTCCACCACTCGACCACGTTGTCTTCGACCTTCTCGCGCCATGAGCGGTCGCCCTTGTAGTCGAGCAGTGGCAGCAACCCGCGCAGCGTCGCCTTCGCGTCGCCGACCAGGTTCAGCTCCATCGGGTAGCGGATGCCGAGCACGCGACCGTCGATGTCGATCTGGACTCCGCGCGCCTGGCCCTCTTCGGGCAGGAACTCCGAGTAGGGGAAGCTCGAGCCGACCATCAGCAGCGTGTCGCATCCCTGCATCAGGTCCCAGCTCGGCTTCGTGCCGAGGAGGCCGATCGAGCCGGTCACCCAGGGCAGGTCGTCGGGCAGCGCCGCCTTGCCGAGGAGCGCCTTGGCGACCCCGGCGCCGAGCGCGTCGGCCACGTCGATCACCTCCTCGTGGGCACCGATCGTGCCGGCCCCGATCAGCATCGCGACCCGCTCGCCGGCGTTCAGGATCGCGGCCGCCCGGGCGAGCTGTTCGCGCGAGGGGGTGATCTCGGGCCGCTCCCAGCCGGGCGAGGAGTGGACCGTTCCGTGTTTGTGCGGCGGCGTCTCGACCGCTTCTTCCTCCTGCAGATCGTTGGGGAGGATTACGCAGGTGGGGCTCGAGGTCGACTGGGCGATCCGCATCGCACGATCGATCAGGTGTCGGACCTGCTCGGGCTCGGTCGCCATCTCGACGTACTCGTGGGCGACGTCCTTGAAGAGGCTGACCAGGTCGACCTCCTGCTGGTAGTTGCCGCCGAGGGATGCGCGCGCCTGCTGGCCGACGATCGCGACCACCGGCTGGTGATCGAGTTTGGCGTCGTAGAGGCCGTTCAGGAGGTGAATCGCGCCGGGGCCGGAGGTCGCCATGCAGACACCTGCCTCGCCGGTGAACTTGGCGTGCGCGCAGGCCATGAAGGCGGCCATCTCCTCATGGCGGACCTGGACGAACTCGGGCCGCGGGCCCTCGCGTTCGAAGGCACCCATGATCCCGTTGATCCCGTCGCCGGGGTAGCCGTAGATCCGCTTCACGCCCCACTCGCCGGCAAGGCGGGCGAGCAACTGGTCACCGACCTTTTCGCTCATCGCCGCTCCTTTCGGGTTCGGTTCGAAGAGGGGTACCCCGGTTGGAGCCGACGCACCAACGCTCGGAGTCCTCGCGCAGGCAGAGTCCGAGCCCTGGGTGTCCCGGGTCGGGACGGAGGCGGCCCCCGATCGGCTCGATCGCGCCGTCGAAGAGGAGTCGCTCGATGCGGGCATGGTCATGGAAGTACTCGAGGTGGACGGCCCGATCGAGTGCGCAGAGGAGATGGGCCGAGACCTGAGGGGCGCAGTGGGCCGAGAGCAGCAGCCCCTGGGCGGCGCAGACGCCGTCGAGGAGGCGGGCGCCGCTGATCCCGAGGCAGCGGGTCGGGTCGACCTGGAGGACATCGACGCAGGGCGCCATCCGGCCCGCTTCGGCGACGTCCCAGAGGTACTCGCCCGCTGCGATCGTCATCCCGGCCGGGACGCGGTCCCGCAGCCAGGCGAGGCCGTCGAGGTCCTCCGAGGACACCGGCTCCTCCAGCCAGCGGACATCGAAGGCCGCGTACAGCTCGGCCTGGCGGAGCGCCTCGCGGCGCTCGAAGGCGCCGTTGGCATCGACCATCAGGGTGACGTCGGGGCCGATCGCCTCGCGCGCGGTGGCGAGTCGCTCACGGTCGCGGTCCGGATCGCGACCGACCTTCATCTTCACCGCGGCGAAGCCTTCGTCTGCCCAGCCCGCGAGCTGGGCGGCGAGCGCATCGCCCTCCAGCGAGGTGAACCCGCCGCTGCCGTAGGCGGCGATCCTCTCGCGTCGGCGGCCGAGACTGTCTGCGAGCGAACAGCCGAGCAGCTTCGCCCGCAGGTCCCAGATCGCGATGTCGACGGCGGCGATCGCCATCGCCGCGATCCCCTGGCCGCCGAGATTGCGGACCGCGCGCCGCATCCGCTCCCAGGTCTCAGGCGCCGCGAAGGGGTCGGTGCCCTCGACCAGCGGCGCCAGCACCGAGTCGACGACCCGTGCCGCGGCTGCATCGCAATAGGTGTAGCCGAGCCCACGGGTCTCACCCGCGCCGAGCTCGACGACGACGATCGTCGTCGCGTCCCACTCGAGCGTGCCGTCGGACTCGCGCGCCTCGGTCGGCACGGTGTAGGCGCGGGTGGTGAGGTCTTCGATCACGCCCCGGGGGTACCCGGGTAATGGTGGGTATGAAGCGGACCGCTCCCCATCCCGTCGCCCGGACCAGCGACCGCAGCCTGCGCCCGGGCCGCAGCGCCGAAAGCTGGCGCACGGCGGCGATCGCGCTCGCCTCCAACGCGACGATCGCGGTGGCGAAGCTGGCCGCCGGGGCGGCGAGCGGCTCGGCGGCGATGCTGGCGGAGGCGGCCCACTCGATCGCCGACACCACCAACCAGACCTTCCTGCTGATCTCGATCGGCCTCGCCGAGCGGCCGCCCGACGAGGCCCACCCGTTCGGCTCCGGCCGCGAGCGTTACCTCTGGACCTTCGTCGCCGCGGTCTGCACCTTCCTCGCCGGGGCCGTCTTCGCGATCGGCTGGGGCGTCTACGAGCTGATCAGACCGCCGCGACAGGAGACCGAGTTCCTCCTCCCCTTCGCCGTGCTGGGGCTGTCGCTGCTGACCGAGGGTTTCTCCTGGCTGCGGGCGCTGCGACAGACGCGGCGCGAGGCGCGCGAAGCCCGGCTCGACTACGCCGACTACGTACGGATGAGCCGCGATCCGAACGTGAAGATGGTGCTCTTCGAGGATTCGGCGGCGCTGATCGGGATCGCGCTGGCGGCGCTCGGCATCGGCCTGCAGGCGGTCACCAGGGTCGAGTTATGGGACCCAGCGGCCTCGATCGCCATCGGCGTCCTCCTGATCTTCGTCGCCCTGTGGATGGCCCGCGACGCCCGCTACATGCTGGTTGGCGCAGCGGCTCGGCCGGACGAGCGCCATGCCCTCGAAGGGGCGCTTGCGAGCTTCCCCGAGGTGCAGGAGGTGCGCGAGCTGCTCACCCTCACCCTGGGACCGAACGCCATCCTGGTCGGCGCCCGCATAGATCTCGCCGACGGCCTCGACGCCGACCGTGTCGAGTGCGTCTCGGATGAGATCGATGCCCGGCTGCGCGAGGTCGTGCCCGACGTCGCCGAGGTCTTCATCGACGCGACGCCGCCCGGCTGAGAGGTCACCTCATGCGGTCGCGCCCGCCTCGGCGACCTCGTGGGGGCCCTCGGCGAACTCCTCCACGATCTTGGCGCAGAAGCCGTCCAGGTCTTTCGGACTGCGGCTCGAGACCAGACCCTGATCGGTGACGACTTCCTCGTCGACGACCTCGCCGCCGGCATTGCGGATGTCGGTACGGATGCTCGGGTAGGAGGTCAGGGTCCGGCCGCGGACCAGGTCGGCCTCGACCAGCGTCCACGGTCCGTGGCAGATCACGCCGACCGGCTTACCGGCCCTGAAGAACGCCTGGACGAAGTCGATCACCGAGTCCTCTTTGCGCAGTTTGTCGGGATTGCCGACGCCGCCGGGCAGGATCAAGCCGTCGTAGTCCTCGACGGAGGCGTCACCGACGGCCTTGTCGACCGGAATCCTCTCGGTCGGTTCGATGTCGTGTTCGACGGCCTGGATCTCGCCGGCCTCGATCGACAGCAGCACGGTCTCGGCGCCGGCCTGCTCGACCGCCGACCGCGGCCGGTCCAACTCGACCTGCTCGACCCCGTCTGCCGCCAGGATCGCGATCTTCTTGCCCTTCAGCTCGTCAGCCATCGCAACGCTCCTTTTCTCGCCTTTTCCTCGTCGTGCCGGGGTACCCGCGATCGGGGCGGCCTCTCAGGAGCACTACGCGCGGTTCCGTCTGGAGCGCCGGCGACGATCCATTCATGTTCCAGGTCGAATTGGTCTGCTCGGACCCGCGTTGCGACGCGGAGGTGACCCAGTGGATCGAGCAGCTCGACGAGGTCGCCGCGGTTGCCTGTGAGTGCGGTCACGGCCTGGTGACGGTGCGGATCGAGGGTTTCGAGCCCGTCCTCGCCCCCGTTTGACCGCCCTCGGGGCCCGGGTACCCAGACCTGGTGAAAGGGTCCGGTCGCCTGCGCCGCGCCGACTGCTCGGCGCCCGGCATCCACCGTCGTAGGCGTGGGCGCGGATTCTCCTTCGAGGACGCCGACGGCGTGGCGATCACCGACGAGGAGACGTTGGAGCGGATCCGCGACCTGGCCGTCCCACCCGCCTGGAAGGACGTCTGGATCTGCCGCGATCCGCTCGGCCACATCCAGGCGACCGGGGTCGACGAAGCCGGTCGCAAGCAGTACCGCTACCACGACCGCTGGGACCGCCGACGGGCCACCCGCAAGTACGCGGCGATGCGTAGGTTTGCCGCCGCCCTGCCGGAGCTGCGCCGCGCCGTCCGCCACGACATCGAGCTCGACGGGATGCCGCGCGAGCGCGCCCTCGCCACCGCGGTCCGCCTGCTCGATCTCGGCTTCTTTCGCATCGGCGGCGAGGAGTACGCGGAGACCAACGAGAGCTACGGCCTGGCGACGCTCCGCCGCGAGCATGTCCACCGTGAGGGCGAGGAGCTCGTCTTCGACTTCCCGGCGAAGAGCGGGCAGCGGCGCGTCCAGGCGATCGGCGACGAGGCGACGATCGCGGCGCTGGAGACGATGCGGCATCGCCGCGGCGGCCCCGAGGACCTCCTCATCTGGAAAGAGGGGCGCCGCTGGCGCGACGTCCGTTCCGAGGACGTCAACGACTACATCCAGGAGGCGATCGGCACGGAGTTCTCGGCCAAGGACTTCCGCACCTGGAGCGGCACGGTGCTCGCCGCGGCGGCGCTGGCGGGCGAGGAGAAGCCCGCCTCCGACGCGATCGCCAGGCGCACCGCGAACCGAGCGGTGGAGACGGTCGCCGCGGCCCTGGGCAACACCCCCGCCGTCTGCCGGCGCTCCTACATCGACCCGCGCGTCTTCGACCGCTACCGCGACGGCGAGACGATCGACGTCGGCCGTCGCGCCGCAAGCGAGGGGCGGATGTCGGAACGGACCCGGCAGAAGGTCGAGCGCGAGGTCCTGAAGCTGATCGGGTGATCGGTCACGAATCGACCGGCGACACCGGGCACCACCACCGGCCCGCGGCCAATCAAACGGAAGTGCCCGCCTCGTCCTTCCCAAGAACGAAGACCTCGCTCGCGAACCCCTCTTCGCTGATCTGACTGAGGAAGGAGTGGACCGCTCGCCCGGTTATCCGTTCGACCGCTTCCCGGAGCATGCCTTCGACAGCGTCCTGGAAGGCGATGCGATTCGAGCGGACCTCCTCGAAGCGGCCGCCCTCGACCAGGATTTCCTCCGCGGGCGTGAAGATCTCGCCGAGCAGGCACAGGACTGCCTGGTCCTCCACGAACGTCTTCGATTTCGTCGGCCCTCGCCCGTAGTAATGGGCATGGATCCGGACGATCTCACGCGAGATGTCCGCCTCGATCTGATGGTCCGTAGTGGCCGTCTCTCGATCGTGCTCAGCCATGCAGGTGTTCCTCTTCTCCAGACGCAGGTTGGTCAACTCAGATGCTCGGACCCGGTGCCTCTCGCGTCAAGGCCCCGCCCGGTAGGTCGCGCGCACCTCGGTACGTGTCGGGAGGAGACCCTTCGGCGGGACGAAGGGACTGTGGAGGCGGCGGGCCTGTCGTATGGTCGGGATCATGCCCGATCGCGAAGGTGGCCAAACCGACCGCGACCCCGAGCACCGATCATCCGGTAGAGAGGAGACCGAAGGCTGCTCCTGACCGCGCTCTCGGCGGCGCTCTTCATCGCCCCCTCGGCCTACCATCGGCTGACCTTCCGCTACCAGCACAAGGCGCAGCTGGTCTTGATCGCCAACCGGCTGACGATCGCCGGCCTCGCGACGTTGGCGCTGGCGATGACCTGCGCGATCATGCTCGTGACCAACTTCCTTTTCGGCGCCGTCGCGACGACCGTGGTCACCACGACCCTGGTCCTCGCGATGTTCGCGGTCCTCTGGGGATTGCCGCCGGTGCGGCGCCTGATCAGGCACCAGGCTGCGGCCTAGAGAACGCGCCTGGCGAGGCCGATGGCGAGCAGGATCAGGATGATCACGATGATTATCCAGACGATGGTCACGGGTTTCTCTCTTTCTGGAGGTGGCGCCTGTGAGGCGCCTTCTTTGCCGTTCGTGGTGGACCGACATCTGCAACACCTTCAACGGCTCGAAAGGCGATTTGTCAGATCGGGACGATCGTGACCGCCATCTGACAACGGGACCCGATCGGCCGTTATAGACAGGTGAACCCGGAAGCCGTCGATCAGGTGGTCGAGGCGATGGTCGGACTTCTGATCCTCATCGCGATGGCGCTCATGCTGCTGGAGGTAGCAGTCGCCGCCGGGATCCTCGGGCTGGTCGCGATCATCCTGCTCATCCTCCCGCTGCTCGGACGGATCTAGCGCAGGCAAACCGGACCACCCTCAGTACGTGCGTTTCATCCCCTTCTTCACTTTCGAGGTGGCCTTGTCCAGGCCGCGCTTCGCCTTGCCCTTGGCCTCGTCGGTGCGGCCGCGGTCCTTGAGGCTCTGATCGCCTGCCAGGTCACCGGCGGCCTTCTTGGCCCGGCCTTTCGCCTTGTCGATCTTTCCGCTCATGTGCTCTCTCCTTACTACTTCTTCGAGCTTGCCTGTTCGATCAGCTTCGCCATCCGACCGAGCTCTTCGCCGAAGGAGCCCGCGCGGCGGGCAGCCGCGACGATTCGGTCGGCATCGAGCGTTCCTTGGGAGGGACGGCCATCTCGGCGCCTCAACACCGCGAGGCCGCCCGCGACACCGACGATCACCCCGCCGCCGGCCACGACCGGCACCTTTGCCTTCGAGGCCGCGGCGCCTAAGGCGCGGCCCGCGGCCTCGGTCCCGGCGAGCGCGGCACGCCCGGCCAGGGCGGCGTTCGCGGCGGGCCCGATCGGGGCCGCTTTGGCCGCCTCGACCGCTTTCGCGCCAGCTTCGTCAGCTTTCCCTTTCGCTTTCGCGGCTTTGGCGCCGTTTGATTTCGTCGCTTTCGCCGACGCCCGTCTGCTCGCGGACGCCGAGTTGCCCGGTTTCGTTTTCGCCCGGGTTTTGCCGCCCGACCCCGATTTCGTCTTCCCGGAGCTCGGCGACTTCTTCGGTTTTTTCTTCGTCTCAGCCATCCACCGCTCGTCTTTCTCCCTGCCACTGGGGTTGGATCGCTTGTCCTTCGCAATGACGGGTACCCGGATCGGGTGATGAGTACGACCGATCGCCATTCCGCCTGGCAACGCGCCGCCGAGCGCAACCTGCGCAATCGCCTGCACGGCGTGCTGGTTCGTCGGCGCGCCATGCGCTCGCAAACGCTGCAGAAGGCGCGTGCGCAACACAAGATGCGGGCGGCGCGGGCGCGACTGCACGATCAGGTCGAAGCGTCGAAATCCCTTGCTCGCGCAGCCAGGGACAAGGCCCGGCAGGTCGCGAGGCGCGCCCGCGAACGGGCGGCCGACGCACGTCGCCGCGCACCGTTCCCGCACTGAGACAAATCCCTGACGGAAGGTGAGGAAGATGCCACTGAAGAGCCTCTACATCGCGACCGCCGAGCGGCTCGGCGGTCATCGCCCCTCGGCACTGCGCGCCGCCGCCGCGAGCACCGCGGCGGGGACGGCGACCGGCGTCGTCGTCTACCGACTGCTCCGGCACGAGCGCAAGCACGAATAGCCCCACTAAAGGCTCTGCTTGTAGGGGCGCCCCGGATAGAGGAAGAGGATCCGCTCGATCCGATCCATGATCTGGTGGCTCGGGTACTGGACGTTGTCCACCGTCGAGATCAGGTAGCGGAGCAACCGTTCGGCCTGCTCGCGCTTGTAGACGATGTTTTCCGCCCGGGCGATCATCTCGTGGCTCGGGTAGCGGACGCTGCTGATCCGGTCCAGCAGCGCTTCGACGTACTCATCGCGCAGGTCTTCGCCGTTCATCATCGACTCCTCTGGTCGTTTCTCAGATCAACTTCCCCAACGGGCCGAGGTCGAGGTTCAGGTCCTCGTCCTCGAGCCCGAAGGCGTCCTTCAGCTCCTGCATCCGCGCCTCCAGCAACATGAAGGTCTCCCCCAACTGCTCGACCTTCTCGGGGTCCAGCGAGCCGCCATCGATACGACGCAGCGCCTGGCGCTCCATCAACTGACGAAGCAGCTCGACCAGCGTAAGGACGAGCTGGGCGAGGCCCTTCTCGAGCCCCTCCCGGTCGGCGTTGACCCGTTGCCCGAGGACCCGGTCGAGGCCCGCGAGCTCGTCGTCGAGGAATTGCGGCCCCGGTTCGCCGACGAGCAGCTTCTGTCGACGATCGGTCATCCCTCGCTCCCCGAGACGAAGTTGTAGGGAGGCCAGGGACCCGTGCAACTGACCACCAGATCGAGGTCTCGGGAGAGGACCCGGACCCGCTCGGCGAAGGCGTCGACGCGATCCCCGTCGACCAGGTAGGCGCCTTTGAAGCCGGCACCCGGGCCCGCGAGGACCGAACGCCGCGACAGGTCGTCGAGAGGTCGGTGGAGTTGCTCCCTGATCAGCTCCTGGGATCGGAGCGAGCGCCCCCGCTCGCGCATGTATTCCGTGCCGTTCCCTACGGGCCTCGACTCAGGCACCGGCAGCTCACCGCGGACGCTCAGCTCGACCGCGCCGCGGACCTCGTCGAGCAGCTTCCCGAGTTGCTCCTCTCGCCCACGCAGGAGAGTCTCAAGCTCCCCCTGATCGGCCACCGTCGTGCCGAACCGGAAGGGCAGGACGGCGACCTCCTCCATCAGGCGCTCGACCACCGCCTCGTGCTGCCAGAGCTTGTCCTCGTCGGCCCCGGGCGCCGTCTCGTGCGCGCTGAAGACGGCCGCCAGGGGATCGGCTTCGATCGCCCGCAGCGGCGCGCCCTCCAGCCCGAGCCCGAGGTCGGCCGGCACCGTGTCGACGACGCCGTACGCATAGAGCAGGCCGTCACTCAGAGCGCATCACTCCCGAGGGCATCGCGTTCCAGCACCGGCCCCGAGGCGGAGAGAGCGACGCCGAGATCGCGTTCGATCGTCTCGACCGAGCCGATCAGTGCCCGCAGCCCGACGTAGACGAGGTCGACGTCGGCGACCGCGAGCGTGATGTCACCGCCGATCACGACACCCCCGTCGAGCAGCCGGTCGACGAGGTCGAGCAGCGAGACGTCGTGGGTCCGCGGGCCGATTCTTGGCACGGGGCGCCCGTTCATCGGGCGGCCTCGATCGAGCTCTTGACGAAGTTGTAGGCGGGCCACGGGCCGGTCAGGTCGAGTGCTACCCCGCGGCGGTCGAAGTCCTCGGCCAGGGTGGCGACGGCGGCGCGGAATGCGGCGGCCTCGACATCGTCGATCAGGTAGACCCCGTTCAGGAACATCTCGCCGTCGCGCCCGCTCAGCTCAGGGCGCTGCAACGGGTTCAGCAGCGCCTCGACCGCGATCGCGGCGAGGCCTCCGTGGATCGCGCGGGCCCACTCGTCGGCGATCTCCTCGACCTGCTCGCGGGCGCGTGCCTCCCGGCGGCGGCGGTTCATGTAGGCGGTTCCGGCCGTGACTTCGTCGTCCGCGCCGTCGGGACGGTCGACGCGCGCAAGCGCCTCGCTTTCTACCGCGCCGCGATCGGCGTAGGCCTTGACACCCCACTCGGCCCGGCCGTCGAGACGCCCGAGCGCATCGAACAGCACTGCGCGCTCGCGCGCCAACATCCCGCGGACCTGCTCCTCCGTGGTGAAGACCGTGCAGAGGCGCAGCGGAACCACCGCGGAACCCGCAAGCGCGACGTCGAGGACGTGCTCGTGGGCGCGGGCCTTCTCCTCCAGCCAGGCGACGTCGTTCAGGTTCTCCCGCAGGGACCCCTCGTCGAACTCGGCGAGCGGGACCTCGCTGACCAGGGCCGCCAGGCCCGCCTCCTCGATGAGTTCGACCGGTGCGGTCGGGTCGGCCCCAACCAGGTCCCGCGGTAGCGGCACCTCCGCCCGGACGACGCCGTAGACGTAGTGTCCGATCGCCTCGCGGCGCGCGTGCTCGGCGAGCGGGTGCGGACCCGGGTGGTCGGCGGGACCGTCCGACCCGCCGACGACCGGCTCCTCCGGCTCGGCAACCTGCTCCGCCTCGTCCGGGAACATCGCCTCCTCGCCGACCTCCCGCAGTTCCTCGCGACAGCGTCGCAGCAGGGCCGCGGTCAGGCGCGGCGCCAGCTCGCCGGCGAGGGCCTCGATCGCAGGGTCGAGATCATTTCCGGCCACGACGGCCCCCTTTGTCGACCTCCTCCTTCTCGACCTCCTTGTGGCGCACGTCGCGCTCGGCCACCTTCTCGCCGTCCTCTTCGATCACCTCGCGACGGCGGGTCTGCACTTCGACCTCCTCGCCCGCCCGCGGCGCGGGCAGCCCGGCGACCTCCTCGAGGCGCTCCAGGCGGCTGCGCAGTTCGTCGTTCTCCTCCTCCAGCTCCTTTGCCCGGCTGGTCAGCTTCGGATCGTTCTCCCACCAGTTGATCCCCATCTCCTGTGCCCGCTCGACCGAGGCGATCAGCAGTCGGATCTTGATCGTCAGCAGCTCGATGTCGAGCAGGTTGATCTGGATGTCTCCGGCGATCACGATCCCCTTGTCGAGGACGCGCTCGAGGATGTCGGCGAGGCTCGCCGGGGCCGGGCCGCGGCTCCCGGTCAGCGGCGGCGCGGGCTGCGCGGTGCGCCGGTCGTAGAGCGCGCGCGCCGAGGTGTCGGGGTCGCCAGCCATCAGCCTTCACCCGCCTCGCCGCGGGCGTAGCGACGGGTCCGCTGGGCACCGGTCAGTTCGCCGTCCTTGTCGAGCGTGACCTCGTAGCTGCCGAGCACGTCGGTGGTGGTCGGGACGCGTTCCAACTCGAGGACCTCGAGCGTCACCTTCCAGTCGTCGCCATCCTTCTCCAGGCCGGTCACGCCCTCGACCTGCCGGCCGAGCAGTTCCTGCATCTGCTCCGCGGCGCGCTCGGCGATCTCCTTCGGCTTCACCTTGCCGTTCCTGGACTCAGCCATGGCTCGGCCCCTCCTCGGAGTAGGGCTCCGCGAGCTGCATCTCCTCGGTGCGGCGACGCCGGGCGACGGCGAGGCGCTCCATCAGCTGCTCCTCGAGGTGCGCCCGCTCGACCTCGCCGACCCGGCCCTCTTCGGCGTCGAGTTCGAGCTGGATCAGCTCGCGTTTGATGTTCTCCTCGTCGTAGAGGCGCCGGTCGGCCTCCTCGGCGAGGACTTCGGCGACCTTGACCGTGCCGCGCAGGGGCGCGACCGGCAGCAGTGCCAGCTCCTTGAAGAGGCCCATCAGGCGGCCACTCCCAGTTCGACGAAGCTGTGCGGCGGGAGCGGGCCCGTGACGCGGAAGCGGATCAATTTCGCCTTGCGCTCGCCGATCGCATCGAGGGCGCGGTCGAACTCGTCGAGCTTCGCGCGCTCGACCAGGAACGACGCGTTGACGGCCATCCGCTCATGGATCGGCTCGCCGACCGCGACCGCGACCGCATGGAGGCGGAGGTCCTCGACCGCCGCCTCCGAGTCCAGTTCCTGGCGCTCCACGAAGGCCGCCGCGACCAGCTCACCGAGGCGGATCCGCTCGTAGTAGGTCGCCGCCTCCGGCTTCCCCTCAAGTTCGCCTCGTAGCTGCGCGATGCCGGGATGTTCGGCAACGATCTCGCGCAGCACCGCCTCCTCGTCGTATACACCCTTCAGCGTCATCTCGACCTTGCCGTCCATCTCGGTGAGCTGGACGGCGAGCTCGTCGTGGTGGGCGTCGAGTAGGTCGGAGCGCAGCGTCTCCTCGTCGGAGAGGACCACGCCGAAACGCATCGGCAGCACCGTGCCTTTGTCGAGCGCCGCCTCGAGCACGCGGGAATGGGTGAGCAGCTCCTCGCGGCCGACCTCCAGGTACTGGTCCGGCGCGATGCTGGTCAGAGCCGCGACGTCGCCGTCGGCGATCAGCTCGAGCGGCGCCGCGGCGATCCCGTCGACCGCAGGCGCCGCCGTGTCGGCCCGGACGACGCCGTAGACGTAGCGCGGCTCTGCCTTGTCGGTCACGGTTGCTCAGCTCAGCTTTTGCTTTTCGACCGGCCGCGTTTCGACCCCGAGCCCGTGGCTTCACGGCGGCGCCGGCGTTTGGTGGTCGTCGAACTTGAGGTCCGGCGTCGGGTCGAGCCTTCGTCGCCTTCGTCTTCGGCTTCTTCCTCTTCGTCGTCGCCGAAGAGCGCCTCCTTGGCTCCCTGCAGCATGCCTTTGGTTTTGCTCGAGGCGCCGCCTTCGGTGATTCCCTCCATCAGCTCGGGCAGGCCCTGGGTCTCGGTCGCCATCAGGTCGAGTCGGTTCACCGCCTCGGCGAAGCGCAGGTAGGTGTCGACGCTTGCGATCACGATCCGCGCGTCGATCGTCAGGATCTCGATGCCGATCAGCGACACCCGCACGAAGACGTCGATCACGAGCCCCTTGTCGAGGATCAGCTCCAGCACGTCGTAAAGCCCGCTCGACGAGCTCCGCGCCACGTACCCGCTTCCGCCCCGGTAGGGCTGCTGCTGCATTGCGGTTGCCATCTGGCTTCCTTTCTTGGTCTGCGAGGTCGGTCAGCCTTTGGCGGCCGACTCGGCCTCCTCGTCCTCGAGAGGCTCCCGAGCCTCCTCTTCCTCTTCCTCCTCGTCCGCGTGGTCGGCCGGCGCGGACGCCGGGTCCTTGAAATCGGCGGACTTGTAGTCGTTGGCCTCGTCCCAGAGCTCGGCATAGGCCTTGAAGCGGCGGAGTTCCTGGCGGACCGTTCGTTCCGGCCAACCGACCCGGCGCAGCAGGCGCTCCCGTAGTCCCTCCGCCTGCTGCTCGATCGTCAGCTCGACGCGGGTGAGGCGCGGTGCCAGCGGGTGGAAGGTGACGACGCCGGAGTGCTCGATCCCCTCGATGCCCTCCCAGTCGAGCCGCTCTTCGGGTTCCTCGCCGACGATCTCCACCGCCAGCGTCTGCTGGTGGCCGCCGATCCTCGCCGCGACGGCGAGGTGGTTGTCGTCCTCGACCTCGATCGCCTCGATCCGCTCGCTGAAGCGGGGCAGATCCTCGAAGCGGGTGCAGAGGTCGAAGACGGCGGCGACGGGGACCGCGACGTCGATCGACTCCTGGATCGGGATCGGGGTGCGGGCTTCGAAGAGGTGATCGTCGTCGGCCTCCGGCGCGGCGTCGTCTTCGGGCGTCTCGGGTTCACCGCCGCCCTGATCCTGATCCGGGGCCAACCGGTCGACGACGCGGTCGACCACGCGGTGGCCGACGCCTGCTTTCGCCGCGAGCTTGCCTTTCTTGCCCATTTTCGCCAGGGCGCTGTCGGCCAGTTCACCGAGCTCGGTGCGGGCGCCGCCGGTGAGGGGCAGGTGTTCTTTCAGGGATGACGCGCCTTTCAGGGAGGACGCGCCCTTCTCCCTCAGACTCGAGCTGCCTTCGGTCGCGCCCTTGGTCGCCTTGCGTTCGGCCAACGCGAGGGCTCCGTAGCGGGCCGCATCGCGAAATTGCGTCAGCGCTTCCCGCCCGTAGTCGCCGGCGGTCTTCTCTTGAGTCCCGGGGGTCATCCCGGAGTCAGCTCTTCTTCGCGGCCTTGTCGGTCGCCTCGCCGACCGCATGGACGGAGCTGGCGACGCGACTGATCCGCTGGCCGATCTCGTCCGCCTTCTCCGCGGCATCGGTCACGGCGCCGGCGGCCTTGCGCACATCTCCCTTCAACCCCTTCCCCTTCGGCAGGCCGACCTTCGGCATATGGACCTTCGGCATGTGCGACTTCGAGCGCTTCGGCACCGGTACTCCGAGCACCTTGCGCTGCTTGTGCCCGTTTTTGCCGAGGATCACCGCGGCGGCGCCGGCCACCGCGGCGCCGGTCGCAAGCAGCGGCAGCGCAGCTTTCTGGGCGATGGGGGCGACCGCGTGAGTGCCGTTCTTCACCGTCTCCTTGACGGAGCTCGTGGCGTCGTGGCCGTTCGAGCTCGCCGCCGATTTCGCGCTCGCGCCAGCTCTTTTGGTTTTCGCGGCGCCTTTGGATTTCGTTTTGGGTCTTTTGGTTTTGGTGGTTTTCGTCTCGGCCATTTCGGTCGTCCTCTTCTCCTCTGTCGTCCGCGTCTCCCCCGCCCGAATCGACGGTCGTGTTGCAACGGGAACTCGAACGAATGTGGTTGTTGAAACGGGCTTGGTCCCGGGTTTGTCAGAACGAGTTCCGAGGTCAGGGCGGATGTCGCGACGGGGTCATGCCTATTCGCCAGCTTCCTTTTCGTGCCCTTTGGCTTTGCCGTTGGGCGGAGATCCGACTTCAGGGGAAGACGTCATCACCGAGGAGACTTCGACCGGTTCGGTCACTTCGACGATGGCGGATTCTTCATCGGACTTTTCAGGGTGCGACGGGTGTTCCGGATGGGCCGGAGATTCCGGAGAGGTCGGTTCCGAGGGAGTCGTGCCGGCGGCCTCGACGCTCGCGCCGTACGAGGACTTCGCCTTTTCAGGGTGTTCGGGATGCGCCGGGTGTTCGGGATGTCCGGGGCTTCCCGCGGACTTGACCGGGCTCGTTTCGCCGGTGCCGGATTCCTGTGGGCGAGTTCCGCTCTCCGTCCCGAGGCCGTTCTCCTGAGGTTGCTGTTCGGGACGCGTGGACTTTTCGGCCTGCCCCGCTTCGTCGGCCTTGCCCGGGACGATCACCTGACCTTCGTCCTTTGCCGCGACCGGGATGCCGCCGGTGCCGGAGGCTGGTCCGACATCCGTGGCCTCGCCGGGACCCGGTCCCGGCGAGGCCACACTGCGGTTGACGTGCGCCGGGATGCCTTCCGCCGGGTGGGCGACGACAGTCGCGGTCCCCTTTCCGATCGACACCCGCGTTGCGCCCGCAGACGCTTCGACCACGGTTCTCTCGGTTCCCGGGTCGCGACGGTGCGTCATCGGATCGCCTTCCCGCGGGTCGACCTGCCGGCGCTCGGGCGTTAGGGGGACGACACCGCCGTGACCGACGAAGGCGCCGTGATCCACGGCCGCCGTCCCGACCGCCAGGGCTGCGAGCACCACGACCCCCGCCTTGACCAGACCCGGGATACCCGCAGAGCCCGCCGCCGCGAGTCCCGCGCTCGTCCCGGCGCCGACTCCCGCCGCGGCACCACCGCCGCCCACGGCCGCCGATGATCCGCCGATGATCCCCTTCAACATGCCGACCGCGGCGATCGCGGGCACCGGGGCGATCGAGGCGAACGCCTTCCTACGCTCCCGGATCTCGGTCTGGAATCGTCGGCACCGGACACAGTCACGAAGGTGGGCACGGATTTCTCGTCGCCCAGGTCGTCCGCTTTCGGTGTCGGAGACCTGGCGCATCACCGCGTCGCAAGCCATCTGGCGTCCCAGCTCCATCTGGCTGAGCCCGCACCGTGCCTCATAGAGCGCCTGGCGGACTGCGCCCGGCGAGCTGCCGAGGGCGGCGCCGATCTCGCCGAACTCGAGACCGCTCACCTCACGCATCACCAGCGTGGCGCGCAGACGCTCGGGGAGGTCGGCGATGTCGGCGAGCAACGTCTCCAGCCGATCGTCCTGCTCGGCCTGTTCCTCGGGACCCGCGGCTCTCTCGTCGACGATCAGGTCCAGTGTCTCGACGGGGCGTTCGCGGCGCCGCAATTCGACCGCCTCGTTATGGGCGATGCGGTAGAGCCACGGCTTCAGTTGCATATCGCGCCTCTCGCCGGGTAAGGCGCGCATCGCCCGGACCATCGTGTTCTGCACGGCGTCCTGGGCGTCCTGTGGTTCGCGAAGGATGCCGACGCAGAAGCGGTAGAGATCCCGCTCATACCGACGGAAGATCGCCGCGAACGCCTCGGGGTCGCCGCACGCCGCGCGTTTGGCGAGGCGCGCGTCCGAGGCGACCGACAGTCCTACACCGCCCAGCGCACGACGCCGGCGTTTGGTGCCGACCGCGGCGTCTGAATCCTTCCCGGCGATGGCCGGATCGGCTCCTCCGAGAGCTCGTGGCATGGCGGGTCGGGTACCCCGGACAACCATCTCTACCCAATCCGCGCCATCCGGGGGGACCGGAAAGGTTCTGACAAATCACCGGCCTGCGCCGTTGCAGTCCCGACATGACTTTCGCAGGCAGCATCTTCCTGATCGCCATCGGTGCGATCCTTCGCTACGCCACCCATTTCCACGTCAGCGGCGTCGATCTGCGGACGGTCGGCCTCATCCTGATGATCGCCGGCGCCGTCGGATTGCTGATCGCCATCTGGCAGTGGGCGGTCTGGTCGCGCAGGTCGCGTCGCGACGAAGTCCTGGTCGACGAAGGACCGGCCCGCGTCTATCGGCGCGACCGCCCACCTGACGGACGCTGACCGGGTCGCCCTGGCACCTGACGCACAGGCCCCACGAGTAGGTCGCGCCTCGGAGGGTACGCATCGATCCGATGTCGGAAAGAGATCCCGATCCGATGGCGGAGGAGAAGCACCGGGGCACCTGGCGCCTCGGCCGCGCGATCGTCTGGGCGCGATTGCTGATCATCGCCGCCTGGATCGCCGGCGCCGCGCTGGCCACCGCGCAACTGCCCTCAGGTCTCGGCTCCGAAGAAGCCGAGCTCGGCAGCCTCCTGCCCCGCTCCTCGCAGGCCCT
The DNA here is from genome assembly GCA_018268575.1 of Actinomycetota bacterium. Taxonomy (GTDB): domain Bacteria; phylum Actinomycetota; class Thermoleophilia; order Solirubrobacterales; family 70-9; genus VAYN01. The sequence continues at coordinate 63,702 of JAFDWF010000066.1, forward strand.
CGCAGTCGAACAGCGCTCGCTGCAGACCTTCGGCTTCCCGCTGATCAGCCGCTCGATGGTGGTGGCGCAGAAGCGAGGCGGGTTCGACGCCGCCGAGGGCGCCGCCGCCCTCCGCTACATCGCGAGGACCGACAAGGGCCACTCCGAACTGAAGGCGGTGCCGTTCGCCGCCGAAGGCAGGCCGCTCGCAGGCGGGCAGATCGGCGACACGCTGCTGGTCTACCTGTATGTGGCGCCGTCGGCCGAAGACGCGGTCGGCATGAGCGAAGAATTCGCCGCCGGCCTGCGACGGGCCACCGCTGCCAACACCGCCCACATCACCGGCTCGGTGCCCGCTGCGGCGGCCGAATCGAACCTGGTCGAAGAAGACCTGATCTGGGTCGAGATCGCGACCGTGGTCGTGGTGGTCGGCATCCTGCTCGCCTACTACCGCTCGCTCGCGATCCCGCTCCTATGTCTCGCCGGGGTCGGCCTTTCCTACCTCGTGGCCGACCGCCTCCTCGGGTTGGTCGCCGAACGGTTCGGCCTGGTGATCCCAGAAGAGGTGCAGCCAGTAATCATCGCGCTCCTCTTCGGCGTCCTCACCGACTATCTCGTCTTCTTCGTCTCCGGCTTCCGCGCCCGCCTGCGGCGGGGCTCGTCGACGGTCGAGGCGGCGAGCGCGGTGACCGGCGAGCTCCTGCCGGTGGTCTCGACCGCGGCGCTGATGATCGCCGGGGCGACGATGACGCTGACGCTCGCCGGCGTCGACTTCCTCTCCGCCTTCGGCCCGGCGATGGCGATCTCGGTCCTGGTCGCCGCGGTGGTCTCGCTGACCTTCGTCCCCGCCTGCCTGGCGCTGCTTGGCCGTTTCGTCTTCTGGCCGCAACGGAGCCAGGCGGAGGAGGAAGGCCCGGCGGCCGGGCCGGAGTCGAAGGCGCGCGGGCGGATCGTCGGCCTCGGCGCCCGCCACCCGGTCATGGTCATCCTCATCTGCCTGGTCGCCCTGCTCGCCGCGGCGAGCGGCCTACGAGGGCTCGAGCTCGGCAACCCGATCATCCGCGGGCTGCCGACCACGACCCAGACCCGGCAGGGCTTCGACGAGGCTACCCAGGCCCTCGGCCCGGGCGTGGTCGGCCCGACGATGGTGGTGGTCGAAGGAGAAGGAGTGGGAGAAGACCAGGGCGCCCTCGCCTCGCTGCAGGAAGGGATCGAAACGCAGCCGGGCATCGCCTCGGTGCTCGGCCCGGCGCAACGGCTCGGGCAGGCGCCCGCAGGCGTCTTCGTCGCCACCGGCGGCGGCGCGGCGCGCTTCCTCGTCGTCCTCGAAGCCGACCCCGACGGACCGGTCGCCCCCGAAATCCTCGAACGCCTCGAATCGCGGCTGCCCGAACTGCTGGAAAGGAGCGGCCTCCAGGGGGCGAGCTTCGGCGTCACCGGCGACACCTCGATCGGCCACGAACTGACCGAAGACACCTGGCACGCGGGGCTCAAGGTGGCGCCGGCGGCGATTGCCGTGCTGCTCATCCTGCTCTTCGCCCTGCTGCGGAGCTGGACCGCGCCGCTCTACCTGGTCGGCTCGAGCCTCCTCGTCGTCGCGGCGGCGCTCGGCCTCACCGTCTACGTCTTCCAGGGCCTGCTCGGCTACAACGAGCTCGCCTTCTTCGTCCCGGTGGCGACGGCGATCCTGATGCTCGCCCTGGGCGCCGACTACAACGTCTTCCTGGTCAGCCGGATCTGGCGCGAGGCCGAGCGGCGCGACCTGCGCGAGGCGGTCCGCACCGCGGGGTCGCGGGCCTCCAGCGCGATCGCCGTCGCCGGCCTGATCCTCGCCCTCTCCTTCGCCGCGGTTTGGCTGATCCCGATCGCCGCCTTCCGCGAGCTCGCCTTCGCGATGTTCGTCGGCCTGATGCTCGACACCTGGGTCGCGCGACCGCTGCTGGTGCCTGCGCTGGTCAGCCTCTTCGGTCGGGACCCGGGGCAGGAGAGCGCGAACAGCTCCGACGATGACCTTCGGGTTTCCCCTCGGCCCTGGAGGGAATCTCTGTAGGCGATGGCCTCGCGTCGCGTCTGCGGACATCGCGGGATGGAAGGACCACCCCGTCGCTGAGCTCGCCTCTTGGCGCAGCGAGAGGCCGCGAACGGAGACGGCAGGGATGGTTCAGGTAGCGGCGTAGATCAGCGGTCGGGTGGGCGCCCGGCCGGCCGATCCTCGCTCACGCAGGAGGCGCCCCGACCCCGGTCCGCGGCTGCCGGCGGCTCCGAGGAGTGCGGTTCGCATCGCGATCCCTGGGTAATTGAGTGTGGGGACCGGCTGCGGCCTCTCCGGGGCGACATGGCCACGCCGCAGCGCACGACCCCTTTGGAGGATCGATGTTCTACTGCGAGCGCTGTGGGACCAGCTTCAACGCGGCTGCGGCACCGTCCGCGCAGGCTTGTCCTCGCTGCCGAGCGAAGGATGGCGTCTTTGCGCCCCTCACGTTCGCGATCGGCGCCGGCAGAACGCCTGAACCGGATCGGGCGTCCCCGCCGTCGGTGCAACCGCCCGACGCCGATCGAAACCGGGACGGCGGCTACACCCGGTCGGGCTCATGGGGAGGTGGCCCGGAACAAGGCGCACAGGCGGCCGATGGCCGTCGCGCAAAGTCAATCAAAGGAGGACACCATGGCTGAGGAAATCATCGAGATGTGGATCTTCGGTGGAAGCACGGGAATCGGAGCTGACCCGACGCAGGGCATCGATGTGACGGGCTTCGCCGTCGAGGCACTCGATGGCTCGATCGGGAAGATCGACGACGCGACGTACGAGGAGAATGCCCATGGGCTCGTGGTCGACACCGGACCCTGGATCTTCGGGAAGAAGGTCGTCCTGCCGGCCGGTGTGATCGAGCGCGTCGACGCCGACGAGGAAAAGGTCTACGTCTCTCGGACCAAGGATCAGATCAAGGATTCCCCGAAGTTCGGTGAAACCGAGCTCGACCCTGATGCCCGAGGTGAGATCGGTGACTACTACGGTCCGGGCGGGGCGGGATCAAGAGGGCGCTGATCCTCGAAGAGGGACGACGCCGGCTGCTGACGGGACCCACCCTCTCGTAGTAGCCGGGTCGTCGCTCACCCGGCGAAGGACGTGCCGAAAGCAGTCGAGGCTTGGGGGTGTCGACGGCGCGGATAGGTTGTCTCCAGAACGACTCGAACCGTCCGGTTGACCCGGCGGCGGAGCGGGTATCCCGATTGCATGGCGATCATCCGCACCAGCGACAAGCGCAAGTTCGAGGTTGAGGTCAGCGCCAAGAAAGCCGACGAAGAAATCGTCCGCGTCGGCGCCCGCGCGATCCCGATCGTCGACCTGAAGCTCGCCGGCAACGACGAGATGATCTTCATCAATGCCGCCCACGTCGTCTCGATCGAAGACGACGACTGACTCTGGATGTCTCTTGTGGGCGGGGCTCGATAGGAGGTTTGATCCAGGCTCCGCCGGCCCTCTGTCTTTCAGCTCAGGACAAGGCGCTCGGCGCAACGGTGGCGATCGAGGAGGTCCTCCTACCCATCGACCACGAACCCCTGGAGGGGACCCAGTAGGGCCGCCGACCTGCGCGAGACCCCACGGAGCTCGACCAGACGGTGGGTCGCCGCCAGATCGCGTTCGCGACGCTCGCGCTGGGCTACGGCGATCGGTCGCCACAACTCGTCGACGACGTCGGCCGGGTCTCCCCTCACCTCCGCGACCGAGCGCTCGAGGTGCTCGGCCCAGAGGCGTAACCGCGTCTCGCGGGCGAGCCCCGGATCGCAGGTGACGACGTTGACCTCGGTGTCGTTGAAGAGGGAGTGCTCGTTGAGGTTTGCCGAGCCGACGGTCATCCAGCGGTCGTCGACGATGCCGACCTTGGCGTGGACATAGAGCGGCCCGGCGAGCTCGCCCGTCCGACTCGAGAGGGTCGCCGCCAGGAAGCGGCCGGCACCATCATCCGTCTCGACCAGCTCGGCGAGTTGACCGCGGGTGTCGTCGGCGCCGTTGTTGGGCTTTGCCGGCAGGAGGATCACGAGGCGGAAGCGGTCGGAGGGCGGCTCGCGCAGCTTGTCCCGCAAGATCTCGACGACCTGCGGCGCCCAGAGGAACTGGCTCTCCAGGTAGATGAAGGACTGCGCCGAGCGCAGGGCGCGCACGTAGGACTCGAGGATGCGGAAGTCGCCCTTGGGCAGAAAGTCATAGATCTTCTCCGGCACGGTGCGGACCAGTTGGACCTCATGATCGCCGGCCGCCGGCGGCGGCGGGGACGCGACCAATCGCTCGCCGGTCACCTCCGTCCAGCGCGCCGCGAAATGGTCGGCCACGTCGGCGACCAGGGGCCCCTCCAACCGGGTCGAGACATCGTGCCAGCCGATCGCCCCCCGGGCCGGATGGTTGCTTGCGTCGTAGCGGTCCCCGGCGAGCGAGGTCAGGTCGATGCCGCCGACGAACGCGATCTGGCCATCGACGATCACCAGCTTCTCGTGGTGACAATGCATCGGGCGCTCGCGCGAGTCGAGGGCACAGGCGACCTTCGTCCCCCGGGTCAACTCGTCGCGGGCGCGCCGCACCTGCGAGCGGCGCGGCGAGAAGACCGGCAGCGGCGCCCCTCCCCAGAGCAGTACCCGCACGTCGACCCGCTCGGCGAGCTCGGCCAGGTGATCGCGGAGCCGCCGCGCCCCCTCGTGGCGCTCGAGCCCGAAGCCGGGCGTGACGTGCCAGCCGGCGATGTGTACGTGAGAGTGGGCCGCGCGGATCGCCTCGGCGATGCGCGGCAGGGCCTCGGCGCCGTCGATCAGAACCTCGAGCGTGCAGCCGCTGCGCGGCGGAGGATCACCCGCGACCCAGAGTCGACCCTCCCGCGGCGGATCAAGCTGGTCACCATGACCCAGACGCCGCAGTCGGCGTCGGTGGTGGGAGCCGACCGCCCGATCGATGGCGAGCCCACCCGCGCGGTCCAATCGTTCGAGTAGTCCGGCCATCCGCCCACAGGTACCCGGTTTCGGGGGTGACCGAGGCCCCCGACATTTTTCTCGGACCTGGAGCGGCGCCGACGAGTCGAGCGCCGCCTGACGCCCAGGTCACTCAGACAGGAGCGGCAGGAGCTTCGTCGCCCGAGTTCAGACCAGATCCGGACACGCGCCGGCGGGCCTTGCTCAACGGCTCCGCGATCGACTCCAGGCTCTTGCCCTCGGCGTCGACACCGAAGAGGATCTCGGCGATCCCGCCGATCGCCATCACCACCGCGCCGAGGAGGAAGCCGAGGGCGACCTTCTCCAGTTCGCCGGTGTTGATCAGTTCACCGAAGAGCAGCGGGCCGACGATCCCCCCGGCGGCGGTGCCGACCGCGTAGAAGAAGGCGATCGAGAGCGCCCGGCTCTCCATCGGGAAGATCTCGGAGACGGTCAGGTAGGCGGCGCTGGCGCCGGAGGAGGCGAAGAAGAAGATCGCCAGGACCATCCCCATGAAGGCCCAGGTGGAGGGCGTGGTGGAGAGCAGGACGATGCCGAGGACAGCGGTCAGCGCGGCCGAGGTGAGGTAGCAGAGGGAGATCATCGTCTTCCGCCCGACCGTGTCGAAGAGGCGGCCGAGGGTCAGCGGGCCGAGGAAGTTGGAGGCGGCGAAGAGGGCGAGGTAGAGGGGGACCTGTCCGGAGCCGATGCCGAAGAATTCGCCCAGGATGGTTCCCAGGTCGAAGGTCACGGCGTTGTAGATGAAGGCCTGGCCGACGAACAGCGAGAGGCCGAGGATCGTCCGCTTCGGGTATTTGTGGATCGCCACCGAGGCGATCTCGCGGAAGGGGATCGTCGCCCGCTGGTGGATCGCGAGCTTGGCGTCGTCGGGGACCTCCTCCAGCTCTTCGCCGGTCTCCTCGCGTACCTCGTCCTCGATTTCGCCGACGATCTTCTCGGCCTCGTCCTCGTGGCCGTGGATGAAGAGCCACCGCGGGCTCTCGGGGACGTTCCTGCGCACGATCAGGATGCCGACCCCGAGCACCGCCCCGATCAGGAAGGCGAGCCGCCAGCCGAAGTCCGTGGCGAAGATCGAGGTGTCCAGCAGCGGCACCGTGAGCAGCGCGCCGACCGCGGCGCCGACCCAGTAGGAGCCGTTGATGATCAGGTCGACTCGGCCGCGCAGGCGCGCCGGAATCAGCTCGTCGATCGCCGAGTTGATCGCCGCGTACTCGCCGCCGATCCCCATCCCGGTGATGAAGCGGCAGAGGAAGAAGTACCAGGCGGTCCAGGCGAAGCCGGTGGCGACGGTGGCGGCGATGTAGAGGCCGAGGGTGACGAGGAAGAGTTTCTTGCGCCCGAAGCGGTCGGTCAGCTGGCCGAAGAAGAGGGCGCCGACACAGGCGCCGGCGACGTAGCAGGCGGCGGCGCTGCCGATCTGCGAGGCGTCGAGGGTGATCCCGGAGCCGCCTTCGGTGAGCCGGTCGCCGATCGAGCCGATGATCGTCACCTCGAGCCCGTCGAGGATCCAGACCGTGCCGAGGCCGATCACCACCAGCCAGTGCCACTTCGCCCAGGGCAGCCGGTCGAGCCGTGCCGGGACCTGCGTCTCGATCTCCTTGCCCTCGGCAGTTGCGGTCACTTCCGTCGCCATGCCGCGGGTCCCGTACCCTCCGTGCGGTTGGTCAACCAGTGGCCGGTTAGCGAGCGAAGGTCGCTGGCGACCAGTTCGCCTCTCGGGCCGCCCCGTCATCTGTCTTTCGGGCTAGCGACCCACAAATTCGGTTCGTCGGTGAGACCGTGGCGGAGAGCGAATTGCGAAATGAGAAGCGGCGGACGGGCATCGCCTCCCCGCGCGACCTTGCACCAGACCGTGGCCGGAACGTGGGAGGTCTCCCGGTCGGAGAAAGTCCTCGTCCTCCGCCCGAGAATGAGCCTTATGTAGACCGGCGCGCCGAATCGGGTGCGGAGCGCGCCGCTCGCCGACCGCTCGCCGGGCCTGAGACCGAGATGTCGCCACGGACGCCGGCCGGAGCTCGGCCTTCCTCGTGCGCAGTGCCTTCGCCTTCGGCCACGGGGCGCGATCCGCCGGTGCCGGTCCAGCCGCACACGAGGCAGCTCGGCACGCAGACGGGGCGGTCGTCGCGGACCATCTCCCAGATCTCGACGATGTGATTCACCCCGGCGGGCCCTCCTCGCGCTCGCGAAGCTGGCGGCCGAGATCCTCGAGCGCGGCTTCGGCTTCCTCGGTCAGGTCGGGCATCATGCGGACCCGGCCGACGACGTCGAGGGCATCGACGATCTTCTTCAGGTTCAGCAACGACGGTTCGACCTCGGCGATCAGGCGCTGCAGGAATCGCGAGGCGGCGCGAGGGTAGCGCGCGTCGTCCTGGCGGCCCAGGACGAGGGTCAACGCCAGCGCCCGGTGAAGGTCGACTTGCTTCAGCTCCTGCGCCCATCGGAGGGCACGGTCGGCATCGCCCTCGGCGACCGATCGGTCGACGATCTTGCCGATCTCCGACTGAGGATAGGGCGATCCAGGCACGAACGTATGTTCGCACTCTGGTCAAGGCGAAGACTCCGCCGCAGGCGCCGCGATGATCAAACAATGCTCTGCCAAATGACGGGTCTCCCCCACCGTCTCTTCTGGATGCGGTCGGCCTGGTGGTGCCGGGATTGCCGCCAGAAGATCGAGTCCTGCTGCGAGGGCGGCGGGTGCCCTTCGGTGGCAGAGGTGCTGCCGATCGCCGCGGCGGATACGCCCACGATCCCCGATGCCTGATCCATTCCGAATCGAACGGGCGCATCTTCGCGAATCGGACGCTCCATTGTGCACCTGCGATTGTGAGCGAGGTAGAACCAGAGCCGGACCGCGCCCTACGTTGCAGAGCGATCCGCGACGGCGACCGCAGCCTCGAAAGCCGCCAACCCCGTCACGACCGGGATGCCCGCCTCATCATCTTTGAGTCGTTCACGACTGGCGGCAGCCACCGCCAAGATCCCGTGGCGGGCCTCATCGAGGATCTCGGCGATCTCCGTCCAGCCCCGCCCATCGACGATGGCCGGCATCCAGTTCAGGGTCGTGTCGTCTCGCGAGTCGATGATCCCGGCGTCGATCGCGGCCGCGATCTTCGCCCCGAAGGTGCGGAGCGCCTCGTTCGTCACCCCGGCGCGGAGCGACGGAGGAGCCCGGCGCCAATCCTGATCACCGATGAACGACCGGGGGCTCGCCGTATAGAAGTGCTCGATCGTCCCGCGCTTCGGACGGGTCCGGACCAGCTTCACGCAGGCGAGATCCCGCAGGACGTTCATGTGATGGGAGACGACGCCGAGCGACTCAGCGAGCTCCTTCGACAGTTCGACCGGACTTGCCACGCGCCCTTGCAGCGCTTCCAGGATCCACACCCGAACCGGGTGCGCCAGCGCCTTGAGCAAATCCAGATCGAGCCTGATGTCCGGATCGCCGGCCATCAGGACAACCTACGTTTGACGATGTAGGCACCTTCGCCAGGGACTTCATCACCGGCGACCGGGACCCACCTGACCCCGGCGAGCAGGTCGTCCAATGAGTCGCCGGTCGTCCCCGCGAGCCTCACCCACACATCGAGCGACGACGCCTGCCTGCCGTCCTCGATCTGGGCAAGCCGATGGGTGGTGACCGCCGCACGGATGGCCAGTTCCCGTCTGGTTAGTCCGGCCCGCAGACGCCGGACCGTCACGTTCGCGCCCAGTCGCCGTCGGCCCTCTTCGCCCAGACCCCAGTTTCTCTCGTCGCGGCTCACCCCGGACCCCCCGCCTGGTCAGGCTTCGCGGCACCTCGTCGTCCCGTGCGAGTGGGGAAGGTTTCCTTCAGGCTGGCGATCTCCGCGACGAGCTCGATGTCCTCGACTACCTCGAACCGCCCCTTGCCCTTCTTGAGCTGGAACGGGACCCACTCGACTCCGGCCACGAGCTCCGACGGGCGACGCCCCAGGGCTCCGGCAAGGCGCAGGACGACGCCGATGGCCGGCATCGCGCCGCCGGCTTCTTCCAGCTCGATCAGGAACTCGACGCCGATCTCCGCGGCCTCGGCCAGCTCCTCCTCCTCGAGCCCGGCCTCCCCACGGAACCTACGAAGATTGGCTGCGAGGTCACGGACGAGCGCCGTCGGCTCTCCCGCCGCCCTTTGCCTGGCGTCAGTGGGCATCGACGGCCTCTCCGGGCCGTCCTGAAGTCGGGTGGTAGTGCCCATGGATCACGGTGATCCCGGGGATCCACCGCATCCCGGTCAGGAGTTCTGCCGGCACCGTCCCCACGGCGGCGGCGAGTTGCAGGATGCTGTCGAGCCGAGGGTCCCGCCCGCCGCGCTCGTAGAGGCTGAGCTCGGCGCGGTCGATCGAAAGCAGGTCGGCGACCTCCGTCTGGGTGCGACTTGCGTGCAGGCGCTCCCGGGTCAGCAGGAGCCCGAAGCGCTCGGCCGGACGAAGGCTCCCCACCGACCGGGTCACCGATTCATGGCCCGCCGCGACGACCCCGTGACCCTCGGCATCCAGGGCTGCCCGGCCTTCGCGGTCGAGGTTCCATGCCAGCCCTTCCAGAAGCTCCCACGGATCGGCGTCGACGCCGCCTGCGAGGCGGAGGATCGTTTCGAGCCGGGGTACCCGCTGGTGGCGCTCGAGGAGGCTGACCTCGGTCCGGTGGAGCCCCGCACGAAGGGCGACCTCCTCCTGGGTAAATCCCCCCCGCGCCCTCAGTTCGACCGCGTTCCGGGAGAAGCGGACGCCCATCTGCGCACTCTCGACCCTGTCGTGGATCACGGCCTCGCCTCGGAGCTCGGTTCCGACGAGCCGGCCGGAGGGTGGTCGGAGAAGATCGCCGCCAGGGCGCCGACCGCCTCTTCCTCGGCGACGGCTTCCTCGTAGCGCTCGCGGATTTCGTCGTCCTCGTTCATCTCCGCCACCCCTTCCGCCAGGGCCCCGGCGACTTCTTGCACGACGTGGTCGGGGACCTCGACCGAGCCGCGCTCAAGCCAGAAGGCGAGCCGGGCGAGGGCGGCTATCTCCCTGAGCTCCCGATCGGGATCCTGGCGGGTGTGCAGATGTCGAAGGTCACCCGTGCGGCTCGCCAAGGTGCCCGTCACCGCGCCGCGGACGATCCGGAGCTGATCGTCCGACAGCCTCCCCGCGAGCTCGATTTCGACGCTGTCCCCAGGAGCTGAGGCGACCGGATCGTCATCGTCCTCGACGATCGACTCAGGCTCGGCGTCGGGATCCTCGTCTTCTCTGGCACCCGCGTGGGGCGCCGCATCGAGATGTGCCAACAGCGCCGTCCAACCCTCGTGCTCGGCCCGAACCCGGTCGTACTCCTCCTTGAGCTCGTCGAGGCGCCTGGTTTCGCTCGTCGTTCGAGCGGCCAACTCTCTGAGCATGGGGTCGGGCACGAGGATCTCGCCGCGCCGCAATCCAGAGGACAGCCGACCCAGGGCAGCGACTTCTTCGACTTCGCGTTTCGACGGGTCGGTGTCCTCGCTGCCCTTCGGAAGGTCGTCCGCCTTCGCGACGAGCCATTCGTGCGCCTCCTCCCGTAGGACTGCGAGAAGCTCGTCGCCGATGCCGTCGAGCCGCACCCATGAGTGGTTTCCAGCCGTCATTTTCCGCCTCCGGCGTTCGAGTCCACCAAGGCCCGCCTGACCCGGGGCGGGTCCTCTACCTCGGCGGCGACCGGCCAGTTCGAAAGAAGGTTCACGAAGGCCCACATCGCCTCGTGTTCGGCCGCCGGATCGCCCCCCGTCGTCTCGGCTCGCTCGTTCATCCCGTCGATTTCGGTCGGCAGCCGCGACATCACTTTCCGCGCGAGCCGGTCCGGAACGTGCATCTCGCCCATCTCAAGCCAATAGGAGAGCCGGGCGAGGGCGGCGACCTCCCTGATCGCCCCCTTCGGGTCGGGCATCTTGTTGAGGACCTTGAGGTCGCCGGCACAGCCGATCAACGCACCGAACACGATGTCGCAGACGATCTCCAGCTGGTCTTCCGTCAGCAGTCCGTCAAGACGGACACGCACCCGCCTCTCCTCGTGCCCGCTCATCGCCGGGGCTCCTGATCGTCGTCGTCGCCGACCGAGCGGGCGACGTCGATGGACTCGACGAGCTTGTAACCGATTCCCCAGGCATTGACGACGAAACGACGATCCTCGGGGTCGAGTTTGTTGCGCAGCCGGCTGGCGTGACTGTCGAGGGTCCGGGTCCTCCCTGCCGGCACGTCGAGGCCCCAGACGTCGCGCAGGAGTTCGTCCTTGCCGAAGACCCGGGTCGGGTCGGACGCGAGCGTCCGCAGGAGGGTGAACTCCTTGCGGGAGAGATGGACCTCCTCGCCCTCGACCGTGACCCGACGGCGGGCGGGATCGATGAGGATCTCACCCACCCGGACCGGGTCCTCGGCCCGGCTGTGACGTCGCCGCAGGACGGCGGCGATACGTGCCCGCAGCTCCTCGTGGTGGAACGGCTTCTGCACGTGGTCGTCGGCGCCGCGTTCGAGACTTCGCACCCGATCGGTGTCCCTGCCACGCTCGGTGAGGACGATGATCGGCAGCTTCGGATCGAAGGGCGCCTCCATCCCGTCCGGCTCGCGGATCGCGCGCAGGACCTCCGGTCCCGCCATGTCCGGCAAGGCCAGATCGAGGACCATCAGGTCGGGGTGGTGGTAGCGACAGAGTCGAAGCGCGTCGGACGCGGTCGCCGCAGGCAGGACCTCCAAACGGTCCGCCCTCAGGTGGTCGCACAGCCGGTCGAGGTCCGGCTCGTCTCCCTCGCAGACGACTATCGTCGCGAGCGTTGCGAAGTCGGAGCTCATGATGCCCCCCGCTTCGGGCGCGTTCTGGGGGTGATCTCGAACTCGCCTGACGCCGGTGCATAGGCGGAACACCTGTAGGTGATGCCGGCGAGCAGATCCGAGAGCTCGACGTCGAGGCCGGCCGCGAGCTTCAGCAAGGTGTCTAGTCGCGGCAGACGTGATCCTCTCTCGATCACGCCGATCTGGGTCCGGTGCACGTCGGCACGCGAGGCGAGCTCCTCCTGGCTGATGCGATCCCGCGCCCGGAGCGCCCGAAGGTTTTCCCCGAACCGTCCAGCCGCCGCCGATTTCCCATCCTCAGCCGCAGGGCGGCGATCGGACCGAGGGGTCATCGGACATCTCCTCGGGCCTCAGGAAACTGCGCGAGAGAGACGGGCGCGGACATCTCCCGGATTGCCCGCCTCCGTTCGGCGCACTGGTGGATGGGACGGAGGTCCCCGGCGTGGCCGATCAACGCGCGGATGAGCCCATGGCTGACGATTTCCGTCTGTTTCTGGGTCATGCCATCGACCTGCGCGGGAGTGCCTCTCTCGCGACATCTACCGTGCCGGAAGCTCATATCGCGATCTCCTCGGCGCGGAGGGCGGCGCGCGTGGGAAGGATCGACTCGCCGTCGAGACGGAGCAGGCCAGCGGCGGTCAGGTCGCGAATCGCGCGTTCGAGGCCCTCGCGCAACGAACCTTGGTCTTCGGCGCCCTGATCGAGGAGGAGCTCCTCGAGAGTCAGATGGGTCGGATGTAGGTCGACGACACGAGACAGGACCGCACGCTCGGTGCGGTGGTCCTCAGCTTCAGTCGTCCGACCCCCAATAGGGTTGGTCTGCATCGGAAGGTACGTCCTTTCGGTGCCGGGCCGGGGGCTGTTGTCGCAGCGCCCCGGCCATTTTCGGTTCTCGGATCGAAGTTAGCGGGCTTCGATACGGATCTCCGCCTGATCCCAGGAGAGGCCTGCTCCTCTCGCCCGATAAATGGCATTACGTCAAGTCGGCAAGCAGGTCCTGCATGGAGCCCGACGGCACATGGCCTCCCCGACGACGAGGGATCTGGTGCATCGGGCATACGGCGAACTTGACGGCGCCTCGCGCGAGTGGGTCCTACGCCAGGAGTGGATGCAGCTCCGCCCTTCGACGCCGAGCTCCCGCTGCGCGTCTTCAGGCCGATGAATCCAGCGGCGCTAGAGGATGGCGCCGTACCGAACGAGTAGGCTCGGCGCCCATGAGCGCAGACTCCCGACTAAACGAACGACATCAAGTGGTCTCGGCGCCAATCGCGGGCCGATAGAGATCGGATTCCTGAGATGGGCAAGTTCGGAACGCATCATCTCCGAATCCAGGCACATGACACGAAATTGGCCGACGCGGCCCATATCGCCGATCATGCCGAGGCGATCCGCTCATGGCTCACGGCACTCGCCGGCGCCGAGCATCTTTCGCTCCTGATCGGAAGTGGGCTCGGGATCGCCGTGGCGGGCTCACTGGGCGCAGAGGGCCTCGACATGAGCACCGTCACGATGCAAACCGACGGAGCGAGCGAGGTCGATGTCCATGCGGCGAAGCTGGCGAAGGCCTGTGGCCGTGGCGAAGCGAACATCGAGGACCAACTGCGAAGCGCATTGGCGCTTCTGGCCGGTCTCGAAGTGATCGAGCCCGACGCCGCGCGAACCCTCGCCTGGCGGAAGGAGCTGAATACGATCCTCGCCGACTTCGCCAAGCGCGGACTCAATGCCGAGCAAGCAATCCGCGAGAAGGTCGTCGCCGCCGGCGCTGATGACCCAGCGGTGGAGCAAATGCTCGTCGGCTTCCTCCTCGGCTTCGCCAGCCGACCACCGTCGCGAGAGCGACTGAACGTCTTCACCACCAACTATGACCGCCTGATCGAGTTCGGTTGCGATCGCGGCGGACTAAGGGTCCTCGACCGTTTCGTCGGGAGTATCGAACCTGCATTTCGTGCCTCGCGCCTCGACGTCGACCTCCACTACAACCCTCCGGGTATTCGCGGAGAGCCGCGCTATCTGGAGGGCGTCATGCGCCTTTGCAAGCTGCACGGTTCGCTGGACTGGCGAATTGACGAGGGAAGGTTGCGGCGGGTACCACTGGAGTTCGGCGGGAACGACCCCGGACTGGAGGATGCGGGCTCAAACAAGGCGCTGGAGCGGCTGATCATCTACCCCAACGCGGCCAAGGACGTGGAGACTCTTCAGTTTCCCTACGCCGAGCTTTTCCGCGACTTCTCCGCCGCCCTGTGCCGACCGAACAACGTCTTGGTCACCTTCGGCTACGGATTCGGCGACGACCACGTGAACAGGATCATCCTGGACATGCTGACCCTGCGCTCCACCCACCTTCTAGTCATCTCCTACGACGACCCGGGCCAGAGAATCGAAAGCTTCCTCTCCAACATCGCGGTCGAGCAGTCGAGCGTCCTGATCGGCCCCCACTTGGGAGACCTGCGTGCGTTGGTCGAGAACTATCTACCGCAGGCCGGCGCCGAGCAGTTTCTGCTGCGGCAGGCTCGCCGCGACCGCGAGCTCGAGAACAAGGCGCCAACCGCGCAGAACGAGGAAGACATGCCTACGCCTGCGGAGACTGTCGAGGAAGGCGAGCCCCCAACGGGACCGGACGGATCGTGAGCGAACCGATCTCCTCGCTAAGCACGCCTACCGACCGCCGGGCGGCACTCAACGTCGGCGCCGTCGAGTCGGTCTCACCGGCCAGGATCACTGTCGCCCTGGAGCTCGATGCGCCCCGCACCACCGCTCTCAACACCGGCAGCCCCGTTGGCTTCCCTCGCCTCAACGGCTTCGTCGTCGTCCCCAACGAGTCAGGCGCCCTCGTCGGGATCGTCACCTGGCTCGGAGTCGAGCATTCGAGCTTTCCGAAACGCCCGGGGATGAAGGACTTCGGCCTCGTCGACCTCCCTTTCCCGCTGCGGAAGATGGCCATCGTGCCAGTCGGGACCCTGGAGCGCTCCGAAGGTTCCGGCGAAGGCGCATTCGTTCTCCGGCGCGGCGTCGTCGCATTTCCCTCCGTCGGCGATCCTGTCGCCCTCCCTTCGAGTCCCCAACTGCAAGCTCTCACTCACGGCGACGCCCGCGACGAACGGGTCGTGATCGGGCGCTCTCTCCTCGGCAACGACGCCGAGGTCCACATCGACCCCGACAAGCTCTTCGGCCGCCACTTGGCGGTCCTCGGGAACACTGGCTCGGGCAAGTCGTGCACGGTCGCCGGACTGATCCGCTGGTCACTCGAGGCCGCAAGAAAACAACGCGAATCGACGACAAAAATCAAAGGCAACCCCAACGCCCGTTTCATCGTCCTCGACCCGAGCGGAGAGTACCGGGAGGCGTTCAAGGACGTGCCCGGATTTCGCATGTTCCAGGTGCCCCCGATCGAGGACGCCGACGCGAGGAAGCTGAGAGTCCCGGCCTGGCTCCTCAACAGCCATGAGTGGTCGAGCGTCACCTTCGCCTCACCCAAAGTTCAGAGGCCCGTACTCTTCGACGGGCTGCGCAAACCTGCGCACCGGAAATCCCGCCGAGGTCGGCAAAGAGCACATGCTCTGTCGTCTCTGCAAAGGGCACGTTGCCCTGATCAAGGCGAAGAAGGCGACTCCCCGCAGCTATACCGAGTTCCCGATGGTGAAGGGCTTCGGCAACGCGCTGGTGGTGCTCAAGGAGAGCCTCGAAGCCTACGACGAACTTGCCATCGGCGTGGACGAGCTGCAGGCCTCGATCGAGCAGATCGACGGGGTGCTGGACGAACGCGCCGGCTTCAAAGGGAGTTTCGAAGCGTTCTCGGAGCCAGACCTGGACTCGATCCTCGGCTCACTGGAGGAGCTGATCGAGGTACTGCCGGCAACCTCGGAGATCCCTATGGGGAACGAGGATCTGCCGTTGGAGTTTGACGCCGACCTACTTGCGGACCATCTCGACTCGGTCGCCTCGTTGAACGAGTACGACGAAGCGGCCCGCTTCATAGGCGGCCTCAAGCTGCGGGTCCGCTCATTGCTGGCCGACGAGCGTATTCGGCCGATCCTGGTCCCCGACGAGAAGCCGACCCTGGAAGAGTGGCTCGCCGAGTACCTGGGGACCGGCGAGGACTCCACGGTCGCGGTCGTCGATCTCTCACTCGTGCCGAGTGACGTGGTCGAGCTGGTCGTCGCGGTGATGGGCAGGATGGTCTTCGAGGCATTGCAGAGGCATCGACGCATCCACAAGAAGGCGCTTCCGACCGCCCTGGTCCTCGAGGAGGCCCACGCCTTCGTTCGATACCACCCCCCCGGAGCGGAGTTTCAGTCGCCGGGCGAGATGTGCGTGCGAACCTTCGAGCGGATCGCGCGCGAGGGGAGAAAGTTCGGCCTGGGGCTCGTGTTGGCCAGTCAGCGTCCATCTGAGCTGTCTCCGACGATCCTCGCCCAGTGCAACAGCTTCCTTCTGCACCGACTGGTCAACGATCTGGATCAGAACCTCGTCCGAAAGCTTGTCCCCGACAACCTGGCCGGCATGCTCGAGGACCTGCCTTCGCTCCCGACCCGCCACGCGCTCCTCCTCGGTTGGGCCGCCGTCTTGCCGACCTTGCTGGAGGTCCGGGAACTGCCCGAGGACGAGCGACCGATGAGTGCCGATCCGGACTTCTGGGACGTCTGGACGGGGGCCGCCCTGCGCAAGGCCGATTGGACCGGCGTCGTGAACGACTGGATCGGTCCCGGCACCTCGGCGTGAGGCTCAGGCGGCCCTGGCCTCTTCCATCGACGCGAGGAAGAAGTCCATCACGCCGGCCAGAGCCTCGTACCCACGGGTGCCGATCTGTTCTGGCACCTTCGCCTCCTTCAGGACCGCGTTGGCCTGGACGGCGAGGTCGACGGCGGCGCGACTCTCCTTCTCCACCTGGTGGAGACGCCAACGCGTGTGCGGCTGGTTTTCGATCGTCGCAAGCTGCCGCGAGCGCGTGCGTACCGCGTGGTGGCGCCGCTGGTCGATCGTGCTGGCCGCGCCATTCGGGCAACAGCGCTCGTCATCGCACATCACCTTCGGGCGCATCGAGCGGTGCCCGAGGAGCGTCTCACCGACCCGCGAGGTGACGCTCCGGCCGAACGGCTCCAGGTAGATCCCCGGGCCGGAGCCACCGCCTTTCTTACCCGGCTTGCGGGAGCCGATCGCGCTCGCCAGGTTCGCCTGCTCCTTGGTCCCGATCCCGGTCTCGTAGCCGTCGATACCGGCGGCGACGAGCCCGGGGCCGTAGAAGCCCTGACGCCAGGCGAAGACGCGGACGCCGCTCTGCTTGAGCCTCCGGGTCGCGGCGAAGAGCCGCAGCACCTTGTTGTAGGAGTCGGTGCGGGGCGAGCCGGCGGGAGAAAGGCAGACGGCTAGAGCCTCGGGGCCGAGGTCGAGGGCGACAGCGGCGAAGCGGTCGAGCCCCTCGCGCCAGGACTTCTCCGGTCCCATCCGCTGAAGCTGGGCACAGAGGACCGGCACCAGCGGCAGGGCGATCCCGTTGCGCGCCATGTGGCGGGAGGTCGCCCGCAGCATGGCGATCGCGATGTCGAGGTGGGGGTCGTCGGGGGAGGTGACGTACGGATAGGGCGGGACGATCGCCGTCGCGCCCTGACCGACCTCGAACTCCACCACCTCAGCCACCAGCTTCTGCACATAGAAGGGGTTGGCGAGCTCGGCGGCATCGAGCTTTCGTGCCTCGCCGAAGGGGAGGCGGCTCCACCGGTCGGCCTCGCGGAGCTCACCCTGCAGGTAGATCGTCAGTGGGTCGACGAGCACCGGCACGCCGGCGTCGCGGGCGGACTCGGCAAGCTCGGGGCGGGCCGCGGCGACGTGGGCGTCGAGGACGAGACGGTCGATCAGTGGCCGCGCCCGCGGCAGGAGGACCGAGCCGGCCCCGGGGGCGAGCAGATCCCTGACGACCTCGTGGTCGTTGGCGCCGGATCGGATCAGCAGCTCAGGCAAGGGAGGCTCCTTTCATGTCGCGAGGGATGTTATCATGGGTGTCGTCTGAAGCGTCGTTTATCTGGTAATCAATCTACATGTGAGGTATGTCGTGGCAGTGAAGGAGGCCCCCCTCGGGGAGTCGGGGCTCTATGCGAAGTACGTCTCGGACCTCCGTGAGGGGGTGCTGACCAACGCCGAGGTGGCGGAGATCACCGGGGTCAAGATCAGACAGGTTCAACATTGGGCCTCGGGCGCCCATCGGCCCCAGGGCGAGGCGAAGGAGCGGCTGTTGGAGCTCCACTACATCGTCGAGCAGCTCCGCGACATCTACACGGCCGAGGGCGTCGACATCTGGATACACGGGCGCAACCGCTCGCTCGGCGCGCAGAGGCCGATCGACATGCTGGCCGAGGGCAGGTTCAAGGAGGTCCTCGCGGCGGTCGAACGGCTCTCCGCGGGGGCGATGTAGATATGGACCGCTCGCTCGCGGTCGCTGTGTCGAATGCGGGGGCCGTCATGGTCCGCGGCACGTTCCATCGTCACTGCTCGCCTCGCCAGCGTCCTCTCAGCGGCAACGCCTCCGGTGGTCGCTGGGGTCCCGAAGGCGCCTACCCCGTCCTCTATCTCGGGAGGCCGATCGAGTCGGTCGTCGTCGAGGCCTATCGTCACCTGGTCGAGCCGACCGAGGGCATGAAGCCGGAGATGGTCGGGCCGCGGAAGGTGGTCACCTGCGAACTCGCGATCAGCAACGTCCTCGACCTGCGTGACGAGGGCAACCGGGCCACCGTCGGCCTCTCCCTCGCGGACGTGACCGGCGCCGTCGGTGACTACGAAGCTTGCCAACAGGTCGGCCTCGCCGCCCACCAGCTCGAGATGCACGGGATCATCGCCCCGGCGGCCACCGGGCTCGGCGAGACGCTGGCGATCTTCGAAAGGCACCTGCCGGCGGACGAGCAGCCTGCCGTACTGGGCGAAGAAACCTGGGACGGGCTTCCGGCCGACCCCCGAACCGAGGCGGAGGCTAAGCCCCGCGGCTCTGAGCAGGAGCGCTCGAAGGGCGCCACGGAGTAGGGCACGATCCACGCCCGTAGCTCCGTTCGTAGCTCCATTCTGAGCGAATCTCAGACCATCTGAGAGAACCTCAAACCATCTATTTGCAGCGGAAACGTCCTCCCTGACGAGGTTCCCCGCGTTTCAAATCCGGGCGCCCCGATTGGTTGGACCGCCGCGAAGGGACGCGAACAGGGCCGAAAACCCCGCTGTTTGCGGCCCTTCGCGGGAGCCCGTTCGGGGGCTTTCGGGGCTGTTCGGTGGCCTCTGCGTTGCGGTCCCGTTTGCAGCGGCCCGTGATTCCGTTGCTTGAACTCGATTGGCATGATCGTTCGGATCCGGCGGCCGCTCGAGGCAAGGCGACCGGCGTCTCCTCCGTCAGGACTCAGTCGAGCGGGTAAACACGAAGAGCGGTGCATCCCGCGAGCCGGTCGAAGTCGGCGTCGGCGTGGAGGAGCGGCGCCCCCGTGCGTACGCAGGGCGCGGCGATCAGGCAGTCGAGCGTCTTTCGGATCGTCGTCCCCGCCGCCCTGGCCACACGGTAGAGCTCGGCCGCCAGGGCGAAATCTTCGAGGCCGTCGAGCCGGAGGACGGGGAAGGCCCGCAGATGCTCTTCGACCAGCCTCGCCTCCTCCTCGGAGCGCAGGCCCTGGAGGATCTCGGTGAAGACGACGTCGGTGAGGGCGACGGGCTCACCGGCCTCGATCAGCTCGACGCAACGCACCGCGGCCGGGGTCGACCGCTCGTTCAGGACGTCGATCCAGACGCTGGTGTCGACGACGATCATCGCCGCTCAGCGGGCGCGGCGACTCTCGGCAAGGTCGCCCTCCCAGCGCACCCTGCCGCGCAGGTCGAGGATGCCGAGGCGGCGATGGCGGGCGACCAGCTCCCGCAGTGCCGTGTCGACGGTCTCGCGCTTGGTGCGGGCCCCGATCAATTCCTGGGCCTCGGCGATGACCTCATCGTCGATCTCGATGTTGGTCCTCATACACATCAGGATACACACTGCGATGTGCGCGACCGTACGCCATGCGGCCCTTCGCGGGCTTGCTCGGACGCCCCGAGACGAGGCACCGATCGGTGTGAGCCCTTAAGAGTCCCTTTCAGAATGCCCCGCACACGTCTGACGGCGGCAGACACACTGCGCGGTGCGGCGTCCTCGGCCGGCCGAATAGCGCTGCTATTCGGCCGGCCTGCGTCCTTGCCCCGCTTGGTCCGGCGCTCGCCATCCACGCACGCGGCATTCTGAAAGGGGCTCTAAGGCGCGATCCTGGACCAATGACAGCGCACCCAGCGCGAGGATCGGTCGATGAGGCACCCGACCGCATGCCAGAACACGAAGGCGGCGTGATCAAGGGTCCGGAAGGTCGCCCGCGGTCGGATTGACGGGGCTCGGTCGGCCTTTCGCTGCCCCACCGGTGGTGCGACTTGCCGCAGACCGCTCGGCGAGCGATCTGCGGCGGTTCGTTCCCTCAGGCGGTCTCGCGGACCGCGACTTCGTAGCGGCCGACGGCCGTGCGGGTGCCGGGCGTCTCATCGGCCGGCATCGCACCCAATACCTGGTCGGCCTGCTCGTAGTCCTCCTCGCTGTCGAAGAAGAGGATCACCTCGGACCTCTCCGCGTCGGCGTCGTAGAGCATCACGATCTCCGTCGCGGGGATGTCGTCGGGGCGGCCCTCGGCCATCCTTGCCTTCATCTCCTCGACCCGCGACGGGCTCACGCCGTCGAAGGTCACCACCCGTGCAAGGGTCATCGGCTCAACCCCCCATCGCCATCTGGGCCTCGACGAGTTTTGCCCGTATCGTCTCCCGCTCGGCGCCGAGCTCGAGCAGCGGCTGCACCTCCCATTCGGAGAAGCCGAACAGCGGGAACTCGGCCATCAACCTCAGGACCTCCTCGTGGGAGTCGGCGTTGGTGACGCTGAAGCCACCTCCGCCGAGGAACCCGTAGACGCAGTCGAAGGTGCCGTCTTCGACCTTCCCGTCCAGCCAGGCAAATGCCGCATCGAACACCTCGGGCGGAGGCGGCATCGAGCCCGGTCGGGCGCTGACGTAGTACTTCATCTCGGACCTCCTATCTGGCCCTGCCTCCGCTCGAGTCTCGCCGACCGCCGTCCCCCCGGTCAACCCCTGCGCACCATGCGGGGTGGAGAAGATGGCCCGCGTGGAAGGCGTGCCGCCGACGGCCGCGGTGATGCCTACGACACCTTTTCGATCGCTGCTTCGACTTCCTTCAGCGTCGGGTTTTCCTGCAGGGTTTCGTTGCCCTTCGGACCCTCGATCACCATCGCGAGGCCGTAGCGGATGCCGAGCTTGGAGCCGAGTTCCTCCTGCGCGCGAAGGCTCTTTTCCATCGCGCTGCCTTCGATCTTGCCTTTTTCGAAGGCCTCTTCCCATTCGTTCTCTTCGAGTTCCTCGACCCCGCCCGCGACCGAGTCGAGGAAGTTCTGGCGCAATCCCGAGCGGCGGTTTTCCGCTTCGGAGACACCGAAGCGGTCAGCTTCTTCCTGGTTTTCGAAGAAGAGGTAGACGTACTGCCAGCCGTAGCCCTGCTCCGCCGCCGCTTCGGTGCCGTAGAAGCCGTACTCGATTTCGTTTTCGGAGTTCGAGTAGTGGCGGTAGAGGAACTTGACCGAGCCCGGGCGGGCGTACTTTTCGGTCAGTTCGGGGATCGTCGAGAGGAACCCTTCGCGGCAGAGCGAGCTCTGCTCGTCGGCGAAGACCTGGACCGTGACCGGCGCGTTTTCGGAGCCCAGCCGCGCGCCTTCCTGCGGCACCCCGCCGAAGAGGCGCTGCGCAGTTTCGACGCCTTCGATGTGGACGGTGTTCTTGTTCGGCTTCTGGGTCGCGATGTTGACCAGGGCGTAGCCGAGCGCGAAGAGCCCCAGCGCCAGGACCAGGACCACCCAGGCGCGCCCGCGCCGCGGCATCGGGCGCTGGGGGACCTCGGGCTGCTCGGGGGGCCTGGTGGCGGTGGGCATCGACCCATTATCACGAGCCGCGACCGCGGGCATCTCCCACCCTCCGTAAAAAGCCGTTGACAGCGGCGGCCGACGGGGGTAGGAAGAACTACCCAGTTCTTTCGACATAGGAGGTCCCACCCGTGGCCAACCATCTGACGCCGGACGAGCTCGCCGACCAGCTGAACATGGATGAGCAGGAGGTGATCGGCCGCTGCGTCCAGATGGGCATCCCGATCTTCCACGGGCGCATC
Source organism: Actinomycetota bacterium (assembly GCA_018268575.1). Taxonomy (GTDB): domain Bacteria; phylum Actinomycetota; class Thermoleophilia; order Solirubrobacterales; family 70-9; genus VAYN01. Next base: position 85,668 of record JAFDWF010000066.1, read on the forward strand.
GACAGGACCCTGTTCGAGCTCTCGCTGCGCAATCTGGCGGCCGTCCAGCAAGGAAAACTGGCCACTGATGCGCCGCACTGAATAGACTCCTCCGCGATGGAGGGGAGGGGGACCGATTCGAAGACGCTGGCGGACCTTTTGGTCCGGGCGGCGGAACGCTACGGCGCCAAACCCGCGCTGCGCTACAAAGACGGCGGCGCCTGGGTCGACCGCAGCTTCCAGCAGGTGCTGGAGATCGTCAGGCCGCTCTCCCTCGGCCTGGTCGCCTTAGGGGTGGAGAAAGGCGACCGCGTCTCGATCCTCGCCAACACGCGCCCGGAGTGGACCTACTTCGACTTCGCCGCGCTGTCGATCGGCGCCACGGTGGTGCCGATCTACCAGACCAACTCGCCCGAGGAGTGCGCCTACGTGCTGGAGAACTCCGACGCGAAGGTGGTCGTGGTCGAGAACGAGGAGCAGCTGGCGAAGATGCGCGAGGTCCGCGCCTCCCTCCCGGCGCTCGAGCACGTGGTGATGATGGTCGGCGACGCCGAGGACGTGATCTCGATGGACGCGCTGGCGCAAAAGGGCGGCGCCGTCGACGAAGCGGTCCTCCAGCAGCGGATGGACGCTGTCACCCGCGAGGACATCTGCACCTTCATCTACACCTCGGGCACGACCGGGCCGCCGAAGGGCTGCATCATCAGCCACGGCAACTACCGCTCGATGCTCGACATGGTCAACGCGACCAGCGTGATCGAGGAGGAAGACGTCGCCTACCTCTACCTGCCGCTCGCCCACTCCTTCGCCCTGCTGATCCAGCTCGGCAGCTTCGACCTCGGCGCCACGATCGCCTACTGGGAGGGCGACCCGAACAAGATCGTCCCCAACCTCGGCGAACTAAAACCGACCTACTTCCCCTCGGTGCCGCGCATCTTCGAGAAGATCTACACCGCCGCCAACAGCGGCATGGAGAAAGCCGGCGGCCTGAAAAAAGTGATCTTCGACTGGTCGATCAAGACCGGCAAGCGGATGCGCGAGACCGAGCGCGCGGGCAAGCAGCCGAGTTGGCTGCTGCAGCGCGAGTACGCCTTCGCCGACAAGCAGGTGCTCTCCAAGATCCGCGGCCTGTTCGGCGGCAACCTGCGCCTCGCGGTCTCCGGCGCGGCGCCGATCAACCCCGACATCCTGCGCTTCTTCGACGCCGCCGGGGTCTTCGTGGTCGAGGGCTGGGGGATGACCGAGACCTCGACCGCGGCCACCGTCGCCACCGAGGAGGAGTTCAAGTTCGGCACGATCGGCAAGCCGTTCCCCGGCTGCGAGGTGAAGATCGCCGACGACGGCGAGATCCTGGTCAAGGGCCCGAACGTCTTCCAGGGCTACCACAAGAACCCCGAGGCGACTGCCGAGACGATCGTCGACGGCTGGCTCCACACCGGCGACATCGGCGAGATCGACGCGGAAGGCTTCATCAAGATCACCGGCCGCAAAAAGGACATCATCATCACCGCGGGCGGCAAGAACATCACCCCGGCCAACCTCGAGGCGGAGATCCGCCAGCACCAGTTGGTCTCCCAGTGCGTGGTGGTCGGCGACCGCCGGCCCTACCTGGTCGCGCTGGTCACCCTCGACCCCGAAGAAGCCGTGGCCTACGCTAAGGACCATGGCCTCCCCGAGGACCCGGCCCAACTGGCGACGAACCCGGAGATCCGCAAGGTGGTCGAAGACCACGTCGAGGAGATCAACAAGAAATTCGCCCGCGTCGAGCAGGTGAAGAAGGTCGCCATCCTCCCCCGTGACCTGAGCCAGGAGGACGGCGAGCTGACGCCGACGCTGAAGGTCAAGCGGGCCGTGGTGACCGAGAAGCACGAGAAAGAGATCGAGGAGCTGTACGCGGCTTAGGGGTGCTGGGGGACGGGGCCGCCGCCGGCTGGCGCCCGGATGCCGAAAGGGACCCGGCCTTTTCGGAGGCGACCCTGGCAGGCTGTGGCCGCCTCCGAAAAGGCCGGGTCATGAGGGGATGGCGGACACGCCCGTCCTCCCTCCGCTGTTCCTTATGCCCACCATTCCGGCATAAGGAACAGCGGAGGGAGGGTGCCGCGGGGTCCGTGAGGAAGACGCCGGGAAGTGCGCGGGTGACGTGCGGGAGACGTTGCATGTTCCACGCTTCTTGCACCGTTACAAACACGTGACCACGGTCTGACCCCACCATGGTGTGGTGGATCCACGCAGCGCGGGACGGGGACCTCGAACCTCCCCGTGAAGGGATACGCCTTCCCTGCGATCGTGGAGGCTTCGTCACGGACCGCCCTGATCTCGTAGGGATCTCCTCGGATCCATGCATCTCCCGGACGGGAACCGCGCAGATCGCACGGTCTTCGTGGCGTCTTTCGTCGGCTCCGTCACGGAGACGTCGCTTTCTTCTGTCCCCGTCACGGAGACGCCGAGCTCCCGGACCTCCCCGCCACGCACCCGTCCCTGCGCCAGTGTCCCTCCTGAAGGCCTCCGTCCCGGGCGTCCCGGAGGCGGCCACAGCCTGCCCGGGTCGCCTCCGGGACGCCCGGGACGCCGGAGCCCCGATCGGTCCGGCCCGGACCACTCCGGCCCGAACCCTCGCCCAGCCGCCAGCCCAACCACCCACGCCACCCTCGCACCCCCGTGGAGCTGCTCATCTAGCGGCTGAGCGATCGACTCCGGCGCGGCCGCGGGCCTGGGAGGCGACGCTCCCACGCACGGGACCCTCTCGCCGCCGGCCCTCGGCCTCGCGACCGCCGCCAACGGGCACCGCGGATCATTCGTCTGGCCTTCGGACAGCCCGATCATTTTTCGCGGCAAGGATTTCTCGATCACGCCGGAACGTTCGCTCGAGCGGATGAAGATCGGGCGCCGATCGCAGAGCGCGAGGGACAAGTTTGGCGTAGATGTCGTTCAGACGCCGCCGGCGCCCCTGCGGACTTCGGCTTCGATCGCTTTCGCCGTCGTCAGAACCTTGGGCAGGAATCGGTTCCGCAGGTCGCTCATGCCGGCACGGCTGGCGTGGACCGAGACGTTGAGCGCCGCGGTGGTTCCGTCGGCGTCGACGATCGGCACCGCGGCGGAGCGCAGCCCCTCCTCGAGCTCCTGGTCGACCATCGCGAAGCCCTGTGCGCGGACCCGCTCGATCCTCGCCCGCAGCTCCTTCTTCGAGCCGATCGTGTGCGGGGTGAGCTTGCGCAGGGTGATCCGACGCAGGCGCGCGTCGAGCTCCTCGTCGGACAGCGCCGCGAGCAGCACGCGGCCCATCGAGGTCGCGTAGGCGGGCAGCCGGGTGCCGACGGCAAGGGTGATCGTCATGATTCGCCGGGTCGGCACACGGACCACATAGATGATCTCGGTGTCGTCGAGGACCGAGATCGAGGAGGACTCCTCGACCTCGCGGACGAGGCTCTCCATATGAGGTTGGGCGATCTCCTGGAAGCTCAGGCCGGCGAGGTAGGAGTAGCCGAGGTCGAGCACCCGCGGCCGGAGGCTGAAGCGATCGCCGTCCTGGCGGACGTAGCCGAGCTCGACCAGGGTCAAGAGGAAGCGGCGGGCTGCCGCGCGGGTCAGGTCGGCGCGCTCGGCGACCTCGGTGAGCCGCATCTCGCGATGCTCGTCATCGAAGGCGCGGATCACGGCGAGCCCGCGCTCGAGCGACTGCACGAACACCTGGGACCGCGGGGCGTCGTCGGGGCTCATCTCGATATCGTACGCATAGTGTTTAGATGTTCACTATACGTACAGATGGGAAGTGTGCGATGAGCGCGCCGAAGAGCCTCTCGGAGGCGATCGCCGATCTGGTACGCGACGGCGACACCGTCGCGCTCGAGGGCTTCACCCACCTGATCCCGTTTGCCGCGGGCCACGAGCTGATCCGACAGCGGCGTCGCGACCTGACCCTGGTGCGGATGACGCCGGACCTCCTCTACGACCAGATGATCGGCATGGGCTGCGCCCGCAGGCTGGTCTTCTCCTACGGCGGCAACCCCGGGGTCGGCTCCCTGCATCGCTTTCGCGACGCGATCGAGAACGGCTGGCCGCATCCGATCGAGGTCGAAGAGCACAGCCACGCCGGCATGGCCAACCGCTTCGCCGCCGCCGCATCCGGCCTGCCCTTCGCCGTCCTGCGCGGCTACCGGGGCACCGACCTGATGCGGCACACCCGGGTCGCGACGATCGAGTGCCCGTTCACCGGCGAGGAGCTGACCGCGGTGCCGGCCCTCGATCTCGACGTCGCGGTGGTCCACGCCCAGGAGGCCGATCGCGACGGCAACGTCCAGCTCTGGGGGATCCCGGGCGTCCAGAAGGAGGCGGTGCTCGGCGCCCGGCGGAGCCTGGTCACGGTCGAGCGATTGGTCGACCGCCTCGAGCCCCGCCCCGGCGGGGTGATCATCCCCGGTTGGGTCCTCGACGCCGTCGCGGTGGCGCCCTCCGGCGCCCATCCCTCCTACAGCCTCGGGATCACCGAGCGCGACAACGACTTCTACAAAGCCTGGGACGCGATCGCCCGCGACCGCGACGCCTTCCTCGCCTGGATGGAGGAGCACGTGATCGCCGGCGGGGGAGATCGATGAGCGCGCCGGCCACCGCGGCGGAGGTCCAGACGATCGCCGCGGCGCGACTGCTCCGCGAGGCCCGCTCGGTCTTCATCGGCGTCGGCCGTCCCTCGACCGCGGCGATCCTCGCCCGCCGGCTCTACAACCCCGAGCTGGTGCTGATCTACGAGTCCGGGACGATCGGCGCCAAGCCTCGCCACGTGCCGCTCTCGATCGGCGACGGGGAGCTCGCCGAGACCGCCGACGCCGTCGTCGCGGTGCCGGAGATGTTCAACTACTGGATCGGGCCGGGGAGGATCGACGTCGCCTTCCTCGGCGCCGCGCAGATCGATCGCCGCGGGAACCTGAACTCGACCGTGATCGGTCCCTACGAGGCGCCGAAGACCCGCCTGCCCGGGGCCGGCGGGGCGCCCGAGATCGCCGCGAGCTGCGGAGAGGTCGTCGTCGTGATCCCGCACGGCAGGCGCAGCTTCGTCGAGCGCCTCGACTTCCGCACCACCGTCGGCTTCGGCGACGCGCCCGACGACCGGGCGCGCCTCGGCTTCCGCGGCCGCGGCCCGACCGCGGTGGTCACCGACCTCTGCCTGCTCGAGCCCGATCCCGAGACGAAGGAGCTGACCCTGACCGAGCTCCATCCGCAGGTGAGCGTCGAGGCGGTGCGCGAGGCCACCGGCTGGGAGCTCCGGGTCGCCGCCGAGGTCCGCCGCACGGCGGCGCCGGAGGCGGAGGAGCTCGAGGCGCTGCGGGGGTTGAGCGCGAGATGAACAGGCCGGCGTTCCTCTACGAGGCCGTCCGCACCCCCTTCGGCCGCTACGGCGGGGCGCTCTCCGGCGTCCGCCCCGACGACCTCGCCGCCGCCGTCATCGGCAGCCTCCTCGCCCGCGTCCCCGAGCTCGACCCGGCGGCGATCGACGACGTGATCCTCGGCAACGCCAACGGCGCCGGCGAGGAGAACCGCGACGTCGCCCGGATGGCCGTCCTCCTCGCCGGCCTGCCGACCTCGGTCCCCGGCGCCACGGTCAACCGCCTCTGCGGGTCGAGCCTCGAGGCGGCGATCGCGGGCTCGCGGGCGATCGAGACCGGCGATGCAGACCTCGTCCTGACCGGCGGGGTCGAGTCGATGAGCCGTGCTCCATGGGTCGTGCGCAAGCCCGAGCGCGGGTTCCCCGCCGGCGACGCCGCGCTCGTCAGCACGACCCTCGGTTGGCGCCTGGTCAACCCGGAGATGCCAGAGCAGTGGACGATCAGCCTCGGCGAATCGGCCGAGAAGCTGGCGCAGATCTATGACATCTCCCGCGAGGCGCAGGACGAGTTCGCCCTGCGCAGCCACCGGCTCGCGGCGGCGGCCTACGAGGCCGGTGTGATGCGCGAGGTCGTGCCCCTGGCGGGGGTGAACCTGGAGCGCGACGAGGGGATCCGCGCCGACACCTCGCTCGAGCAGCTGGCCAAGCTGCGGCCGGCCTTCGTCGAGGGCGGCACCGTCACCGCCGGCAACTCCTCGCCGCTGAACGACGGCGCCGCGGCCGTCCTCCTCGGCTCCGAGGCGGCGGCCGAGCAGATCGGTCGGGAGCCGCTGGCGCGCATCGTCGCGCGGGGAGTCCACGGCGTCGACCCCGACGTCTTCGGCATCGCGCCGGTCGAGGCCGCGAACGCGGCTCTCGATCGCGCCGGGATCGGCTGGTCGCAGATCGACGCGGTCGAGCTGAACGAGGCCTTCGCCTCCCAGTCGCTCGCCTGCCTGCGGGGCTGGCCCGACCTCGACCCGGCGAAGGTGAACGTGCGCGGCGGGGCGATCGCGGTCGGGCACCCGCTCGGCGCCTCCGGCGCCCGGGTCCTCGGCCGCGTCGCCCACGAGCTGAAGGAGAGCGGCGGTCGCTACGGGCTGGCGGCGCTCTGCATCGGCGTCGGGCAGGGGCTCGCGGTCGTCGTCGAGGCCGTCTGAGACCTGGGTGAATTCGGCCGTCGCTGCGATCCTGATGGGCCTGAGCGGCGCGCAGCTCGCGCTTCAGGCTCCGGTCAACAGGGGCCTCTCCCGCTTCACGGGGCCGATCGGCGCCGCCTTCGTCAGCTACGCGGTCGGCACCCTGGTGCTCGCGGTCGCCTGCCTCATTGCCGGCGAGATGGCCGGGATCGCTCGCCTCGGGTCGGACTGGTGGCACGGCTGCAACGGCTTCCTGGGCTCCTTCTACGTCCTCTCCGCGCTCGTCGTCGTGCGCTCGATCGGGGCCAGCGGGATCGCCGCGGGGACGGTCACCGGACAGCTCACGGTCTCGGTCCTGATCGACGCGAACGGTTGGTTCGAAGTTGACCCGCGGCCGTTTCGCGCCGCCATCGCGCTGGGAGCGCTCGGCGTCCTCGCGGGCACCTACCTGGTCGCCGGCCTGCCGCGGCGGACTCCCGGCGCGCCGGCCGGACGCTCGCTCTTGCCGTTGGCGGCGATCATCCTCGGCGGGGCCTTGATCGGCCTCCAGAATCCGATCAACTCGGAGATCGCGAAGACCACGGGCCAGGTCTCCTCGGCCTTCCTGACCTTCGTCTCGGGCGGGTTCCTGATCGGCGTCGCCCTGGTCGCGACCCGCTCGGTCGGCAGCATCGCCGCGGTCTCACGGGTCCGACCGCCCTACCTGACCGGCGGCCTCTACGGGGCCGTCAACGCCCTCGCCTCCCTGATCCTGATCGGCGAGTTCGGTGCCGGGATCGTGGTCGCCGCGGGGATCACCGGGCAGATGCTCGCCTCCTTGGCGATCGACCGCGCCGGCCTATTCGGGCTGCCGCCCAGGCCGTTGGAAACGAGCCGGCTGCTCGGCGCGGCGCTGCTGATCATGGGGACGATCCTGGTCGTGATCTGAGCGCGGCGGCGAGACGTCGTCAGCTACCCGACGGGCCCTTCGCCCGCTTCGCGGCGGAGGCGGTGAAGGCCTTGGAGTCGGCGGTGCCGCCCGCGGGGGTGGCGGTCAACCGGTACCTGCCGGGGGCGAGGTGGCGGGGGGTCCAGGAGAGCGAGTTCGCACCGGCCCGCCCCTCGGAGGCCGGTGGGGCGCCGCCGGCCTTGGCCCAGCGCGAGCAGGCCTTGCCCCGCGCGCGTCGGGCCGAGCGGGCGGCGCACTTGCCGCCGACCAGGGTGCCGGGGCGGCGCCGTTCGAGCGCGAAGCTGACGTGGGCGGGGACGTTCAGGTCGAAGGTGATCGTCTCCTTCTTGCCCGCCCGGACCTTGGCGGGCGCGAGCGCCAGCCGGCTCAGCACCGGCGTCGAGGCGGGCTGCGGCGACGGGCTGGGCGGGTTCCCCGCCGACGGCCCGGGGCCGGGCGGGATCGGCTGCACCTGGAAGGCGCCGATGTCGCAGGGCGAGAAGCGGGGGAGGCTGCGCTGGTCGGTGGCGAGCGGTTTGCCGGCCGCGTCGACGCAGCCCGGTTCGCCCGCGCCGATCGCCGCGCTGCCGGCCTGCAGGGCCATCGTCTCGGTCGAGCCGCCGTTGCCGGCGAGCGGGCCGAGGCCGGCGGGAGTGTTGGACAGGTCGCCGGCTTTGGCGACGGCGATGCACTGGTGGTGGTCCTCGAGGTTGTGTCCGGCGCTGAGCAGCACGCCGGTGCCGCCGACCTCGCAGTCGCCGGTGCCGCCGGGGGCGGTGCCGTCGGCGACGATCGTGTCGCGGATCGTCAGGGTCGCGCCGGCGATGCCGTAGACGAAGACGTCGCCGCCGCTGGGCGCGACCGTGGCGCCGGTCGCGCCGGTCGCGCCCCCGTCGCTGCCCGAGCCGCCTTTGCCGGTGGCGCCGGCGCCGGCTTCGTTGCCGTCGATGGTGACCGAGGCGAACTGAGCGTCGGCTTCGTTCATCAGGGCGGTCGCGCCGCCGGCGCCGCCCCAACCCGTTCCGCCGGCACCGCCCACGGTCGGGAAGCTCGCGGCCCGGGCGGCGCCGCCTTCGCCGCCGTCGCCACCGCCCGCCGAGTTGCCGTTGAAGGTGACGTTGGTGAGCTTCACGGTGCCGTTGGAGAAGAGCCCGCCGCCCTCGGAGGCTTCCCCCTGGCCGCCTTTGCCGCCGACGCCGGAGATCGCCCCCCCGAGGCCGCCCTTGCCACCTTTGCCGGAGGCGCCGTGGTTGCCGGAGATGGTGCTGTCGACGATGGTCGACGACGAGGTCGTCCCCATGCTGACGCCGACTCCGCCGGCGGATCCCGAGGGACCGCCGGCGCCTCCGGCGGCGGTCGATCCGCCGCTTCCTCCGGCGCCGCCGTCGCCACCTTGGGCGGTGTTGCCCGACACCGTCACCCGCACCAACGTCAACGAGCTGCCGCCGTCGATCCCGGCGCCGTCGGCGTAGCCACCCCTGCCGCCTTTGCCACCCGGTTCCGAGGTCCCGGCCGCCCCGGCACCGCCATCGCCGCCGAACTCCTGGTTGCCGGTGACGACGACGTCGGTGAGAGTGACCGCGCCGCCGGCGTTGATGCCGGCCCCGTAGACGCCTTCGCCTTCTCCGCCGTCGGCGCCGGCGCTCGGCCCGTTGGTCCCGGTCTGGCCGACCAGGTGGCCACCGGTGATCGTGACCCCGCTCATCGTCAGCCCGGCCTGGTTTTCGATCTGGATCACGCGGTCGAGGCCGGTCTGGCGGATCGTCGTCGCGGCGGGGCCGGCGCCGACGATCGTGATCGCCTTCGGCAGCTTCAGCGAGCCGCGTTCGAGGGTGTAGGTGCCGGCGCCGAGCTGGACCGTGTCGCCGGCCTGCGCCGATTCGATCGCCCCGCGCAGCGAGCAGCCGTTGACCGGGACCGGCGGCGTGCAGGACTTCGCCGGGACGAGCGGGTCGTCGAAGCGATTGGGCGCGAAGGTCGTCGCCGCCCCGGCCGGACTGGGCGTCAGGAGGGGAACGAGGGCGCAGGCGAGCGGCGCCAGGCGCTTGACCAGGGACGAGAGCACCGCGGCATTCTCACACCCGGCACGGCGGCGGGCAAGCGTCGCGGGCGCCGGCGCTCAGCGGCGCGGGCGATCGCCGCCGGCCGCGGCGGGCGGGGTCTCGGCCACGTTGGCGTGGAGGCGCTGGAGCAGGACGGTGAGCGAGTCGATCTCGGCCTCGGTTAATCCGTTTCGCAGCCGGCGGTCGAAGGCGAGGGCGGCGTCGCGGAGGCGGTGAAACAGGTCCTCGCCCGCCGTGGTGAGGGTGACGTGCTGGATGCGCCGGTTGTCCGGGTCGCGGCGGCGGACCAGGAGGCCTTCGGCCTCCATCGCGTTCAGGTGGTGGGTCAGGGTGGCGCTGGTGATGCCGACCGCGGCGGCGAGGTCGCGTTGGTTGCCGAGGTCGCGGCTCTTGACCGAGATCAGGATGAGCCAGGCCGACAGCGACCCACCGGCTGCGGTGAGCACCTCGTCGAAGGCGCGACGAGCTGCCTTCGCGGTGGTGGCCAGCTGCAGGCCGAGCGGCGGCGTGGTCGGGGCGGGCATGTGGAGAGCCTAGCGAGACTCGTTAGCTATCGAAGCGTTTGACATTTAATGCTTCGATATCTAACGTTCTTCGGGAAATGGAGCTTCGCATCAGGAATCCAGATCCGAGGTACGCCCCTCCGGCGCTCGCTGAGCCGCCGCGAACGGGGTTGCTCTACATCGCGGCGTCGGTCGCGCCGCCGAGCGGCCCACCGTTAGTGCGCCGCGACCCGGCGCGATCGGCGCTGCTTGCCCAGCTCTCGGCCCTTGCCGAGGAGGCGCGGATGCTGCCCGAGGTGCTGCGGGTGAGCGTCTATCGCGCGGTGCTGATCGCCCCGGTCGGCAGGGAGGTGTCGCGACCGGCGCGCTTCGACGTCGCGGTCCTGGTCGAGACGGCATCGCCGGAGCTCCTCGCCACGGTGCGGGACGCGCCGCCGATCGCGCGCATGCCGGCCGCGGCGAACGATGCGGGCAGCGTCCAGGTGATGGCGGCCCGCTGCGCCCGCTTTCTCGGGCCGGTCGACCGCACGCGCCAGGGCCTCTTCCTCTTCAACCACTTCGCCGCAGCCGACGACGAGGTCGACCTCTCGGTCGCCCTTTCGCTGTGGGAGCACCTGGCCGCCTGGTACGCCGCCGAGACTGGGCTGGACAACTCGACCCTGCTGGTCCCCACCGGTGAATCGGACCACCTGATGGTCAACCACGCCCGCTGGGACATCGGTCTGCCGCGACTCGCCGCCGCCCAGTTCCTGAAGCCGTCGTTCCGCGGCTACGTGCAGGCCAACCTGCGCGCCCATCACCTCGTCGCGATGCCGGCCCTCTACCGGCTCGTCTGGCCGCGGCCAATTTCGCAGGAGAACCCCACCGACCCCCGGAGCAATCGATGAACCCACCGCCAGCCAACTCACCTCAAGGCCACGCCGCCGAGGAGACGAGCACCGACCCCGTGGCAGCCGCGGCGAGCTCGCCGGCCGGCCGCGTCGCGCTGGTCACCGGAAGCTCGCGGGGCATCGGCGCCGCGATCGCCGGCGAGCTCGCCCGGCAGGGCGTCGCCGTCGCCGTCCACGGCCGCGACGAGACGGCCACGGCCGCCGTCGCCGAGGAGATCACGGCAGCGGGCGGCACCGCCGTCGCCGTCAACGGCGACGTCACCTCGAGCGACGATCTCGACCGGATCCGTCAAAGCGTCGAGGACGCGCTCGGCCCGGTCGATGTCCTCGTCGCCAATGCCGGCGGCAGCTTCACCCCCGTCGGGCCGCTGGAGGAGATCAGCGAAGCTGGCTGGCGCGCCACCATCGACGGCAACCTGCTGGCGACGTTCCTCACCATCAGGTGCTTCCTGCCGGGCATGAAGCAACGCGGCCGCGGCAACATCATCACCATCGGCTCCTCCGCCGGCCGCCGGGCCGACGGCCGCGCGCCCGTGCCCTACGGCGCGGCGAAGGCCGCGATCGCGCTGCTGACCCAGCAGGTCGCGGCGCAAGCCGGACCGCACGGAGTCCGAGCGAACTGCCTCGCCCCCGAGACCATCCTCACCGCAGGCAACCGCGCCCGCATCCCCGCCGCTCAGCGGCAGGCGATGGCCGACCACCATCCCCTGCGCCGGCTCGGCACGCCCGCCGACGTGGCCGCCGCGGTCGCGTTCCTCGCCTCCGACCAGGCCGCCTGGATCACCGGCGCCGTCCTCGACGTCACCGGCGGCGCGGTGCTGGTCTGAGCGGGGGAGCGGACGCCTGAGGGACGGGGCCGTCGCCGGCTGGCGCCCGGACGCCGAAGGGACGCGGCCTTTTCGGAGACGACCCTGGCAGGCTGTGGCCGCCTCCGAAAAGGCCGAGTTTCGAGGAGACGGCAGAGGTCCGGGCGGGCACGGGGGTGCGTTCGCACTTACCTACGCATAGTGGCCATTACTGCGAACTCACCTCGTCGGGGACCGTGCCCGTCACGAAGACGCCGGGAAGTGCGCGGGTGACGTGAGGGAGACGTCACGGCTTCCACGCTTCCTCCACGGTTACAAACACGTGACCACGGTTCTGGGTCCCCATGGGGACCCAGATTCACTCAGCGCGAAAAGAGGGGTCGGAACCTCCGCAGGAAGGCATACGCCTTCCCTGCGATCGTGGGGTCTTCGTCACGGACCGCCCTGATCTCGTAGGGATCTCCTCGGATCCATGCATCTCCCCTACGGGACCCGCGCAGATCGCACGGTCTTCGTGGCGTCTTTCGTCGGCCTCGTCACGGAGACGTCGCATCCCTCCGTCCCGTCACGGAGACGCCGGGATCCCCGGATCTCCCCCCGCCACGCACAGTCCCTGCGCAAGCTCTCCCCGAAGACGCCCGGGACGCCTGAGCTCCGATCGGTCCGCCCAGAACTCTCACCCGGGCCCCTTCGACCTCGAGGGGTGGAGTCGGAGTGGGGCGGTCGGGCATCGCCGACGTCGTTCGGGGTCGCTACGGTCTCCGAAAGCGAACAACCCCGGGGGGTCCCTGCCGAGGGGCTGAGATGGCGCTTCCTAGTGCCACCACCCGCCGAACCTGATCTGGCTCATACCAGCGAAGGGAGAAGAGACATGTCCGAGCACCGCAGCGCGTTCCCTGACGACGCGGCCTGTCGCACCCAGATGCACCTCGCCCGCACGGGGGTGGTCTCGCCCGAGATGGAGCGGGTCGCCGCCCGCGAGGGGCTCGACCCCGAGGTGGTCCGCGCCGAGGTGGCGCGGGGGCGGATGGTGATCCCCGCCAACGTCCACCACCGCCGGCTCGACCCGATGGCGATCGGCCTCGCCGCGCGGGTCAAGATCAACGCCAACATCGGCTCCTCGCCGACCACCTCGGGGACCGCGGAGGAGGTGGAGAAGCTGGCGCTGGCCGAGCGCTGGGGCGCCGACACGGTGATGGACCTCTCGACCGGCAGGCGGATCGACGAGACGCGCGAGGCGATCCTCGCCGCCGCCGCGGTGCCGATCGGCACGGTGCCGATCTACCAGGCGCTGGAGCGGGTCGACCGGATCGAGGACCTGAGCGCGGAGGTGCTGCTGGGGACGATCGAGCACCAGGCCCGGCAGGGCGTCGACTACATGACGATCCACGCGGGCGTCCTGCTCGCCCACCTGCCGCTGACCCGGCGGCGGGTGACCGGGATCGTCTCCCGCGGCGGCGGCATCCTCGCCCGCTGGATGGTCGAGCACGAGCGCGAGAACCCCCTCTACGAGGCCTTCGACGAGGTGCTCGCCATCTGCGCCGAGCACGACGTGACGATCTCGCTCGGCGACGGCCTGCGGCCGGGCTCGATCGCCGACGCCTCCGACCCGGCCCAGTTCGCCGAGCTGCGGACGCTCGGCAGGCTCGTCGAGCGCGCCTGGGGGCGCGACGTGCAGGTGATGGTGGAGGGGCCGGGCCACGTGCCGCTCGACCAGCTCGAGCGCAACGTCGCAAAGCAGCAGCGCCTCTGCCATGAGGCGCCCTTCTACACGCTCGGCCCGCTGGTCACCGACATCGCCCCCGGCTACGACCACATCACCTCGGCGATCGGCGCCGCCGTGGTCGGCTGGCACGGCACCTCGATGCTCTGTTACGTCACCCCGAAGGAGCACCTGGGTCTTCCCGACGCCGGGGACGTCAAGGAAGGCCTGATCGCCTACCGCATCGCCGCCCACGCCGCCGACCTCGCCCGCGGCGACCGCCGCGCCGCGGCCTGGGACCGCGAGCTCTCCGAGGCCCGCTTCGGCTTCGATTGGAACCGCCAGTTCGAGCTCGCCCTCGACCCCGAGACGGCGCGCCGCATGCACGACGAGACGCTCGCCGACGACTACTTCAAGACCGCCGAGTTCTGCTCGATGTGCGGGCCGAAGTACTGCCCGATGCACAACTTCCGCGAGGTCGACTGGGAGCGGCTGGAGCGGCTGACCGCCGGCCGGAGCGGCTGACGGGGCGCTTGGCTTCTCGCCGAGCCTCCTCCGACGACGCGCAACGAGCGCGAGCGACCGCCTCCTCGCGCCCGGGGCACCGAAATTGTCGCGCTCCTCGATCGTCTCCTTTCCGGTCCTCTCACCTTCGCCGAATACGATCGCCGGCCTCCGACGCGGGGCGTCACGATCGGCGCCGCGCAAGTCCGCCCTCCTCTACCGCATCCGACCCGAACCATCACCAGCCTCCGAAAGACCATCGTCCTGGCAGCGGCGCTCTGGCTCGTGTCGGCGGGCACGGCGCTCGCCGCCGTCCCCTCGTCGGAGGTCGACGTCTTCGCCGGGACGATGCCGGGGTCGAGCACCTTCGGCGGCGGCCACGACTATCCGGGGGCGACGATGCCGTTCGGGATGGTGCAGTGGAGCCCCGACACCACCGACCACGGGTCGAGCTCCGGCGGCTACGACTGGCGCGATCACCACGTCTCCGGCTTCAGCCTCACCCACCTGAGCGGCGCCGGCTGCTCCGTCTACGGCGACTTCCCCTTCATGCCGACCACCGAACCGCTGACCAGCTCACCGACGCCGGAAGCCGGCAAGGGGCTGTCCGGGACTTTCGAGCCCGGCTTCTCCCATGGCTCCGAGCACGGCGAACCCGGCTACTACTCGGTGCGGTTGCGGCCCCGGCACGGCGCCGCGATCGGGGCGGCGCTGACGGCGACCACGCGGACCGGCTTCGCCCGCTTCACCTTTCCCGCCAACCCGCATGCGAGCGTCCTGATCGACGCGGGCGGCAGCGCCCAGCCCGACGACGAAGCCGCGGTCCAGGTCGACCCGGCCGCCGACGAAATCACCGGCAGCGCCGAAAGCGGCCTCTTCTGCGGCCAGCGCCCCCGCTACAAGGTCTACTTCGCGGCCCGCTTCAACCGTCCCTTCGCCGCCTCCGGTACCTGGACGGAAGGGAAGCTCGAACCGGGCAGCCTCGCCGCCGTCGATACCCAAGGCCCGCCGCTCGACCCGACCGTCTCGGCGCGAGCCGGGGCCTACGCGACCTTCGACACGACCACCGAGCGCACCGTCGAAGTCCGGGTCGGCATCTCCTTCGTCAGCGTCGAAGGCGCCCGGGCGGCGCTCGCCGCCGAAAGCGAAGGCCAGTCCTTCGGCGCGATCCGCACGGCGGCGCGCCGGCGCTGGAACCAGATGCTGGGCAAGATCGACGTCAGCGGCGGCTCGTCCGCCAACCTGCGCATGTTCTACACGGCGCTCTACCACGCGCTGCTCGCGCCGCGGACCTTCGACGACGTCGGTGGCGACTACATCGGCATGGACGGCGCCGTCCACCAGGCCGTGGGGCGGGTCCAGTACGCCGACTTCTCGGGCTGGGACGTCTACCGCACCGAGATCGAGCTGCTCTCGTTGATCCAGCCGAAGCGCGCCTCCGACATGGTCCAGTCGTTGCTCGCCGACGCCGAACAGTCGGGCTGCCTGCCGCGCTGGCCCTACGCCAACGGCCAGTCGATGGCGATGGTCGGCGACTCCTCCGATCCGATCATCGCCGCCGCCGCGGCCTTCGGCGCCGAGCGGTTCAACCACGCCACGGCGCTGGCGGCGATGCTGCGCGGGGCGACCGCGCCGTGCCAGAGCGCCAACGGGGAATACCTGGAGCGGCAGGGGCTCGGCTCCTACCTGAGCCTCGGCTACGTGCCGTTCGACGAAGACGTCAACGTGCGCAACGCCAACTCGATCCTCGGCAGTCCGGCCTCGGTCTGGGGATCGGCGACGATGACCCTCGAGTATGCGATCGACGACTTCGCGATCGCCCAGTTCGCGGCGCGGCAGGGCGGCGAAAGCCCGACCTATAAGGAATTCATCGCCCGCTCGGCCAACTGGCGGAATCTCTACGACCCCGAAAGCGGGATGATCGAGCCGCGCTACGCGAGCGGCGCCTTCCCCGATCCCTACGACACGCTGGAAGGCGGCGGCTTCGTCGAGGGCAACTCCGCCCAGTACACCTGGATGGTCCCGCAGGACCCGATCGGGCTCTTCGAACGGATGGGCGGGCCGAGCAAGGCCGCCGCCCGGCTCGATGCCTTCCTGCGGGTCCTGAACGCGGGCGCCGGCGGGACCCACACCGACCACGCCCTGCTCGGCAACGAGCCGACCCTGGAGACGCCCTGGCTCTACGACTGGATGCGGCGCCCGTGGAAGACGCAGGAAGCGGTGCGCCGGGCGCTCCACCTCTACAGCACGACCCCGGCCGGCTACCCGGGCAACGACGACCTGGGGACGCTCTCGGCCTGGTACGTCTTCGGCGCGCTGGGGATGTACCCGGCGCAGCCGGGGACCGGGACGCTGGCGCTTGCGACGCCGCTCTTCGAACGGGCCGAAGTGCAGCTCGCCCGCGGCCGCAAGCTGACGATCACGACCTCGGGCGGCGGGCGGTACGTCAGCTCCCTCCGCCTCGGCGCCCGGCCGTACGACCGCCCCTGGACCACCTACTGCGAACTCGCCGGCGGCACCACCCTCGCCTACGCGACGAGCGGCCACGGCACCCACTGGGCCGAAGGCGGCCAACTGCCGCCGTCCTACGGCCCCGGGTCGCCCGCGCCGGGCGCCGCCTGCTCTCCCTGAGCGGCCGGGCTCAGTCCAGCAGGCGGGCGAGCCGGAGGGCGACGCGCAGCTCGAGCTGGCGCTCGGTCAGGGGGCGGCCGAGCAGCGATTCGGCGCGGCGGACGCGGTAGGCGACGGTGTTGGCATGGATGCCGAGGCGGCGGCCGGCGCGGACGAAGCTGGAGCCCTCCTCGAGGAAGACCGCCACGGTCGAGGCGAAGCGGGCCGTCGCCTGGTCGCCGGCGGCGAGCGGGCCGAGCTCGCGGGCGGCGAAGCGGTGGGCGGCCGCGGAGTCCTCGGTGAGGAGTGCCTCCAGCGCCAGGTCCGGGTAGGTGGCGACGCCGCCGTCGCGATCGCGGCGCAGGCGGGCGACGCGGCGCGCCAGGAGCGCCTCGCGGTGGCTCGAGACGAAGCCCTCGACCCCGGGCGCCGGCGCTCCGGCGGCGACCGAGAGGCCGCGGGCCGCGGCGTCGGGAAGGCGCAGGCACGACAGCTCCGGCTCGCTCTGGCGGCCCGCCCAGCAGGCGAGGTGCCTGCCCTCGGCGACGGTCAGGGGCGCCCCCGCCCCGAGCGATTCGGCGACCGCGGCCGCCGCCCGCTCCATCTCCGCGAACAGGCCGCCGGCCTCTCCGGGCCGCTCGCCCGCCTCCTCGCTCCAGACGACGAAGCCGACGTGGAAGCGGTCGAGCTCGTAGCCGAGCCGCAGGCTGACCGCGGCGGCGTCGACCGGGGCGCCGCCGGCGATCAGCGCCCGCACCTCGGCCGCGCGGATGGCGACCGCGCCGCGCACCCACTGTTCGTGCTCGCTCATGTAGACGTCGGTCAGCCGCCGCTCGATCGCCTCGACCCAGGCGAAGATCCAGGCGTTGAAGAAGGCCATCGCCTCGGCCAGGAGGTCGGCGTCGTCGGTAGCCGCCCGCAGCCGCTCGAGGATGATCCCGCCGAAGACGCCTTGGGCGGTGCGGTAGGCGCGCTGCATCAGGCTCAGCTCGAGGCCGCGGACGACGTACTCCTTGGCGTAGCCGATCGCCTCCGCCGGTGGGTGCACCGAGCCGGGGTCGTCGCCTTCGCGCATCATCGTCACGATCACCCCGAGGTTGGAGCGGGCGGCCTGCAGCGTCCACGGCCGCATGTCCTCCTCGAGCTCGAGGAGATGCTCGTGGACGGTGTCGGCAAGCGTCGCCGCGATCTCGTCGAGCTCGTGGCCGAGCGTCTCGACGATCGCCTCGATCTCATCCCGGCTTGCCGCAGGAGGCGAGCCGATCCCCACTCCCGATCCCATCTCACGAATCTAGATCTTTTGTGCGCTAGACACAAACAGCGCATTTCCCCTCGGTGGCCGAAGACGACGACAACTCGCGTCTCGATGTCTACCCTCTCCGTGGGCTGCCGGGGGGCGGCCACAGCGGAGCTGTTCGCCCGAGGGTGGCAGGGCGAGCAGCTCCGCTCGTATTTTGGGGGCTTGAGGGCGCGCCACGCGGGCGAGGGACGGGACGGGAGCCTCTGCGGGAGATCCCGTCACAGGGACGGCCCGTCGACGTGGGCGACGGGGCGTCGTCACGGAGATGGCACGTCCTTCGGACGGTCAGGAGACTGCGTGGTGATCCGTGACGATCCCCGCCTTCCGCCGGACCCTCCGCGGTCCCTTACCCGTCCCGCCGGAGCTCCCCCGGAACCACTCACCTAACTCTCGACAAGCCGCAGCGGCGTGTGGCGCGCGATGGTCAGGAAATCGGCGTCCCTGCAGAGGAGCTCCGCGCCGTTGCGGATCGCGACGGCGGCGATCAGGCAGTCGGTGAGCTTGCGTGGCGTCTCGCCGGCACGGCGGCAGGCCCGGTAGAGCTCGGCGGCCACCTCGTAATCGGTCGGACCCTCGACCGGCAGAAACCGCAGCCCGTAGAGGAGGCGCCTGAGTTGGTCGCGATCCTTGCCGTCGCGAGCGCCGGCGAGGATCTCCATCACGACTACGTCGGTGCTCGCCAGGTCCGCCTCTTCCTCGAGGGCCGAGCGCACCTGCAGGTGGACGGGGCTGCCGGTGGCGCGCAGGAACTCCACCCAGGCGGAGCTGTCGAGCAGGATCACCCGGCGGGGATCTCGTCGGGTGAGCGGATCTCCTCGAGGTCGCCGGCCCAGCCGGAGCCCTCCATCGCCAGGGCCTCCTCGCGGCCCATCGGCTCGCCGACCAGCCTACGCAGTGCCAGGTCGACGGCCTCGCGTTTGCTGGGCAGCCGGTAGAGGCGCATGGCCCGGTCGACCAAGCGGTCATCGATCTCGATGTTCGTCCTGGTCACATACACCACGATACACCAACTGGTCTAGGAGAACCGAAAGGAGTGGCGCTTCCGGCACCCGAAGCGGGCGCCGCCCGCTACTGACGGCGCCCGCGCAGGGCGCGCAGGTCGCCGACCGGGCCGAGGTGGCCCAGCTTGTCGGGGTTGACGACCGAGCGGATGCACTGGACCTGGCCGCCGGCGATATCGAGGCTCATCGTCCCGACCAGTCCTCCCTCGCGGTCGAAGAACAGCCTGGCGGGCTGCCCGTTGACCTCGACGGGGCGGGAGGAGATGCCGAAGCGAGCGACGGCGCGCATGCCCCCGAGCAGCGCCCGCGCCACCTTGGCGCGTCCGTGCAGGGGGTTCTTCAAGGCCGGCGCCTTGCCGCCGCCGTCGCCACGGAGCACCACGTCGTCGGCCAGCAGTCGCTCCAGCTCCTCCAGCTCGCCGTCCTCGGCGGCGGCGAAGAAGCGGCTCGCGAGCTCCTCCCGCTGTTCCCGTGAGGCCTCGAACCGGGGGCGCCGCTCCTCGACGTGCCGGCGGGCGCGGGCGGCGAGCTGGCGGGAGTTCTGCTCGCTGGTGCCGATGATCCGCGCGATCCGGTCGTAGGGCTCGTCGAACACCTCGCGCAGCAGGAAGGCCGCGCGCTGCTCGGGCGAGAGGCTCTCGAGCATGACGAGGAAGGCGAGCGAGAGCGAGTCCGCCGTCTCGGCCGCGCGAGCAGGGTCCGCGTCGGAGCTGGTCAAGAGCGGCTCCGGCAGCCACTCGCCGACGTAGGTCTCGCGGCGGTGGGCGGCCGAGCGAAGCTGGTCGAGCGCCAGGCGCGAGACGACGGTCGACAGGTAGGCGCGCGGCGACTCGATCCGCTCCTCGCCCTCCTCTGCCAGGTGGAGGCGGAGGAGGCCCTCCTGCACCACTTCCTCCGCGTCGCTGACGCTGCCGAGCATCCGGTAGGCGATCGCGAACGCCGCCGGACGCAGCCGGTCGAGCTCCGCCTCATCCATCGCGCTCGCCCAGGCCCTCGGCGAAGCCCTGCCGCCAACTCGGGTAACGAGGCTCCCAGCCTAGCTCCAGCCTGGCCTTCGAGTTCGAGGACCCCTTCGCGTCGGTCATCATCGCGGTCGCCATCTCCCCGGCCAGTACCCGCGCCAGCCAGCGTGGCACATGGCGCGGGGGCTTCGCGCCAAGCGCCTCCGCCAGCACCGGCAGCCACTCTCGCTGGGCGGCGGGCTCGTCGTCGACGATGTTGTAGACGCCCGGCCCGCCGCGCTCGACCGCGATCACCGTGGCCGCCGCGGCGTCGTCGACGTGGACGTAGGAGGTGATCCCGGCGCCCTTGCCGATGATCGGCAGCTGGCGCTTGCGGACCGGTCCGGTGAGCGGCGCCTCCGGGTCCAGGCTGACCGCGGTCCCCGGCCCATAGAAGCCGCCGTAGCGCAGGGCCAGGCCCTCGCCCCAGTCGATCGACGTCACCGCCCGCTCGAGGTGGAGGATCGCGTCGAGGCCCGGCTGTCGCGGCCCGCCGGGACCCGGGTCGAGTGGCTCGTCCTCGGTCTGCACCGGCCCGCCCGCGGCGGTCAGGCGGAAGGCGCCGAAGCTCTGCGCGACGAAGCGGCGCGCGCCGACGGCCCGCCCCGCGGCGAGCAGGTGGTCGGTCGCCTCGGTGCGCAGCCGCCCGGTCACGATCGCCCCCTCGAAGCGCTCCGGGTGCCGGGCCGCCTTCATCGACATCGGGCCCGAGAGGGAGGTCAGCTCGTGGACGATCACCTCGGGCGCCGCGGCGGCCACCGCCTCGGCGACCGCATCCGGATCGAGCGCGTCCGCCACCACCGGGCGCGCGCCGAGACCGCGCAGGAGGTCCTGCTTCGACCGGCTCCTGGTCATCCCCACCACCTCGTGCCCGGCCGCCACGAGCCGTGGGACCAGTGACCTGCCGATGACGCCGCTTGCGCCGGCTACGAAGACTCTCATCATCACTCCTTTCGTCGCTTACCTCCATAGACGGGACGGCGAGGGCGCCTGTGACAGTCGCGCCGGGCTCGAAGCCGGCGTGCGGACCGGCGCGCTCCGGGAGGACCTGAAAGGGCCCCGGCCTTCTCGGAGGCGACCCTGGCAGGCTGTGGCCGCCTCCGAGAAGGCCGGGTCATGGGGGAGCGGCAGAGGGTCCTACGATCCGCTGTTCCTTATGGCCCCGTGGGGGCCATAAGGAACAGCGGAGGGCGGTGTCGCGGGGTCCGTGAGGAAGACGCCGGGAAGTGCGCGGGGGACGTGAGGGAGACGTCACGGGTTCCACGCTTCCTCCACCGTTACAGACACGTGACCACGGTTTTGGGCCCCCATGGGGGCCCAAAATCATGCAGCGCGAGATGGGGGCCTCGAACCTCCCCGTGAAGGCTCACGTCTTCCCTGCGATCGTGGGGTCTTCCTCACGGACAGGGCGGGGATCCTCGGGAATCTCCCGTATCCAGGCATCTTCCCTACGGGACCCGCGCAGATCGCACGGTCTTCGTGGCGTCTCTCGTCGGCCTCGTCACGGAGACGTCGCATTCCTCTGTCCCGTCACGGAGATGCCGGGATCCCCGGATCTCCCCGGTAACGCACCCGTCCCTGCGCCAGCTCTCCCCCCGAAACCTCCCGTCCCGGGCGTCCCGGAGGCGGCCACAGCCTGCCCGGGTCGCCTCCGGGACGCCCGGGACGCATGAACCCCAGCACCTCAGGCCCGAACCCCACCCGGGCGCCAGCTCGACCCGGCCCCACCCCTCAGGTCACTGACACCCCTCGGCCACCCCGGCGGCGACGCTCGGGTGACCGACGAGGCCGGCGCCGCCGTCGACGTCGACGACCTGGCCGGTGATCCAGGTGGCGGCGGGGTCGGGGAGGTGGAGGATCCAGGCGGCGACCTCGCTCCGATGGCCGCGGCGGCCGAGCGGGTTGGCGACGGCCTCGGCGCGGTCGATCGCGGCGACGGTCTCGGTGGGGAGGCCGGAGCGATCCAGCGCGCCGGTGTCGGTCGGGCCGGGGGCGAGGGCGTTGACCGGCACCCCGGCGAGGCACTACTTCGCGGGCGCGTCGGGCTCCGCGATCACGAGCGCGAGCAGGCCCGGGAAGCGCGCCTCGAACTCGGGCCGGCGCAGGCGGTTCAGGCGCCGGGTCGCGTCGGCGCGCTGCTCGATCAGGCCGGCGTTGCGCAGGGTTGCGAAGTGGTGGCTGAGGGTGCCGTTGGTGACCGGCAGCTCGAAGCTGCCGCAGGCCCGCGTCCAGTCCGGGCAGCCGGCGAGCTGGCGCACGATCGAGCGCCGGATCGGGTCGGCGAGCGCGTCGAGCGCCGTCTCCAGGGAGACGTCACGCGGGTCGGCGTGCCCGGCCTTTGTTTGATCATCGTCTAACCTTCGTTTGACAGCCATCAAACAACTATCCTAGTGGAGGGCTGATCGTGAAGATCGACGTAGGCCGGGTCGGGATCTGGAGTCCCTCGCCGGCGTGGGAGGCCTCGGACGAGCTCGAGGAGGCCGCGGCGGAGCTCGACGAGCTCGGCTACGGGGCGCTCTGGCTCGGCGGCGCCCGCGGGGACCTGGCACTGCCCGCGAGGCTCTTGGCCGCGACCCGGGGCCTGGTGATCGCGACGGCGATCGTCAACGTCTGGACCGATCCGGCCGGCGAGGTGGCGGCCCGCTACGCGGATCTGGAGGCGCGGGAGCCGGACCGCCTGCTGATCGGCCTCGGCTCCAGCCACGCGCCGCTGGTCGAGCCGGCCGGCTTCAGCTACCGGCGGCCGTTGCACCGACTGGCCGGCTACCTCGACGAGCTCGATGCGGGCGATCCGACGATCGCCGCCGACCGCCGCGTCCTCGGCGCGCTCGGCCCGAAGGCGCTCACCCTGGCGGCCGGCCGGAGCGCCGGCGCGCATCCCTACCTGGTCACCCCCGGATACACGCGCCAGGCGCGCGCCCGGATCGGCCCCGACCCGCTGCTGGCGGTCGAGCAGAAGGCGGTCCTCGAGGCCGATCCCCGGCGCGCCCGCCAGATCGCCCGCGCGCGCCTCGCCCAGTACCTGCGGCTGCCCAACTACACGAACAGCTTCCTGCGCCAGGGCTTCACCGAGGCCGACTTCGAGCGGGGCGGCAGCGATCGGCTGGTCGACGGCCTGGTCGCCTGGGGAGACGTGGCGACGGTCCTCGGCCGGGTCGCCGAGCATCACGCGGCGGGCGCCGACCACGTCGCGCTCCAGGTCCTCGACTCGCCGGACTACCGGCCCACCAACCCGTTGCCGCGCGGAGGTTGGCGCCTGCTCGCCGCCGGCCTGCGCGAGACCGTCGGGGCGCCGCGATGAGCACCTCGACGGCGACCGCGAACCTCCGCCTCCAGGTGCTCGACACGGGCCTGATCCAGTGCGCCGACTACGCCCTCTACAGCCCGGCGGCCCCGCCCGGGACCGAGGTTGAGATGAGCGTCCGCAGCTACCTGGTGGAGCACCCGGACGGCCTCCTCCTCTGGGACACGGGCATCGCCGACTCGATCGCCGCCCGGCCCGAGGGCGAGCGCCTCAACGAGACCCACGTGTTCCGCGTCCCGGTCACCCTCCGCGGTCAGTTGGAGGCGATCGGCCGCGCCCCGGCGGACATCGGGCTGCTCGGCCTCTCGCACCTGCACATCGACCACGTCGGCAACCTCGACCTGTTCCCGGGAGCGACGGCCCTGATGCAGCGAGCCGAGTATGACGCCGCTTACGGCCCGGATGCCGAGGCGCTCACCTACATCCCCGAGACCTACGCGGCGTTGGACCAGGGCAAGATCCAGAAGATCGTCGGCAGGCACGACGTCTTCGGCGACGGCACCGTCGTGATGGTCCCGCTGCCCGGCCACACGCCGGGCCACCAGGGCCTCCTCGTCGCCCTGCCCGAGACCGGCCGCGTGCTCCTGGCCGGCGACCTCGCCTACTCGGTCGCCGACTACGCCGCCGGCGCCGTGCGAGCGCTCAACTTCGACCTCGACGCCTCCCGCGAGTCGATCGACGCGGCCAAGGCGCTCGAGGCGAGGGGCGTCGAGATCTGGCTCCACCACGACATCGACGCCCAGCGGGAGATAGCGACCGCGCCTGGGTACAACGGCTGACGGCCGTCAGGCGCGCGGACTGACCGTCCGGGACCACCCGGGTGGGAGCGTCAGCTCGCCACCCAGGTCCTCGCGGCCTCCTCTTCTGCCGGCGCGAACACGTGCACCTCGCCGGGCATCATCCAGGCGAACGCCCTTACCGACCGCGCCAGCCAGCGGGCGTCGGTGACGACCGCGGTCTTCCTCCAGGCCGAGTGATGGCCGATCCCGATGCCGAGGCCCACCTTCGCGTCCTGTGCGACCGCCGCGGGCCGCATCTCGAAATCGGGCCCCAATACGTAGAGGAGGCGGATCTCGCCCGCGTCGACTGCCGCCTCGAGCGCCGGCTCAAGAACCTGCCTGTAGTCCTCGGCGGTGACCTCGCCGTCGGCCCGCAACGCGGTGACGCCGGCCGGCACGTCGTCGATCTTCTCGATCATCTCGCTCCTTCCCTGGCCGCCGCCCTCGGCGGCCCTCGGACTGCATGCTCGGTGCTCGTACTTCTACCCGCGGCCACCGCCTCGCGCACGCGCGGGCGAACCGAGGTGTCGGCGGAGCCGCTCGATCCGTGGCGCGGCCGCACCGGGATGCCGGCGCGCCACCTGGGCATCGCAGGTAGGGACGCCGGTCACCGAGCTCCGCCGCGGGGCCTGCGCGCGAGCAGCGCGACGTGGATGGGGGTCAGGGACTCGGCCTCGGAGAGGTCGACCGCGAGGATCCGCTCCAGGCGCTCGATCCGACCGTAGAGCGCTTGTCGGTTCAAGCTCAGGGCCCGGGCTGTGGCGGCGCGACGGCCCCCGTGGGCGCAGAGCGCCTCGAGGGTCGGAAGCAAGGTGTGCTTGCTCTTCGCGTCGTGCTCGATCACCGGACCGATGACCCGGTCGACGAAGCGGGGCACCTCCTTCTGGTCGCCGAGGCGCCAGAGCAGCAGCTCCAGCGGCTGGGCGGCGGCATCGATCCACCCCGGCGCTGCATCGCCCGCGTGCATCAGGGCGGAATCGGTAGCGTCACGCAGCCCGGCGCCGACCTCGTCCCAGCTGCATACCCCCGCGACCGCCACCACCACCGTCCGATCCGCTTTGGCCGCGGCGGCGCGCAGAGCCTCGTCCACCCGGTCGGCCACGGCGGTCCGCGACGAGGAGCGGCGCAGCCCGGCGAGGATCAGGAGATTGCCGGCCGCGGGATCGGTCCCGACCACGATCGGAGCCCCCACCGACTCGAGTCCCCGGTCGACGTCGCGCAGCGCCCCCGTCCAGCTCGCGCCGGCCAGGTCCTCATCGGTCGCCGGTGCGGCGTGGAGCCGGGCGGCGATCGGCAGGAAACCGACCAGATCGCGCTTCTCCAGCCCGAGGCCGGCGAGCCGCGCCGCCGCCGCCTCCGGCCCGATCTTCCCGTCGGCGACGGAGGTCAGGAGATTCCCGTGGCCGACGGCCAGGAGCTCTTCCTCCTGGCGCGAGCGCAGCAGGGCCAGGGCGACCATTTCCGCGGCCCGCTCGAGTGCGAGGGGGGCGAAGGCGTCGAAGGGGCGTTCCACCGGGAGGGCGACCAGTCGCCCGTGGTGCTCGACCCGGTCTGCGCCGACCGTCGCCTCGATGCCGATCAGCTCGACGCGTTCGCGGGTCTCCGGCCAGGCGGTGACCAGCACCTCCCCGGATCCCGGAGACGGACCCGCGTGTCCGAGGAGCCGGCCGTTGCGACCCTCGAGGAAGACCGGGTTGCCGATCGCCTTGGCGAGCAGGTCGAGGACGCCCGGAACGCCTTCTCCACCGAGCATCGAGGTGGTGAAGCTGCGGTGGAGCTCGCCCGCCCGTCGCAGGAGCTCGTAGTCGCGGTTGACGATCTCGGTGTGGATCGCCTCGGTGACGGCGACGAAACGCACCGGGGCGTGGAGCTCGATCAACGGCAAGCCCTGCCTCTCCGCCGCCTCGACCAAGCCGGCGGGCAGGCGCCGCGAGAAGGTCCCGCCCAGCTCGATGACCAGGCCCGCGATCTCTCGCGAGGCGAGGTCCGCGACGAAATCCCGTTGGTCTTCGGTGGCCGCGATGCCCATGCCGGTGGTCAGGAGCAGCTCGCCGCCACTCAGCATCGACGCGATGTTCGGCACCTCGCCCGCGTGAACCCATCGGATCGGCCGGCGGACGGAGCGGGACCCGGCGACGAGCTTGGGCAGGCCGTGCCGGAGCACGGGGAGGTCGAGGGCCGCGGCGACGGTCATCCGGGCCATCTGCGGAGGCGCATCCAGGTCGGGTCTCGCCATCCGCCCAAGGTAGAGGATGGGACCACACATAGTGTCGGTCTAAGGCTTTGGATTGGCGACACGAAGCCGCTTGCAGGGGACGTGGCGCCTTGCCACGATGGCCGAGATGAGCGACCGGTCGAACCTCCTCCTTCACTTCACCGCCAACGGGGCCTACGGCCCCGGCGGGAGCGAGCTTCTGGTGCTGGAGCGAGGCGAGGGGCCCTACGTCTTCGACACCGACGGCCGCCGGTACGTGGACGGGCTGTCGAGCCTCTTCTGTAGCCAGATCGGCTACAGCTACGGGGAGGAGATGGCCGCCGCCGCGGCGGCGCAGCTGGGGCGGCTCTCGTTCAATACCAACTGGGCGACCGCGCACCCCCCGGCGATCGAGCTGGCCTCGGCCCTGGTCGAGCGGGCGCCCGCGGGGATGGCGGCGGCGTTCTTCACCAGCGGCGGCTCGGAGTCGGTCGAGGCGGCCTGGAAGATGGCGCGCCAGTACCACCTCGCCAATGGCGAACCGCAGCGGACGAAGGCGATCGCCCGCGACATCGCCTACCACGGGGTCACCCTGGGAGCGCTTTCGTTCACCGGGGTACCGCGCTTCAAGGAGCCTTTCGGCAGGCCCGCGATCGACACCCGGCACGTGTCGAACACGAACTCGTTTCGCTCCCCGCTGGGCGGGGAGGAGCTGACGACCGCCCTGCTCGAGGAGCTCGACCGGGCGATCGAGGAGGAGGGCCCGGACCAGGTCGCGATCGTGATCGCCGAGCCGATCCAGAACGCAGGCGGCTGCCTCGTCGCCCCGCCCGGCTACTGGCAGGGGGTGCGGCAGATCTGCGACCGCTACGGAATTCTCCTGATCGCCGACGAGGTGATCGCCGGCTGCGGTCGGCTCGGTCGGTGGTTCGCCTCCGATCACTACGGGATTCGCCCCGACCTGATCACGATCGCCAAGGGACTCACCTCGGCCTACGCCCCGATGGGAGCGGTGATCGCCGGCGATCGAGTGGCCGAGGCGCTGCGCCGACCCGGAGTTTCACTGCTGCACGGGATCACCTTCGGCGGCCATCCGCTGTGTGCGGCGATTGCCTTGCAGAACGTGGAGATCTTCGAGCGCGACGGCGTCCTCGAGAACGTGCGCCGCCGCGGGTCCTACCTGCGCGACCGTCTCGAGCAGAAGCTGCGCCCCCTGCCGATCGTCGGCGATCTGCGCGGCGATGGCTTCTTCTTCGCCGCCGAGATGACGCCAGATGGCGGCGAAGGACGCTTCGAGAGCGACCAGGTCGCGAGGTTGGTTCGGGAGATCGTGCCCCGCCTGCTGCTCGAGCGCGGACTCATCGCGCGTGCGGACGACCGCGGCGATCCCGTCCTCCAGATCGCCCCTCCCCTGATCTCCGACGATGCGGTGCTCGACGAGGTCGTGGACGCGATGCGCGACGTCCTCGCCGCCGCCGGCGACGAGATCGGGCTGACGGCCTGATCTCACTCGAGGAGACCGGCGTGAGCGAGCCGACCCGTCTCCCCGGATCAGGTTCATCGGGCTCGGGCACATGGCGGGCAGCGGCCGCGGGGGTGGATGTCGTGACCGATCTCGGCGAGCTTGCCGCGGATATCGGGGTCGTGGTGACGCGACAGGGAGCGGTCGATCCATGGACGGCTGTCGGCCGGCGGCGAGGCGAGTGGTTCCGAGACGGCGCTCCGGGAGGACGGCGGAGGGTCCGGCGGGTGGCGGGGATCGTCACGGGTCCCCGGCGGAAGGAGCGCCGGGAAGTGGATGTCACGATTCCTCCCGGATCCCGAACGGTCAGGAGACTCCGTGGTTCGAAATCCCCGCCATAGGTGGATAAGGAACCACGCAGCTTCCTGACCGTCCGAAGACGTGGCATCTCCGTGACGGACGCCCCGTCCATCGACAGCGGATCCCGCAGACGTGCCGTCCCTGTGACGGCTTCTCCCGCAAAGCTCCCGTCCCGGGCGTCCCGGCGGTGACCAAGCGTGAGGGCTTTCTCATGAAGAATTTCGGCTGGCCCAATGACCATCCAATCGGAGGTTCAGGCAAAGGCCCCAGCCTCGGGGCATGACTTCAGAACACGGTCCCCGGGCGCCCTCCGGGTTGCTCGGCGCCGACCTGGGCGCTAACGGCAGGGCGAACGGCCACGGCGGAGGAGAGAAGGACTGGGATCGGCACGTCCGCCAGGCCGACGAACTCTCACGCACGCCGGGCTTCCGCGACCTGCGTGACCGCATCGTCGCCAAGGCGGCGCCCGCGGCCGGCGAGCAGGCACTCGACATCGGCTGTGGCACCGGCTTGCTGGCGCTCGCGCTGGCGCCGACCTGCGGCGGCGTCTGGGCGATCGACAACGCCGCGGCGATGGTCGAGCACCTGCGCTGGGTGGTAGCCGGGCAGGGCGTCCGCAACGTCTACCCGCTGGTCGCCTCGGCCGCGGCGCTGCCCCAGGCGGACGCCAGCCTCGACCTCGTCGTCTCCAACTACTGCTTCCACCACCTCGACGAGGAGGGCAAGCGGCAGAGCCTGGCGGAGATCCACCGGGTGCTGCGACCGGGTGGGCGCCTCGTCTTCGCCGACATGATGTTCGGCTGGAGCCCGGCGGTGGGCCGCAATCGCGAGGTGCTCGGCGCCAAGGTGCGGGCGATCGCCCGTCGCGGCCCGGCGGGCTGGCTGCGGCTCGCCGCCAACGCGGGGCGCCTCCTCGGCGGCCGCGGCGAGCACCCGGCGGCGGCGGAGTGGTGGCGACCGGCGCTGCTGCAGGCGGGCTTCGACGAGATCGAGGTCGAGCTGCTCGCCCACGAGGGTGGGATCGCGGCGGCCGTCAAGCCGCGATGAGCACGACGGGGGCGACGCCCCGCACCCCTCGCGCCGCGATCCGCCGGCGGCGCGCCGGGGCCGTCGCGGCGCTGGCCTTCGTCGCGGCGGCTGTGGGGGTGGCGCTCGCGAGTGGCGGCAGCGGTGGCGGTGGCGGCGGTGGGGCCGAACCGCCGGCGCCGACGAAGCCCGCGGTGGTCACGGTCGCGGTGGGCGGCGACCCGCTCGCGCACGCGCGGGTCGAGGAATTGGGCAGGCCGCGGGCGCTCGCCGCGCTCGCCGCGCAGGTTCCCGCCCACCGCCTCGAACACGCCGGCAAGGCGAGCATCACCTACGCCGTCGACCGCGCCGCCCTCGCCGCCGCGCTGCGCCGCGCGGTCCGCGAAGGGGGCGGGACGGTCGCGGTCACCGAGGCCCCCGTCGCGTCCCGCATCGACGTTCCGATGATCGGCCAGCGGTTGCGCGACGATTGCGAGGTCACGGCGCTCTCGATGGTCCTCGGCTACGCCGGGCATCCGGTCGACCAGCTCACCCTCCAGCGCCAGGTGGCCGCGGCCCAGCCGCTCGACCCCGAAGTCGGGCCGCACGGGGAAGAGATCTGGGGCGACCCGAGCCTCGGCTTCGTCGGCCGTGCCGACGGCGGCGGCCCGGCGGGCGGCTTCGGCGTCTACCAGGCGCCGATCCGGGCGCTGGCGCAGCGCCACGGACTCCAGATGACCGACCTGACCGGCACCCACCCGCAGCGCCTCTATGCCGCCTTGCTGGCGGGGCATCCGATCCTGGCCTGGGTGGCGCTCTCGGCCGGTCCCTACGCGACCTGGACGTCGCCGGCGGGCAAGGCGATACGGATCAACTACGGCGAGCATGCCGTCGTCCTCACCGGCGTCGGCGGCGGCGACGTCCAGGTCAACGACCCGCTCTCGGGGGAACGGCTGACCTGGGGCAAGGCCGAATTCGAACGGATGTGGGCCGGACTCGGGCACCGGGCACTCGCCGCCTGATCGCACCTCATCGAGCTTTAAGAGCCCTGCGGTAACTGGGTGGTGTGGACCAGCGTCTGATCCAGAGGGGAGCGCGGGCCGCCGGTCAGCGTGGAGTTCGGGCGGTTGTGGCGCTCGCGGGCCTCGTCGCACTGTCCACCTACCTGTGGTCGCGGCTGCCCGAACCCGCCGCCCACTGGCCGCTCTGGGACGTCAACGTGTACCACTGGGCCGGCGTCGAGGTGGCTCGCGGCGCCGCCCTCTACGCCCGCACCGCCCCGTACCACTTCACCTATCCACCGTTCGCCGGGGCGCTCTTCGGCCTCGCCGGCGAAGCGCCGCCGATCTACCTGAAGGTCGCGATCAGCGTAGCCAGCGCCTGCTCGCTGGTCGTGCTCGCCGCCCTCTCCCTCGGCGCCGCCGGGGTGCGCCGCCGTCCCGACCTGGTGATCGCGACGGCGGCGCTGTCGCTGCTGATCGTCCCGGTCGTGCTCACCCTGCACCTCGGCGAGACCGACCTGATCATCACCGCGTTGGTCGCCACCGACGTCCTGCGGCGGCGCGACGGCGGCCACCTGCAGGGGGTCGGGGTCGGCCTCGCGGCGGCGATCAAGCTGACGCCGCTGATCTTCGTCGTCTACCTGGCGGCGACCCGGCGGGTCCGAGCGGCTGCGGTCGCCCTCGGCACCTTCGCGGTCACCGTGGTGGCTGGATTCCTCCTGCTGCCGGGGGATTCGCGGGTCTTCTGGCTGGAAGGCACGTTCCTGCGCTCGCGCCGGGTCGGTGAGGCGATCGCCCTCGCCGATCAATCGCTGGCCGGAGTGATCGCGCGGCTGGGCGGGCCCGGCCAGGGCCATGCGTGGTGGTACGTCGCCGCCACGCTGACGGCGATCGGCGGGCTCGCGGTGGCGGTCTGGGCGCACCGCCGCGGCCACCGTCTCGCGGGCGCGGTCTGCTGCGGCATCACCGGCCTGCTCGTCTCGCCGATCTCCTGGACCCACCACTGGGTCTGGGCGCTGCCGCTGCTCGTCCTCCTCACCGTGGCCGCCTGCCGCCGCCGCTCCCGCTGGCTCGCCCTGGCGGCGTTCCTCACCGCCACCGTCTTCTCCGCCGCCGCGGCCCTGCCCTCGACCTGGGGGCCGCTCAGGCTCGGCGGCACCCTGTCGGCCGACGCCTACGTGTGGTGCGGCGCCGCGGTCCTCCTCGCCACCGCGCTCTTCCTGTCGGGCGAAGCCCGGACCCATCGGGGCGGCGGCTTCGGTCCCGGCGGATATGGCGCCCGCGGTGCCCTACCCGGTCGTATGCGGATCAGTCGGTCGCGAGCGGCGTGACTCGACCGAGCGGAACCGAGGTCGACGAAGGCGAGGGGCCTGGCCTGGCGCCTGCGCGCAGGACGATCAGCGGGAGCGACTTGGTGAGCGTCTTTCCGCCGCGCGGCTGGAAGGTGGCCGCGAGCTTGTAGGCGCCGGGGCGGAGCGCCTCCGGGACCCTCGGGGCGAGGCCCGCGGTGCCGGGCTTGGTGGCGACGGTAGATGGGTGGTTCCGCGACGGTGCTCGGGGGGACGACCGCAGCGGCGGACGCTTAAGGGACGGGGGCGCTGCCGGCTGGCGCCCGGGGAAGGGACGCGGCCTTTTCGGAGGCGACCCTGGCAGGCTGTGGCCGCCTCCGAGAAGGCCGAGATTCGAGGAGACGGCAGAGGTCCGGGCGAGGGGCGGAGATCGTGGAGGAAGATGCCACGCAGGGTCACGGGCCCGTGACGGGAGGAGGGGTCATGGGGGGACGGCCCGGGAGGTTGCCGCGGGGTCCGTCACGAAGACGCCGGGAACCACGCGGGAGACGTGAGGGAGACGTCACCGATTTCACAGTTCTTCCACCGTTACGAACACGTGACCACGGTTCTGGGCCCCTATTGGGGCCCAGATTCACTCAGCGCGAAAAGAGGGGTCTGAACCCTCGTAGGAAGGCATACGCCTTCCCTGCGATCGTGGACCCTTCGTCACGGACCGACCATGATCCGGCGGGGATCCCGCCGGATCATGCATCTTCCCTACGGGACCCGCGCGGATCGCACGGTCTTCGTGGCGTCTTTCCTCGGCCTCGTCACGGAGACGTCGCATTCTTCTGTCCCGTCACGGAGA
>JAFDWF010000067.1 GCA_018268575.1 Actinomycetota bacterium
GGCGAGTGGATCGGCGCCGGTGGCAAGGACGCAGGATCCGCCTTTGCCGGTTGGCAAAGGCGGATCCGAGGACGCAGCCACGGGTGGCGAGACGCCGACAGGGTGGTGCAGGATTAACGACTCAGGACACTAGGTGAGGGGAGCGCACTAACAGTGCGTGACCCGATCCGAGTCGACCGAGGACGCCGAGATGCGCCGGTTTGCAGCGTCCGCGTCTAGTGTCCTAGGCGACAGCAGGCGACGCTTCTGCGTCGTCTTTTACCTGGAAAGACGACCCGCAGCCGCAGGCGGCGACGACGTTGGGATTGTTGACCTGAAAGCCCGCACCTTGCAGGCCTTCGACGTAGTCGACCTCGGAGCCGAAGACGAACTGCATCGAGACTTTGTCGACGACCACGGAGACGCCGTCGACGGTGAAGACGTTGTCGTCGTCCTTGGCCCGGTCGAAGGCCAGGGCGTACTGGAAGCCGGAGCAACCGCCGCCGCGAACGGCGACGCGAAGCGCCTGGTCGTCGTCCTCCTGGCCGGCGAGAAGCTCGCCGATCTTGGCGACGGCCTTGTCGGAGAGGGTGATCGCTTGGTTGGGCGTGTCGGTCACTTCACAAAGTGTAGCGGGGCGGCGGCGGAAGCCGGCCGAGGCGAGTCTGAAAGTATCTGAGCCGGTGACCGCCAGCAGCGATACCGCAGTCGTCTGCGACAGCAGCCAGTACCTGCCGCCCGAGGTGATCGCCGCGAAGGGGATCGGGGTGGTCAGCCTCTACGTCTCGATCGACGGCGACCAGCAGCGTGAGACGGAGATCACCGACTACGACGACTTCTACAGTCGCCTGCGCCAGTCGAGCAGCGGCGCGACCACCTCGCAGCCCTCGGTCGGCGACTTCCTCGCCGTCTGGCAGCCACTGCTCGACCAGGGCAAGGAGATCGTCTCGATCCACATCTCCTCGGCGATCTCGGGTACCTTCGAGGCCGCCAACCAGGCGCGCCAGCGGCTGGTCGACGATGACCAAGGTGGGGAGCGGATCCACCTCTACGACTCCGAGATGGCCTGCGGCGCGACCGGCCTCTGCGTGCTCGCCGCGGCGGCGGCGATCGAGGCGGGCGGTGGGCCCGAGGAGGCGCTGGCCCGGGCGCGGGAAGTGCGCGAGACGCTGAAGATGTGGTTCGCCGTCGACACCCTCGAGTACCTGCGCAAGGGCGGTCGGATCGGCGGCGCCAGCGCCTGGATCGGCGGTGCGCTGAAGATCAAGCCGATCCTCACGATCGACCGCGAGATCGCCCCGATCGAACGCGTCCGCACCCGCTCCCGCTCGCTCGAGCGGCTGCGCGGCTACGCCCGCCAGCTGCACGAATCGGGCGCCGACGCCTGGGTCGTCCAACACATCCAGGATCCCGAGACGGCCGAGGTGCTGGCCGCCGACTGCCAGGAGATCTTCGGCGGCAAGCCGGCCTTCATCTCCGAGATCGGGCCGGTGATCGGTGCTCACGTCGGGCCGGGGCTGATCGGCCTCGGCGCGATCTCCTGGTCGATCCTCGACGCGGACTGAGTGACGAAGCTGCTGCTGATCTCCGGCAGCCTGCGCGGCGGTTCGACCAACTCGGCGACGCTGCGGACGGCGGCGGCGCTGGCTCCCGCCGGGGTCGAGGCGGCGATCTACGACGGGATGGATCGCCTCCCCCACTTCAACCCCGACGACGATCCGGCCGACGGGGTCGGCCTCGACGCCGAGGTGGCGGCCCTGCGGGCGACGCTGGGCGAATCCGATGCGCTGCTCCTCAGCACGCCTGAGTACGCCGGGGCGCTGCCGGGCTCGTTCAAGAACCTGCTCGACTGGACCGTCGGCGGCGGCCAGACCTACGGCATGCCGGTGGCCTGGATCAACGTCTCCGGCGCAGCCGCGCCGAGCGGCGGCGCCGACGCCCACGAGAGCCTCCGCAAGGTGCTCGGCTACACCGGCGCCCAGATCGTCGAGGACGCCTGCCTGCGCCTGCCCCTGAGCCGCGACGACGTCGGCGAGGACGGGCTGATCGCGCCGAGCGAGGCACGCGACGCGCTCGTGACGGCCGTCGGTGCCTTGGCCGCGTCGACCACCTGACCGGCCGCCTAGAACGCGGCGCGCTTCCGCTTCCGGCGACCGCGCATCAGCTTGATCCCGATTAGGAATCCGACCGCGGCGGCGCCGATGATCAGCTGCTGCTTGTGCTCCTCGACCTGGGCGCGCCAGTCGGTCACTTCGGTGACCTTGCCGCGCAGCGCTTCGACGTTGGTCCCCAGCTGCCGGCGCTGGATGTCGATGTCGCGGCGGATCTGGTCGGCCGAGCGGCCGGGCTGACCGGCCGTGGACGGGCGCCCCGCTTTGGGGTCGACGCTCATTTGTCCTCCTTGGTGAGCATCTCTTTGGTCAGCTTCGCCTCTTCGATCGCCTGCTCCGGCAGCGGCGGCGAGCCCGCCTTCACCGCTTTGTAGGCGATCAGCGCGGCGAGCGCGGCGATCAGCAGGAAGACGGCGGCCTCGATGAAGAAGCCGGGCCACGTCTTGCCGTCGAAGACCTCTTCGTTCAGGAGCCAGGCGATCCCCTCCATCACCAGGATCAGCGCCAGGAAGGCGAAGACCCCGGCGGAGATCCCGACCGCCGCACCGCGGGCGAGCTTGCCCGCCTTCTCGGAGACCTCGGCCTTGGCGAGCTGGATCTCCTCGCGGACGAGGCCGGAGACGCCTTCGGTGACGTCGAAGACGAGCTCGCCGAGCTTGCGCTCGTCCTTCGGCTCGCTCGGCGGCGGGGCCGCGGGCGGCGTCTGCGGTTCTTGTGGCGGCGTTTTGTCGTCAGGCATCGAGTCCTCCCTTACTCCGGCGGGTCCTCACCGTAGATGCGGCGGAAGACGACAGCGGCGACCCGCGCCGCGGCGATGCTCGCCAGCGCCCCGGTAGCCGCCAGCAAACCGCTCCAGACCAGCCTCTTTACCAACTCGTTGTCCACGAATCGACCTTTCCCCTTGCGAAGTGAGGGGTAAACCCTAGTCAGCGCGGCTCGAGGCCGTCGCAGATCGTCGTCACCAACAGGTTTCTTGCTTCCTCGAAGTGGGCGTCGGCGGGCTGTACGTTGTCGAAGATCCACTCGGTCAGGAGCTGCTCGACCGCGCCGTAGAAGGCCTGCGAGGCGAAACGCGGGGCGATGTCGGCACGGAACTCGCCCGCCGCCTGGCCGTCGGCGACGATCTTCGCGATCCCTTCGTAGGCGCGACGGATCTCCTCCAGGTGGGTGCGGCCGAAGGAGTTCGCGGCCCGCGTCACCTCGACGATGATCACCTTCATCAGCTCCGGGTCGTGGCGGTAGGACTCGAAGATGAAGCCGGCGACCGCGGCGAGCTTGTCGCGGTGGGAGCCCGCGGTGCGTTCGGCCTCCCCGATCGCGGCGAGCAGCAGCGACCAGCGCTCGAGGAAGAGTTCGTTCAGGACCTGGTCCTTGGAGTTGAAGTAGTGGTAGACGAGGCCGTAGGCGACCCCCGCCTCGTCGGCGATATCGGAGACGCGGGTGGCGTGGAAGCCCTGGCGGGCGAAGACGGTGACCGCGGCGTCGAGGATCTGCCTGCGTTTGTCGACCGCGCCGGAGCGCTGCTGGACCGAGCCGTCCATCAGGGGCCCGTCTCGGTCGGTCGGGCGGCGACCGGCTCTGGCCAGGCATAGGCCTCCGGGCGGCGGTTGGCGAGCGCCGGGAGCGCCTCGCGGATCCGCTCCTGGGCGGCGAGGTCGAGGTCGGCGGCGACGAAGCACTCCTCGTCGGGGGCGGTCGCGAGGACCACGCCCCAGGGGTCGACGATGGCCGAGCGGCCGTAGGAGTCGAAGTGCGGCGGAACCTTGCCGATCTGGCCGGCGGCGAGGACGAAGACCGCGTTCTCGATCGCCCGGGCGCGCAGCAGCACCTCCCAATGGTCGCGACCGGTGGCGGTGGTGAAGGCGGCGGGGACGGTGATCAGGCGGGCGCCGCGAACCGCCAAGATCCGGTGCAGCTCGGGGAAGCGCAGGTCGTAGCAGATGGTGAGGCCGGCGAGGATCCCTCCGACCGGCGCGGTGACGATCTCCTCGCCCGGCTGCTCGTGGGCCGACTCGCGGTAGGAGACGCCGCCCGCGTCGACGTCGAACATGTGGATCTTGCGGTAGGCGGCGAGGTCCTCGCCGCCCGGGCCGATCAGGACCGAGGTGTTGAAGGGCTTCTCGCCCTCGCCGACGCGCTCGGAGATCGAGCCCGCCAGCAGGTGGATGCCGAGCGCCCGGGCCCAGGAGCGGGCGGCGGTGAGGCTGGGGCCGTCGAGCGGCTCGGCGCCCGCGACCAGCTCCTTGCCAGGGGCGAGCAGGTTCCACTTCTCGGGCAGGGCGACGAGCTCGGCGCCATCGGCGGCGGCGGCACGCACCAGGGCCTCGGCCGCGGCGAGGTTGCGGGTCTTCTCGGCGGTAGAGTTGAGTTGGACGGCGGCGACGCGCATTGGTGCGTTTTACGGGGGCTTTCTCGGGGATAGGTCAGCCTGATTGACTCGTCAATCAGGCGATTTCAGTATAGGCCCCCTGATCAGCCGCGGCGCTGTTCGAGCTCGGCGACGAGGAGCTTGGTGTGGAGCGAGGCGATCAGGTCCTTCAAGGGCTGGGCACCGGCTTCGAGCATCTCGACCACGCGCTCGGCCGGCACCTCGCCGGCGAGACGGTTCATCACCATGTCGACCTCCTCGCGGACGAGGGACTCCAAAGCGGTCTTGTAGCGCAGGGTGTCGTAGACGGTGAAGCCGATCTGCTCGTCGTAGCCGCCCGCGCGGAAGCGGCTGATCGCCTCGATGATCGTCACGTCGGAGGGCGAGTAGCCGCGACTCGTGGGGGTGAGGACGCCGATCTCGGCGAGCCGGTCGAGCACCTCCTTGGGCACCCCGTAGCGCTTGCGGACGTCGGCGGCGCTGGTCCGGGTGCGCTCGCCGGCGAGCGCCCGGTCGAGGATCTGGTCCTCCAGCGCGAGCAGCGCCTCGGCCCGGTCGGCGCCTTCGTCAAGCACCCCCTTGATCGCCTTCAGCGGCATGAAGCGCTCCTCCTGCAGGCGCTTGATCAGGCGGATCCGGTCGACGTACTCCGGCGGGTAATAGGCCATGTTGCGGCTCGTCTTCACCCCTTCGGGGAGGAGCCCCTCGCGCAGGTAGTGCTTGATCGTCGGCGCCGGGACGCCGCTGGCCTCGGCCAGCTCGCCCATTCGCATCAGCTCGTCGGTCGCGTTCTCCATCGGCGAGCCTAGGCGGCCGCGGCGGAGCGGGCGGTGATGCCGAGCAGCTCGCGCGCCTCGGCCACGGTGGCGGGCCGGCGGCCGACGTCTTCGGCCATCTGGCGCGCCTTGGCGATCAGCTCTCCGTTCGAGCGGCACATCGTCCCGTCGGGCAGGTAGAGGTTGTCCTCGACCCCGGCGCGCACGTTGCCGCCGAGCACCAGCGCCGCGCCGAGAAGCTTCCACTGGTCGCGGGAGATGCCGATCAGCTGCCACTGGTTGGGGCCCTCGGGCCCGCTGGGGATCTGGTCGGACATCGCGCTGACGTTGCGTGGGGTCGGGCGGATGCCGCCGGTGACGCCCATCACCAGGGAGATCTGCAGCGGCGGCTCGAGCAGACCCATGTCGAGCAGCGGATCGAGGTTGGCGACGTGGCCGGCGTCGAAGCACTCGTGCTCGGGCTTGATCCCGAGCTCCCGCATCGTGGTGAGGAACTCGGTGATCGTGTCGAAGCTGTTCTCGAAGACCGCCTTGAAGACGAAGTCCTTGCGCCGGCGCGAGTACTTCGCGTAGTTCATCGAGCTCATGTTCAGCGCCGCAACTTCCGGCGGGCACTCGCGCAGGTACTCGATCCGCTTCTCGATCGGGATCCCGATCGCGCCGGTCGAGTAGTTGACGATCACGTCGTCGACGGCGCCGCGGATCGCCTCGGTGATCGCCCTGAAGTCCTCGACCTCGTAGGAGGGCGTGCCGTCCGGCTTGCGGGCGTGGATGTGGATCTGGGAGGCGCCTTCCTCGACCGCGCGGCGCGCCTCGGCCGCGTACTCCTCCGGCGTGTAGGGGATCGCCGGGCACTGGTCCCGGTTGGCGATCACGCCGCTGATCGAGCAGCTGATGATCACCGGGTCCTCGTAGCGGCTCATACCGGCATCACGCCGTGTCGTTTCGCCGGCTTCGTGACGTGTTTGTTGCGGGCCATGCGCAGGGCCTTGACGATCGTGGGACGCGTCTCGCGCGGATCGATCACGTCGTCGATCATCGCGTTGCCCGCCGCGATGTAGGGGTCGATGTTCTGGCGCACGGCGTCGAGCATGGCCTCGCGGGTCGCCTCCGGATCCTCGCTCGCCTCGATCGCCGAGCGGCCGATGATGTTGACCGCGCCCTCCGCTCCCATCACCGAGATCTCGGCGCCGGGCCAGGCGACGATCAGATCGGGCTCATAGGCCTTCCCGCACATCACGTAGTAGCCCGCGCCGTAGGCCTTGCGGACGATCACCGTCACCTTCGGCACCGTCGCTCGGCTGACCGCGTAGAGCATCTTGGCGCCGTGGCGGATGATCCCGGCGTGCTCGACCTTCGCGCCGACCATGAAGCCGGGCACGTCCTGGAGGAAGACCAGCGGGATGCCGAAGGCGTCGCAGAGGTTGATGAAGCGGGCGGCCTTGTCGGCGGAGTCGTTGTCGAGGATCCCGGCCAGGTGCTTGGGCTGGTTGGCGACGATCCCGACCGGCCGGCCGCCGAAGCGGGCGAGGCAGGTGATCACGCTCTTGGCGAACTTCGGCTTGAGGTCGAAGTACTCGCCGTCGTCGACGATCTCGGCGATCACCTCGTACATGTCGTAGGGATGCCGGGAGGAGTCGGGGACGATCTCGAGCAGCTTCTCCGAGGTCCGATCCTCGGGATCGACGCTCGGCGCGAGCGGCGGCTTCTCTTCCCAGCTCGAGGGGAAGAACGAGAGGTAGGACTTGACCGCCGCTATGCACTCGGCGTCGTCCTTCACTTCGAGGTCGCCGACGCCGCTGATCCGGGTGTGGACCTTGGCGCCGCCGAGGTCCTCCATTGAGATCTCCTCCCCGGTCACCGCCTTGACCAGGTGCGGGCCGGCGAGCGCCATCGCGCCCTGGCCGGCGACCATCGGGACGAAGTCCGAGAGCGCCGGGATGTAGGCGGTGCCCGCCGCGCAGGGGCCCATCATCGCGGCGACCATCGGCACCACGCCCGACATTTCGACCTCCTCGCGGAAGAGGTGGCCGGAGCCGGCGAAGAGCGAGCCCGCCGCCTCCTGGATGCGGGCGCCGGCCGAGTCGAGCAGCCAGACGAACGGCATCCGCTTCTGCA
>JAFDWF010000068.1 GCA_018268575.1 Actinomycetota bacterium
ATTCACTCAGCGCGAAGAGAGGGGTCTGAACCCTCGCAGGAAGGCATACGCCTTCCCTGCGATCGTGGCGTCCCTGTGACGTCCCCGGCGTCTTCGTGACGGCAGGGCGCCTCCTATCCCGTCGCCCGACCGGTCAGGGACCTGTGTGTGGAGTTTCGGTCGCCGTGGGACCGAAGCTCGACACAGAGGTTCTTGAGCGATGCACCCGTCCCTGCGCAGGCTTCCCCCGCAAGACCTCCCGTCCCGGGCGTCCCGGAGGCGGCCACGGCCTGCCCGGGTCGCCTCCGGGACGCCCGGGAGGCCTGAGCTCCGATCGGTCCGGCCCGGACCCTCACCATCCCCGCACCCCTCGTGAACAACTCGCCTAGTGCGGCTTGTGGATGACCAGGACCGAGCTTTCGAAGTGGGAGACCGTCGCCGAGGCGACGGAGCCGGCGAGGTGGCCGAGCAGGCCGCCGCGCTGGTGGGAGCCGATCACGATCAGGCCGCACCGGTGCTCCTCGGCGACCTTGACCAGGCCCTTCCAGGTGGGCGCCGCTTCGACCGTCTCCGGCCGCGCCTCGAAGCCCGCCGCGGCGGCGAGCTTGGCGCCGTGGGCCGCGGTCTCCTCGGCCGCCTCCTTCACCTCGTTGGCGGCGGCGGCATGGAGGTGGCGGCCTTCGAGGGGCACGAAGCCGACGTCGGCGGGCTGCCAGACGACGACCACGATCGCCTCGCGGCCGGGGGCGAGCTGGACGCCCGCCTGCTCGATCGCGTAGGCGGCGAGATCGGAGCCGTCGTAGGCGAAGATCGCCGGGCCGACCTCGGCGCAGGGGCCGCCGCTCCGCGCCTCGGCCCCCGGCGCGCCGTCCTCCGGAGCGGCGACCATCAGCGCGCGCCCTCGGTCACGGTGCGACCCTCATGCGGCGAGTTTCGCAGGCGCGCCAGCAGCCGCGGCGAGAAGTAGCCGGGGCCCTCGCCGGCGAGGAAGCCCTCGACGTCGGGGGCTTCCGGGCGCGCGCCGCCGAGCCAGTAGAGCACCACTGGGACGATGCCGCCGAGGATCGCCAGAGCGAAGCCGATCCAGAGCACGATGCCGACGCCTTCGTCGAGCCCGCCGCTGACGTTGAGCGCGAGGTGGGCGAAGATCGGCGCGATCATGAACGCCGCCACGGCGCGGAAGAGCTCGACGATCGCGAACACCCGCTGCAGGTTGGTGGCGCGCAGGGCGAAGCCGGCGACGAAGAGCGCCGGGGCGACGCTGGCGCCGAGCCCGATCCCGGTGAGGAAGGAGCCGACCAGGGTCAACGCTTCGTTCGAGGGCACCTCGATCCGGAAGACGGCGATCCCCGCCGCCAGGAACACCATGCCGATCAGCGGCAGGTACTGGATCGACTTCCTGGTGATCACGATGCCGAGGGCGAAGGCGGTGATCACGGCGCCGCCGAGCTCGGGCAGGTAGAGGAGGCCGAGGTGGAGCGGCCCGTACTCTTCCGCCATCGCCGCGGCGGTCAGCGCGGTCGCCGAGACCGAGGCGGCGGCGGCGAGCAGGGCGAGCACGATGCCCGCCACCGGGATCGTCGAGGTGAGCATCTCGCGGATCGTCAGCAGCGGGTTGCGGGACATCGCCTGGTAGACGACGAGGACCACGATCGTCGCCAGGCCGCCGATCAGCGGCACGATCACGATCGGGTCGAGGAAGGCGTGGCTGGTCAGCTGCGAGGAGCCGAAGAAGGCGGCGACGCAGCCGACCGCGGCAAGGATCAGCGCCAGCGGGTCGCGCGGCGAGTCGGGGTCGGCGGGCGGGGCGTCCTCGAAGGTGAGGACAGCGAGCGCCAGCGCCGCCAGGGCGATCGCGGCGGTGATCCAGAAGAGCGGCCGCCAGCCGTCCGCCTGGGCCTGCAGGCCGCCGATCGCGGGGCCGGCCGCGACGGCGCCGAAGATGCACATGTTCATGATCGTCGCCGTCATCTTCAGTTTGCTGGTCGGGTAGCCGAGCGCCAGCGGCGGCACCGCGGCGATCAGCAGCAGGCTGGTGCAGAGGCCCTGGATCACGCGGCCGGTGATGAACATCGCGGCGCCCGTCGCGGCAGCGGCGAGGATCGAGCCGACCACCAGCAGCGCCGCATAGATGAGGAGCATGCGCCGCTGCGGATAGTGCTGGGCGAGCGCCACGGCGAGCACCGTGCCGACTGCGTAGGCGGCGTTCGAGAGGCCGCCGCCGAGGCTCATCGTCTGGGCGCTGGCGTGGAGCTGTTCGCCGATGATCGGGGTGATCGGCTCGAGCGCCGCCGAGAGCGCCAGGTAGGGGATCAGCGCCAGCAGCACCATCCCGGCCACCGCCGGGTAGCGGCCCGCGAGCGGGCCCTGTCGCATCAGCTGCCTCCGCCCGCGGGGGCGAGGTCGGGGAGAAGAAGTCGCATCATCTGGGGAAGTGCTCCGAGGGAGGGGATGTCCGGTGGGCCCGGGCGGAGATCGCTGTCCGCCTGGGGAAGCGAGAGTGATATCACAGAAGCGGAGCCATTCTCCGTTTCCTGCTCACACAGACGTCACAGAGCCTCCACCCGCCCTCACCTGAACTCTCGTCCAGGATCTTCACACCGCCGCCGCGGGCTGTGCCAGGATGCTGCCCGCATGGACGTAGCGATCCGAGACAGCCCCAGCTTCGCCGTCGCCCGCTGCACGCTGGCGCCGGGCGAGCAGCTGAAAGCCGAGGCGGGCGCGATGATGGCCCACTCGGTCGGCGTCGAGCTCGAAGCCAAGGTGCAGGGCGGCCTGATGAAGGGCCTCAAACGCAGCATCCTCGGCGGCGAGTCCCTCTTCATGACCACCTGGACCGCGCCCGAGAGCGGCGGCTGGGTCGACGTCGCCGCCAACCTGCCCGGCGACCTCAGCGTGCTCGAGGTCGACGGCGACATGAACGTCACCCAGGGCGGCTGGCTCGCCTCCTCGATCGAGATCGAGCTGGACACCAAGTGGGGCGGCTTCAAGAACGTCTTCGGCGACGAGGGTGGCTTCCTGGTCCGCTGCAGCGGCAGCGGCAAGATCGTCGTCGCTTGCTACGGGGCGATCGAGGAGATCCTCCTCGGCGCGGGCGAGCAGATCGTCCTCGACTCCGGCCACCTGGTCGCCTTCGACCCGACGGTCGAGTTCATCACCCGCAAAGCGACCAAGGGCATCATCCAGACCGTGAAAAGCGGCGAGGGCTTCGTGATGGAGTTCACCGGCCCCGGCCGCATCCTCAGCCAGTCCCGCAACCCGCAGGGGCTGATCGGCTGGCTGACCCAAGAGCTGCCGTTCAGCCGCGAGAGCTAGCGCCGCTCGAGCCGAGGGAGGGCCGCACCGCTCAGATCGCCGTGCCGGAGTCCGGGTCGAAGAAGCGCATCGCACCCGGTTCGAGCGCGAGGCGGACGCTCGAGCCGGAGTCGAAGTGGATGTTCCGCCCGAAGCGACCGAGCGCCCACGCGTCCCGGGCGCCGGCCGCCGCCGGTGACTTCCCGTCGACGGCGGCCGGGGCGACCGGCGTCCGGTGCATCCCCGGGATCGAGAAGTAGGCAAGGACGTTGGAACCGAGGTCCTCGGTCAGCTCGACCTTGGCGCCGAGGCCGCGGTCGGTCGCGATGCCGTTCGGGACCACGAGGCACTCCGGCCGCACGCCGACGACCACCGCGCCGCCGCCGCGCGCACGCACCGCCGGCTGACTGCGCAGCTCGGCCTCGTCGAGCGGGACCCTGGCCTCGCCGATCCTCACGGCCACGGCGTCCCCGTCGACCTCCAGCTCACCGTCGAACAGGTTCATCCCCGGGTTGCCGAGGAAGGTGGCGACGAAGACGTTGGCGGGTGCCCCATAGGCCTCTGCGGGGGTGGCGATCTGCTGCAGGACGCCCTCGCGCATCACTGCCACCCGGTCGCCCAGGGTCATCGCCTCGACCTGGTCGTGGGTGACGTAGAGGGTGGTGGTGCCGAAGCGCCGTTGGACGGCGTGGATCTCGATCCGCATCTGCACCCGCAGTTTCGCGTCCAGGTTGGAGAGCG
This sequence comes from Actinomycetota bacterium, assembly GCA_018268575.1. Classification (GTDB taxonomy): domain Bacteria; phylum Actinomycetota; class Thermoleophilia; order Solirubrobacterales; family 70-9; genus VAYN01. The sequence goes on from JAFDWF010000068.1 coordinate 4,015, forward strand.
GCTCGTCCATCAGGAAGAGGCTCGGCTCGCGGACGATCGCCCGCCCCATCGCCACCCGCTGGCGCTGGCCGCCCGACAGCTGCCCTGGCTTCTTGTCGAGCTGCTCGACCAAGCCGAGCGTCTCGGCGACGGCACCGATCCGCTCCTCGCGCTCGGCCTTGCCGAGCTTGCGCTGCTTGAGCGGGAAGCCGATGTTGGCCCGCACGCTCATGTGTGGGTAGAGCGCGTAGTTCTGGAAGACCATCGCCACGTCGCGGGCGCGCGGCTCGACGTCGTTGAGGACGCGGCCGTCGAGCTCGATCGTGCCGTCGGTGATCTCCTCCAGCCCGGCCACCATGCGCAGCGCCGTCGTCTTGCCGCAGCCGGACGGACCGAGGAGGACGAGGAACTCGCCGTCGGCGACATCGATGTCGAGCCCCTTCACGGCGACCACGCCGTCTCCGTACTGCTTGCGGACCTTGTCGAGCACGAGGCGACCCATCTACTTCACCGCCCCCGCGACGATCGCCCGGACGAGATAGCGCTGGAAGAAGAGGTAGACCCCGATCACCGGCAACGAGGTGAGGAGCAGGCCGGCGACGAGGACGGGGTAATTGACCGAGAAGCGACCCTGCAGCTGCAGGACGCCGACCGTCGCCGTCTTCACCGATTCGGTCTGCAGGAGCAGCAGGGCGAAGACGAACTCGTTCCAGGCATAGAGCACGTTGAAGACGGCCAGCGTCGCCAGCGCCGGCCGGGCCATCGGCAGGATGACCTGGACGAAGGTCGCGTGAATGCCGGCGCCGTCGATCCGCGCCGCCTCCATCAGCTCGTCCGGGAGGCCACGCAGGTACGACGTCATCAGGTACACGTTGAAGGGCGTGTTCAGCGCCGTGTAGAGAAGGATCACCGACCAATAGGTGTTGATCAGGCCGAGTGAGGACATCTCGTAGTAGACGGGGACCATCAACGCCACCGGGGGCACCGCGAGCCAGGCGAGGACGAAGAGGTACGTCGCCCGCTTGCCGCGCCAGTCCTGCTGGGAGAAGGCGTACCCGGCGGTCGCGGCGACGATCAGCGAGAGGATCACGGTGCCGGTCGTGACGATCGCCGAGTTGCGGATGTAGAGGCCGATGTTGGCGCTGCCCCAGGCGGAGGTGAACGCTTCCAGCGAAGATGTCGTCGGCAGCCCGAGCTGCGAGTGGTTCCAGTCGGCGGGCGTGCGGAGCGCGCCGCTCAGCATGAAGAGGAGCGGGAAGATCGCCGAGATCGCCAGCAGCAGCATCCCGACGATCTGCGCGGCACGGCTCGGTGAGCGATGGATGGGCGGCACGCGCTCGACCATCCGGTCCCAAAGTCCCGGCCGGGCGGTGGGAGCGGTGGCGGCCTCCATCACTTTTCACCCCTGGTCAACACGCGAATCTGGACGGCGCCGATCACCAGGACGATCAATGCCAGCATCACACCGATCGCGGAGGCGTACCCGAGGTGCCCGCCGGAGAATCCCGTTTCGTAGATGTAGTACTCGGTGGCGAAGGTGCTGTAGCCGGGTCCACCGTGGGTCATCGTGTAGATGTACGGCAGCATGTAGGCGAATGCCGTGATCGTGTTGATGACGAAGACCAGCTCGATCACGCGCCGCAGGTTCGGTGCGTGGACCTTCCAGAGGATCTTCCAGAAACCGGCCCCGTCGAGTCGAGCCGCCTCCGCCAGCTGTGGATCGAGTGAGGTCATCCCGGCGAGGTAGATGAGCACGCTGTAGCCGAAGTTCGCCCAGACGACGACGAGGATGATCGCGCCGAGCGCGGTGCCCGTGCTCTCCAACCAGTTGTGCTGGAGCCCGCTCAGACCGACGTCGCCGAGGAACTGGTTGAAGGGGCCCTGCGGCAGCAGGACGACCGAGGTGAGGATGCCGATCACCACGGTCGAGTAGATCGCCGGGAGGAAGAAGGTGGAGCGGAAGAAGCGCCAGCCCGGAATCCGTTCGTGGATCAGGTGGGCGAGGATCAGGGCACCGACGACCTCGATCGGGACGGAGAGGGCGAAGAGGACGTTGTTGCGAATCGCCCGCAGGAAGATCGGGTCTTCCCACATCACCTTGAAGTTGTCGAGACCGACCCAGCGGGGCGGCGAGAAGCCGTTCCAGGAGGTGAAGCCGTGGTAGATGACGCTCCCCAGCGGCACTCCGATGAAGGCGATCACCAGAGCCACCGCCGGAGCTGCGTAGATGTAGCCCCAACGGCTCCCCCGCGCGCGCCTGCGCTTGGGGGAGCCGTGCGACCGCGCGAGGCGGCCCTTGGGCAGTCGTGCGGTGAGCGTCGTCAAGGAGTTTCTTGGTTCACCGGGGATTCAGCGAATTCCTGGACGCTTTCCATCGTCTGCGCCGCCGACTGCTTACCCAGTTGGCCGAGCGCGAGCTGCTTGTACAGGTAGTTGGCGATGTTCCCCGGCATCACCTGGTCGAGGTTGGCGATCGCCGGGTTGCCCGACAGCGTCCAGGCGAACTTCTGGTCGGGGTTGGTCAGCGACTTGCCGACCGATTCGATCGCCGGCGACAGACCCATCATTTCCTGTGAGGTCTTGTTCGCTTCCGCGTCACTTGCCGTCATGACGAATTTCCATGCCATTTCAGCGTTCTTGGCGTCGCTGGGGATGACCCAGTTGTCGAACGGGTTGCCGGCGTAGCCGTTGTTCACCTTGAGCAGCGGCCCGCTGCCGGAGAGCGGCAGGCGCGCGATCCCGAGGTTCTTCCCGAGTTCATGCTGGAAGGCCGCGAGCTGCAAGCCGAAGTACGGCGTCATCGCCGCTTCGCCGGCGCTGAAGGCGGCCGTGCCTTTCAGCTGTTCCTGACCGAGAGCGTCGGGGGTGGTGCACTTGCTGGAGCTTTCGGTCAGCTTGAGGATCGGTTCCAGCGCTTCCACGACCTGCGGTTCGTCGTAGGGCATTTCCCCCGAGACGAGCTTTTCGATGTCGCCTTCGCCGAGGGTGGAGACGAGGTTGGAGGTGAACATGTTCGACGTGTCGTAGCCGTCGCTCGCCCCCATCGAGACCGGCACGATCCCCTTCGCGGAGAGCTTTTCGCAGTCGCTGAACAGGTCTTCGTAGGTACGCGGCGGGGCATGTATCCCGGCCTTCGCCAGCAGCCCTTTGTTGTAGAACAGGAAGTAGGCGCCCGAGTTCCAGGGGACGCCGAAGATTTCGCCTTTGCCCCCTTCACAGTTGTATTCGGCGCAGCTCAGGCTCCATACGTTTTCAGGAATGCTCGCGAAGAGCCCCTTTTCTGCTTCGACCTCTTCGGTCAGGTTGGAGAGCGCGGCGGCGTAGGTGTTGGTGAACTGCCCGGCGTAGAGGTTCATCACGTCGGGGACATTGTGCGAGCCGAAGGCCGCCTGTAGTTTGGCGGCGTTCTGCGAGTTGTCGAAGGGCAGCAGCGTGGTCTGCACCTTCCAACCCGGGTTTTCCTTTTCGAAGCGGCTGGCCTGGAGGTTCACCCACTTCTGAAAAGGCGAGCCGGGCGTCGCCTGGGTCAGGTCTCCGCCGAGCCAGATTTCCAGGGTCCCGGACGACGCCGCTTCGCCCGAGGAGTTGCTTGACGATCCGCTGCTGGAGGAGCTGGAGGATCCACCGCAGGCGGCGAGCGCGATCGCACAGCAGGCGGCGAGCGACGTCGCCCACGCGATGCGCGATCGAAGGAGATGAGGTGCCTTCATCTTGTGAGCCTTCCCCGTTCCGTTGGACTGTTCGTGGAATGAACGAACTGGCCACTACTGTGGCCTGCCATCTGTTGGTGGGCCATCATACAGGATCACAGGTTGAGCGCAAAGGTCTTTCTGCTCAGGCGCTCGCCGCCTTCGAGGCCGCACCGACGCGCTCTTCGAGGGCGCTCTGGAACCACTCCTCGGCGATCTTTCCGTCCTCGACGCGGTAGATCCCGATCCCCGGCCAGGTCACCTTGGTGCCACTCGGGGCGAAGCCGAGGAACTCGTCGGTGAACGTGCCGCCCTCGACGTAACGGGCGACCACCCGGTCCTCGCCGACGATCACGTCGAGCAGCTCGGTCTCGAAGTCCGGGAAGGCCCGGAAGAACGTCTGGCAGAGCTCCTTGAAGGCGGGCAGCCCTTGCACGTCCTCGAGCTGGTCGGAACGGTGCTCGGCGGCGTGCCAGAGATATCCCTCCGAGCAGAACTCCCCGAGGCGGTCGACATCGCGATTGTTGATCGCCTCGCCGAAGAAACGGCGGACGATCTGCTCGAGCTCGGTCTTGGTCATGGTGGGTCCTTTCGGTTGTTCCATCGCGTTTGCTGCCTCGTTCAAAGGGCGGTGTAGCCACCGTCGGTGACCAGCACCGAGCCGACGGAGAAGGTCGCGTCGCGAAGCAGGAAGAGCGCCGCCTTGGCCTGCTCCTCGGGGTCGGCCCAGCGGCCGATCGGCGCCCACTTCTTCCAGGCATCCCAGACCGCCTGCGGGTCGGGGGCCATGTTCGCCTCGACCTCGCACATCGGCGTGTTGGTGATCCCCGGCGAGAGGCAGTTGACCCGGATCCCGTCGCCGATCAACTCCAGGGCAAGTGCCCGGGTCAGGTTGACCACGGCCCCCTTGCTGGCGCAATAGGCGGCGAGCTGCGGCTGGCCGGTCAGGCCCGCCTCCGAGCCCATCGTGACGATCGCCCCGCCGCCGATCTCACGCATACGCGGCACGGCCGCGCGGATCACGGTGTAGGTGCCCTTCAGGTTGACGCCGAGCACCCGGTCCCAGAGCGCCTCGTCGAGATCGTCGAGAGGTGCCACGCCGGGGATCCCGGCCGAGCAGAAGAGATAGTCGAGGCGACCGTGGGCGGCGACGGTCGCCCCCACCATCGCCTCGGCGTCGTCGACCGAGGCGACGTCGCCGGCGACCGTGCTCAGCTTGCCCAGAGACCCTAAGTCGGCGGCCACCGCCTCCAGCTTCTCCGGGTCACGCCCGGAGACGGTCACGCCGATTCCTTCTTCGAGCAGCAGCCTTGCAGTTGCCAACCCGATCCCGGAGCTGCCTCCGGTGATCAATGCGGCGGGGGCGTCCGTGCTCATCCGACCTCCTTGGGGTATACCTTTAATGTGGTATGATATCATACCGGATTCCTGAAATCTAGAGGAGGGCTTTGCGATGACCGAAGTGGAGACTCTGGTCCGTGGCTTCTTCACCGATGCGATCGACACCGGCGACCTCGGGGCCTTCGATCGCTACTGCTCCGAGGACTACGTCTGGCACGGCGGCTCAGACCCCGGCGCGATCGGCGACGTGCACGGCATCGAGCGCTTCAAGGCCGCGGTCGGCACCTTCTTCACCGCCTTCCCGGACCTCAAGGTCGAGATCCTCGACCTGCTCGTCGACGGTGACAAGGCCGCGGTCCGCTTCCTCGAGACCGGCACCCATGAAGGACCTTTCGTGGGCGTCGCGCCAACCGGCAAGAAGGTCGCCTTCAGCGGCATGGGGATCTATCGCGCCGCCGGCGGCAAGCTCGTCGAGGAGTGGTTCGTCGACGACAGCCGCGCGATCTTCGAGCAGATCGGCGCAATTCCCGAGCTGCGCGAGTCGGAGGTCTGACCCGAGTAGTTCCACGGCGGCGCTCCGGCGCGCTCCGGCGAGACGGAAAGGGACCCGGCCTTCTCGGAGGCGACCCTGGCAGGCTGTGGCCGCCTCCGAGAAGGCCGAGATTTGAGGAGACGGCAGAGGGTCCTACGCTCCGCTGTTCCTTATGCCGGGATGGTGGGCATAAGGAACAGCGGAGGGAGGGTGCCGCGGGGTCCGTGACGAAGATGCCGGGAAGTGCGCGGGAGACGTGAGGGAGACGTCACCGGTCCCACGCTTCCTCCACGGTCACGAAGACGCTGGCCTCGAACCTCCCCGTGAAGGCATACGCCTTCCCCTGCGATCGTGGCGTCCCCGTGACGTCCCCGGCGTCTTCGTGACGGCAGGGCGCCCTGTATCCCGTCGCCCTACCGGTCAGGGACCTGTGTGTGGAGTTTCGGTCGCCGTGGGACCGAAACTCCACACAGAC
>JAFDWF010000069.1 GCA_018268575.1 Actinomycetota bacterium
CTCCGACGCCCGCCCGGACCCTTTGCGCTCCTCCCATGACCCGGCCTTTCCGGAGGCGGCCACAGCCTGCCCGGGCCGCCTCCGGAAAGGCCGGGTCCCTTGGCGTCCCGACGGGGCGCTCGCAGAATCACTCGTGTAGGCGCAGTTACCGTCTGTACGCGATGCGGCGCCAGCTCGGCTCCTTGGAGAGCTCGATGAGCTCGGAGCTGCGGTCGGGCTGGACGTAGCCGAAGGTCTGGGTGCGCTCGTCGAAGACGACGTCGAGCTCGCCCTCCTTGACCCGCTGGTCGAGCCAGGCGCCGCGGAAGACGAGGCGCCGGATCCAGTGGACGAGGCTGCGATTGGAGGGGCCGACCAGGTCCTCCCAGTTCTCGTTGATGTGTTCGCCGAGGGGGGAGCTGGGCTCGGCGATCTCGCCGCTGACGCAGAGGTCGAGCAGATCGTCGAGCTCCTCCTGGGTCAGTCCCTGGTCGACGAAGGCCAGCTTCACCGCCGCCTGCTCGACCCGCTGGGCGAAGTCCTCCTCGTTGAACGCGAAGCGGAGCTCCCCGTACTCCAACACGTAGTCGGAGCCAGACTCGTAATTCCCTCTGCGGGTCGTTTTCTTTTCCATTTGAGTTGAAGCCGATGCCGCGACGAAGCCCGGTGTCGCAGCGGGGTGCATCTTGCCGATCATCCTAGTTGGGTGCCTCGCTAAGGCCACCCCTGAACGCCGGGTTGCACCGAGAAGGGATTTCGAGGGTGAGGTCGTGCCGGAGCTGGGGTCGGCCGGAGGGGGAGAATCGCGGCGCGCCGGGACCTTGGGGGGTCGATGCCCGTCCGTCGGTCGCTCGGCACCCATCGCAGGTTCGCCTCGCTCCAGCTGCGCGCGGTCGCGGGTCACGAGGTTCCGGTCGCCGTCGGCTTGCGGGCGCGCCTCCTCGGCCTGGCGCTGCTCGACCGCGCCGAGGCCGGGTCGGGACTGCTGATCCCGCGCTGCGCCGCCGTCCACACCTTCGGCATGCGCTTCTCCCTCGACCTCTACTTCCTCGGGGCGGACGGCGAGATCCTCACGGTCCGCCACGCCGTCCCTCCGCGCCGCTTCGTCTCCGACCGCCGTGCCGCCACGGTCCTCGAGCTCCCCGCCTGACGCGGCCGCGCATCTTCGGCCCGCGCCGGCTGCGGTCGCGGCCCTCTGCGGGGTTCTGACCACGCCCATGGTCGGGTTCCGCCCGACTTCCCCGCACCTTCCGTGATTCAGACGGGGGAGAGTCGTGCCCCTCCCGACCCTTGTCTGAGCCATGCTGCCCGAACGAGAACAGATCGCCACGATCGTCGTCTGCGAGGACGACGATGCCACCCTCGACCTGCTGTGCGACCACCTGGCCGCGGACCGCTTCGAGGTCCTGCCCGCGCCGAGCGCCGCCGACGCCTTGCGCCTCTGCCGCTACAACCACCCCGACCTGCTGCTGCTCGACCTGGCGCTGCCCGACGCCTCCGGCCTCGATGTCCTGCGGACGATCCGCGAGTCCGACGGGGTCGACGCCCGCTTCGACCCGCGGCTGCCGGTCATCGTCCTCACCGGCCGCGCCGCCGCCACCGACCGGGTGCGCGGGCTCGACCTCGGCGCCGACGACTACGTCCAGAAGCCGTTCGTCTACGAAGAACTGCGGGCGCGGATCACCGCGGTCCTCCGTCGCGGCCACAGCCGCCACGAGGGCCCGGTCCGGGTCGGCGAGATCGTCATCGACCCCTCACGACGCAAGGTGGTGGTCGGCGACCGCGAGGTCCACCTGGCGAAGAAAGAGTTCACGCTGCTGCGCGCCCTCGCCTCCGATCCGACCCGCGTGTTCTCGAAGGAGGAACTCCTGCGCGACGTGTGGGGCTTCCGGGCGCCCGCGGGCAAGACGCGCACGCTCGACAGCCACGCCTCGCGGCTGCGCCGCAAACTCGATCCCGAGCACCACAAGTACGTGGTCAACTGCTGGGGGATCGGCTACCGCCTCACCGAGGGCTGAGCCGATCCCCGCAGGGGACTACTTCGCCGCTTTGGGCGGCACCTCGAAATGGAGGATGGAGAGGCTGGCCGGGATGCCCTCGGCCTTCTCCTCGGCGAGCCGGTTGGCCGCTTCCTCGCCGATCTTCATCGCACCGTCGAGCGCCGCCGAGAGCAGCTTGCTCAAGGCGACCCAGCCCTCGTCGTCGAGCACCAGGGGGGTGCGCGAGATGTGGGTGTCGGTGCGCGAGTCGATCGTGCCCGCGGTCATCGCCGCGGCGGCGTCCTGGCCGATCGCCTCGAGGACCACGCCGTCGATGCCCTTGCGCGCCGAGGCCGGGATCTTGGCCCAGTCGGCGTCGCTGAAGAAGGCGCGCTCGGTAGCCCGGTAGAAGTGCTCGACGGCACCGCGGCGCGGCTCCGTTTTCACCAGTTCGACGCAGTCGTATTCGAGCAGCGTTTTGACGTGGTAGCTGACGTTGCCGAGCGGCTCGTCGAGTTCCTGGGCCAGTTGGTTGGGGCTCGAAATTCCACGGTGCAGCGAGGTCAAGATGCGCACCCGCAGCGGGTGGGCAAGCGCCTTCGCGAGTTGCTGGGTGATGCCCTCGGGAGTGGTTCGAGTTTGCGGCAAGGATGGCTCCTTTCGGGTGGGGGCGGGGGGTACGAGACGGGGCGCCGGGCTAATCGGGGGAGCGCCGGTCCGTCCGTTAAGTATTCCAAAGCGATCTGCGGATTACCTGAATGTGGGAAGGAAGTCCGCGACGCGGATATCCCGGGGATTTTCCCGCGTCGAGCGGGATGGGCGGCGGTGACGGGGGGCGAGTCGGGCGCCGCTCCCGGCTTGGGAGGGCATGTGGATCGACGACCTGCCCACCTTCCTCGTCGCCCTCACCCCGGCGCGAGTGGCGGTGTGGCCGGCGCTCGGCGGGGCGGGGGTGACGCTTGCCGCCGCGGTCCGTGACGGTCGCCGCCGAACGGCGCTGAACGAGCGTCTCCACGAGCTCCGTCGTCCACTGCAGGCGCTGGCGCTGATGACGCCGGAAGCGATCGGCGCGGCGGGCGGGCCGATCGAGATGGCCGCGGTCGCGCTGGCGCGGCTCGAACGGGAGATCAACGGCGAAGGCGAACCGGCCGCGATGGCGCGGTCGACGATCGCGGTGCGGCCCCTGGTCGAAGCGGCGCGGCGGCGTTGGCGGTGGCAGGCGGGGCTGATCGGGGCGACGATCGCGGTGCGCTGGGAGGCCGACGAGGCGGCCGTCGCCGGTGACCGGCTCGATCTCGCCGGAGCCCTCGACAACCTGATCTCGAACGCGCTCGAGCACGGCGGCCCGCGGATCGAGCTGGCAGCCGACCTGGTCGGCGGTCGGCTCTGCCTGGCGGTGGTCGATTCCGGTGGCGGCGCCGGTCGGCGAGCGCGCGAGCGGGAGGCCGCGGTGCGCGAGCGCGAGGCACGACGACGGCGCGAGTCGAGAGCGCCGTTCGGCCGCCTCTCCGGCCGCGCCCGCCATGGGCACGGCCTGCGACTGGTGCGCCGGACGGCGGAGCGCCACGGCGGCGCCTTTGCCCTCTACCGGGGGCGGCACGGGACCAGCGCCGTGATCGAACTTCCGCTGCGATCCCCGGCGCCCCGCAACCACGACACCGGATCGTCCCTAGGGCGAGGTGATCGATGAGCCGCCGCGCCCGGGCGATCGCCTTCGGCCTGGCCGCCCTGCTGGCCGCGATCGTCGCCGGGACGATCGCCGACGGCTACGGCGACAGCGTCGCCCGTGGCTACGGCGCGCTACGCCCGGTGGTGGTCGCCGCGTCGGAACTGCGCCCTGGAAAGGCGCTCGACCCGACCGCGGCGGAAGCCGACCTCGAGGTGCGCCAGGTCCCTGGGCGCTTCGTGCCCGCGGGAGCGTTGCGCGACCCGGCCGAAGCGCTCGGTCTGGCTCCGGCGGCGATGATCCCGGCCGGCGCCTACCTGCTCGCCGCCCAGCTGCGGCCACCGCGCTCCGACGCGCCGGGACCGGCGCTCGGCTCCGGGCGACGACCGGTCCAGATCGCCGTCACCGGGGCCGCGGCGCTGGCGGTCGGCGGCGCCGACCCGGTCGGCTCGCGGGTCGACGTCGTCGTCACCACCGAACCGCGGGACGGCGGCGCCGGTCATACCTACGTGGCGGCGGCCGAAGTGCCGCTGCTCGGGCTCGGCGCCGGGCCGGAAGGCGACGCCGCCGGCGCCGCCGAGGCGACCCTGGGGCTGACCCGACCGCAGGCCCTGCGCCTGATCGCCGCCGAGAGCTTCGCCCGTCAGGTGACCGTGATGCCGGGTGGGGAACGGTGAGCGCGCGGGACCGGCACATCGCCGAAGTCGCATCGACCCTGCGCGGTCGGCTGGTCGAGCGGCGGCGGGCCGAGGCGGCGACCGGGTGGCGGGGCGCGCCCGATCTCGAGCAGACGGTGCGCGAGCTGGTCGACGAGGAGGCGGCTGTGCTGCCGGGCTCGGTTCGCGCCGAGATCGCCGAACGGGTGATCCGCGACAGCGTCGGGCTTGGCCCGCTGGAGATCCTGCTTGCCGACCCGCAGGTGGAGGAGGTGATGGTGAACGGCCCCGACCGGGTCTTCGTCGAGCGGGCGGGGCGGATCGAGCCGACGCCGATCGCCTTTGCCGACGAGGAGGAGCTGCGCAACGCGATCGAGCGGATCCTGGCGCCGCTCGGCCGCCGCGTCGACGAGCTCAGCCCGATGGTCGACGCCCGCCTCGCCGACGGCTCGCGGGTGAACGTGGTGATCCCGCCGCTGGCGATCGACGGCCCCGCGGTCTCGATCCGCCGCTTCGGCGCCGAGCGCCCCGGCCCGGACCGGCTGGTCGAGCTGGGCACCCTCGACGGTGGGCAGCGGGAGCGGCTCGAGCAGGCGGTGCGGGAGCGGCGCAGCATCCTGGTCAGCGGCGGCACCGGCTCGGGGAAGACGACGCTCCTCAACGCACTATCCAGCTTTCTCGCCGCGGAGGAGCGGGTGGTGACGATCGAGGACGCCGCCGAGCTGCGCCTCCAGCAGCCGCACGTGGTGCGGTTGGAGAGCCGTCCCGCCGGGGTCGAGGGACGCGGTGAGGTGACGATCCGCGACCTGCTCCGCAACGCCCTGCGGATGCGGCCCGACCGGATCGTGATCGGCGAGGTGCGCGGCGCCGAGGCGCTCGACCTGCTCACCGCGCTCAACACCGGCCACGACGGCGCCCTCTCGACCGTCCACGCCAACTCGCCCCGCGACGCGATCGCCCGCCTGGAGACGCTGGCGCTGATGGCCGGCGTCGGGCTGCCGCACGAGGCGATCGCCGAGCAGGTCCGCCGCGGCATCGACCTGGTGGTCCACCTGCGGCGGCAGCCCGACGGCTCGCGCCGCGTGACCGAGATCGCCGAGGTGGAGAGGTGAAGGGGCCGGCCGCGGTCATCGCGGCGGCTGAGCAGATGCCGACCGCGGCGTTGGGCGGCGGGCTGACCGTCCTGGTCGGCGCGCTCGCCGGCGGCTTGCTGGCGCTGGCGGCGCGGGAGGCGGCGCTCGCCAGTCCGGCGGCGGTGGCCTGGGTGCGCGGGGCGCTCGAGCCGCTGCGGCGGGCGGGGCGCGAGGGCTACGCGCCGTCGACCCGGGAGCGGCGGCGGTTGGCGGGGCTCGGC
>JAFDWF010000006.1 GCA_018268575.1 Actinomycetota bacterium
CTCCCCGTGAAGGCTCACGCCTTCCCTGCGATCGTGGACCCTTCGTCACGGACCGACCATGATCCGGCGGGGATCCCGCCGGATCATGCATCTCCCGGACGGGACCCGCGCGGATCGCACGGTCTTCGTGGCGTCTTTCTTCGGCCTCGTCACGGAGACGTCGCATTCCTCTGTCCCGTCACGGAGATGCCGATCTCCCCGCGGTCCGTCACGGAGATGCCGATCTCCCCCGCCACGCACCGTCCCACGCCGGTTCCCCCCACGCACCCGTCCCTGCGCCGGGCCTTCTCCCGCGCAGGCCCGTCCCTGCGCCAGCTTCCCCCCGAAACCCTCCCGTCCCGGGCGTCTCGGAGGCGGCCACAGCCTGCCCGGGTCGCCTCCGAGACGCCCGGGACGCCGGAGCTCCGATTCATCAGGCCCGAACGCTCAGCCCAGGCGCCAGCCCCGCCCCGCCCCGAACCCCTACGCCGCCAACCGCTGCGCGTGCTCTGCCACCAGCGCCAGCACGTCGTCGGCGTACTTCCCTACGAACGCAGGGCCGACGCCGGAGATCTCGATCAGCGCCGCGCGGCCCGTGGGGCGCCGGACGGCGATCGAGGTCAGCGTCTTGTTGCTGGCGACGGTGTAGGCGGGCTTGCCTTGCGCCGCTTCCAGGCGCCACGCTTTCAGCGCTTCGAAGAGCGGTGCATCGGCGGGGGAGAGGTCGGGGGCCGGGGTGGCGGTTGACTTCGCTCGCGCCGGACGGCGGACGGCGATCGTCTCCGGGTCGGGCAGCCAGGTGAGCTGGTCGCAGACGTCGCAGCAGCGGTCGAGCGGCGGCGTCTCCGCGCGGCGGTCGCCGAAGTGGGCGAGGAGGGCCTCGCGCCGGCAGCGCCGTCCGTAGATGAAGGCTTTGATCGCCCGGTAGGCGCGCCAGCCGCGCTCGTGGGCGATCGCCAGCTCGGGATCGCCCGCCCGCTGTTCGTTGAAGCGCACCAGCCGGCCGAGGTCGGACTTCATCGCCAGCATCACCGCCCGGGCGGGAAGGCCGTCGCGGCCGGCGCGGCCCGCCTCCTGGTAGTAGGCCTCGACGCTGGTCGGGATCGCCATGTGCCAGACCGAGCGCACGTCGGCCTTGTCGACGCCCATGCCGAAGGCGTTGGTGGCGACGACGACGTCGACCGCGTCCTCGCCCCCCGACATGAACCGCCGCTGCACCACCGAGCGTTCCTCGCCTTCCATCCCGGCGTGGTAGGCGAGCGCCCGCAGGCCGGTGCCGCGCAGCAGCTCGGCCACCTCGTCGGTGTCCTTGCGGGTGCCGCAGTAGACGATCGCCGGGCGGTTGGCGGGGTCGGCGAGGCCGGTCTCGAGCAGCGCCTGGCGGCGCGCCTTCGAGCCCTTGCCCTCGAGCGCGACGACGTCGAAGGAGATGTTGGGACGGTCGAAGCCGGCCCGCACCCGCAGCGGGTCGCGCATCTGGAAGCGCTGTGCGATCTCCACCGCGACCGGCACCGTCGCGGTCGCCGTGCAGGCCATCACCGTCGGCCGGCCGAGCCGCTCGGCGATCTGCGGCAGCCGCAGGTAGTCGGGGCGGAAGTCGTGCCCCCACTCAGAGACGCAGTGGGCCTCGTCGACCGCCAGCAGGTCGATCTTGCGCCGGCCGATCGCGTCGACGAAGACGCCCGAGGCGAAGCGCTCCGGGGCGCAGTAGACGATCTTCGCCCGCCCGTCGCGGACGCTCTCCAGCGCCGCCCGCGCCTCCCCTTCGTCCATCGCCGAGGAGACCATCGCCACCGGGTGGCCGGCCTGGGTCAGGCGCAGCCACTGGTCCCGCATCAGCGCGATCAGGGGGCTGACCACGATCGTCAGATCGTCGGAGGCGAGGCCCGGCAGCTGGTAGCAGAGGCTCTTGCCGCCGCCGGTCGGCATCACGATCAGCGAGTCGCGCCCTTCGAGCGCGGCGATCACCGCCTCCCGCTGCCCGGCCCGCCAGTCGGCGTAGCCCAGCTCGGCGAGGAGCTGATCGGCTCGTTCGCCAGGGCTGCTCCCGAAGCTCATCTGCTCGGTCTGATCCATAGGGCGTCCCAGGCTAGGCGCTCCTCCGGCGGGTGGCCTGCCGGAGCGTCCTAAGCCCCTTCTCCCTTCGCGATCTGGGCCGGAACGAGCGACAACTTCTCCGCCAGCGTGTCGATCGCCTGGGCCAGCTTCCGGGTGTCGGCCTTGGTCAGTTCGGGATAGAGCACGAAGCCGGGCGACGCCTTCGTTTCGTAGGGCTGAAGCGCCGCGTAGACGGCTTCGAAGTCCGCTTCGATCTCCTTCACCAGCTGCAGGTCCTGCTTCTCCATCAGCGGCGCCACCGCTTCGAACGCCACCTGGGAGCCTTCGACGTTGGCCTTGAAGTCGACCAGGTCGATGTGCGAGTAGCGCTCCTCCTCGCCGGTGATCTTCGAGGTCGAGACCTCGGTCAGGAGCTCGTTGGCGCCGTTGGCGATCTGCACCGCCTGCAGGCTCACGCCCTTCACCCTTTCTTCCAGCTCTTCGACGTTCGCCAGCAGCTCCGCGGCCACCGGCTTCATCCCCTCGGCGGTCGCTTCCGCCCAGAGCGCTTTCTCGATCCGGTGGAAGCCGCCGAATTCGCTCGGCTTGACGTCGTTGGCGCGGGCGTCGATGCGCGGGTCGAGGTCGCCGAAGGACTCGGCCACCGGCTCGATCCGCTCGTAGTTGACGCGCGCCGCCGCGTAGAGCACCTTCGCCTTGGCGATCTCGCCCGCCTCGACCGCGGCGACGAACGGCTTCGTCTGCTTGGTCAGCCCTTCGGTGTTCTCGACCAGGTAATCGCGATAGCCGGCGATCGCCTTCTCGACCTCCGGGCTCGCCTTGGTGTCGAGCTTGCCGGTCACCTTCAGCGTCCCTTCCCCGTCGCCCCCTTCTTCCTTGCAGCGGATCGCGTATTCGCCTTCTTCGAGGGTCAGAGAGAAGCTGCCGGAGGTGCCCTCGATCACGTTCTCGCGCTCGCCGAGGATCGTTTCGCCGTCGAGGACCTCGAGCTCGGTGTACTTGCCGGTGCCGCCGTTTTCGACCTTGAAGTCGATCGGGCCGGCGGGCGCGCTGGCCTTGGTCGGCTCGCAGCCCGCGTCGGTCAGCTTGAAGGTCAGCTGCTTGGAGCCTGCCGGGGCGTCGTCGCTGCTCGAGCCGCAGGCCGCGACCAGCGACGCGATCAGGCCCAGTGCCAGGGCGGCGATCGGCGCGCGGAGGGGGACTCGGTTCATCTGGGTGGGCTCCTTGGTGAGGGTGGCGAGAAGTCGGGGTGCCCGGGCCCGCCGACGTCGTCTCGTTCGCCGTCGGGCCCGGGCACAGGTGGCTACTTAGGGCACCCTAACAAAGACCGACGGATTTGGTCGGAAAAGGGTCAGGCAACGCTCGGCGGCGCCGCGCTCAGCCGAGCAGCCCTTCGCCGACGTAGCCGCCCGGCCGCACGCCGCCCGGCACCGCGAACACCGCACTGCCGACGTGCTTGATGTACTCGTTCAGCGCGTCGTGGACGCCGAGCTTGCGCTGCAGGGCGACGAACTGCCTCTCCGGGTCGCGCTGGAAGGCGATGAAGAAGAGGCCCGCTTCGAGCTCGCCGAGGCTCTCGTCGACGCCGTCGGTGAAGGAGTAGCCGCGGCGAAGGATCCGCACGCCGTCGTTTTCCGCCGCCGAGGCGAGTCGAACGTGGCAGTCGGCGGGGATCACCGGCGCCCCGTCCTCGCCTTTCTCGGCCAGCGGCAGCGGGTCGAACTCGCCTTCCTCGCCGAGCGGCGCGCCGCTGTACTTGCGCCGGCCGATCGTCCGCTCCTGGTCCTGCAGCGAGGAGCGGTCCCAGACCTCGAGGTTCATCCGGATCCGTCGCGTCACCACATAGGAGCCGCCGTGCATCCAGGCGGGCCCCTCGTCGACCCAGACGTGCCGCTCCATCGCGGCGCCGTCCTCGGCTTTGACGTTGGCGGTCCCGTCCTTCATCCCGAAGAGATTCCTTGGCGTTTCCTGGCCGCGGCTGGTCGAGGAGGTGCGGCCGAAGCCGAGCTGGGACCAGCGCATGGTCACCGTGCCGCGGCCGATCCGGGCGAGGTTGCGGACCGCGTGGAAGACCACCTGGGGATCGTCGGCGCAGGCCTGGACGCAGATGTCGCCGCCGGATTCGAGCTCGTTCAGCTCGTCGCCGGGGAGCGGCGGCAGCGCCCGCAGGGCGGCCGGCCGCCGCGCGGCGAGGCCGAGGCCGGGGCGCTCGAAGATCGCCGGGCCGAAGCCGAAGGTGATCGTCAGGTTCGCGGGCGCGAGGCCGAACGCCTCGCCGGTGTCCGCGGGCGGCGCCAGCTCGTCGCGGTTGCCCGCGTAGGTGCCGATCATCTTGCCCGCGGTCATCTCCTGAGCGGCGCTCGACCACGCCTCCATCAGCCGGCGCAGCTCCGCCTTGCTTTCGGTTTCGAGGTCGAAGGCGGCGAAGAAGAGGCGGTCCTGGACCGGCGTCGCGATCCCCGCCTGGTGGTCGCCGTAGAAGGGGACCGCGCCGCTCGAGGCGGCCGCGTCGGCTTCCGCCGCGTCGTGGCCGATCAGGTAGCCGCCCGCCCCGAGGCCGACCCCGGCGGCGCCGAGGCCGGCCGAGGCGAGCAGGCGCCGGCGCGTCAGCGCCACCGGACCATCGAGGTCGGGGCCGTCGCGCCCACCGCTCCCACGGCGCTAAGCCGGGTTCTGGGCCGCCGGGTTGCGGGCAGCGCCGACGCCGGGCTGCTGCGCCTGCTGCTGCTGCGCCTCGCCGGGGGCGCGGCGCGCGGGCTTGCCGCGCCGCGGCCAGAGGACGAAGAGGGCCATCGGAATCGCGTAGGCGAGGTAGACGAAGGCCTCGATCTGGGTCGGTGCGGCCCGCAGGCCGAGCATCCCGGTGAGCAGCGATTCGGAGACCGTGCCCGGGTGGACGAGCCAGCGCAGGCTCACCGCCTCCGACTGGAAGTTTGAGATCCAGCCCGCCTCGTGGGCGGTGTGGGCGGCGGTGGCGAGCAATCCCGCGGCGACGAAGACCAGCACCAGGCCGGTGATGCGGAAGAACTTCGAGAGGTTGATGTGGACGCCGCCGCCGTAGAGGCCGACGCCGATCGCGACCGCGGCGAGCAGGCCGAGGACCGCGCCGGTGCCGGCGGCGGTCGTGTTGGTCGCGTCCTGGAAGGCGGCGAGGAGGAAGACCGAGGTCTCGAAGCCCTCGCGCAGCACCGCCAGGAAGGCCATCGCGACCAGCGCCATCGCCGAGCCGCGGGCCAGCGCGCTCGCCGCCTCGCCCTCCAGTTCGGCCTTGATCCCCCGCGAGTGGCGGGTCATCCAGATGATCATGTAGGAGATCGTGGCGACGGCGATCAGGCCGACGATCGTCTCCAGTCCCTCCTGCTGGCGCTGCGGCAGTTCTTCGCCGACGATGTCGAGGCCGATCCCGACCGCGCTGCAGAGCACGATCGCGATCGCCACCCCCACCCACATCTGGCGGAGCGCGTCCCGGCGGCCCTCTTTGACCAGGAAGGCGGCGATGATGCCGACGATCAGCGAGGCCTCGACGCCCTCTCGCAGGGTGATTACGAAGGTGGGGATCATGAGAGTTAGGGTGCCCTGAATTAGGGCACCCGAAAACCTAGCACGCCGGTAGGTATTGGCGGCTGATCGTCTTAGTGGTACGATCAGCCCACTATGGCCTTCGTCACCGCAAGCCGCAATGGGGCATTCGAGGTCAGGGAGTCGCGTGCCACTGCGGACGGGCCGCGCAGCCGCACGCTCGCCACCTTCCGCGAGCTCGATGAAGCGGCGATCAAGAAGGTCATCGAGCGGGCCGAGAAGCCGCCGACGCGAGAGGCATTGATCGAAGCGGCGCTGCGGGCCGGGGCCACCGTCGCCGCGTCTCCGGTCGAAGCGGCGGCCCGTGATCTGCTGCGCTCGCTGGCGCGCGGCGAATGCCTGAGCCCGTCGCGTCGGCGGCTTCTGCTCGACGCGCTGAATGGGGAATCTAAGCAGGCGGCGGAATGGCTCGGGACTTCGCTGGCCGAAAGGGGAGACGCGCTCCGTGACCTGCTCGGGCTCGGTGACGCGGTCCCGATCCGGCGCCGGCCCGATGAGAGCAGCTTCCCGAGGATCGACTCGACCCGATGACGCCGTACGAGAATCACCGAGATCAGCCCGCACCCTTGTCCGACATGGTTGTCGCGATCGACCGGGCGCTGGTCGCGGCCAAGATCCCTCATGCGATCGGCGGCGCGATCGCATATGCCTACTATGGGGAGCCTCGGGTCACCGTCGATGTCGATGTCAACGTTTTCATCCCTACCGATCGCTGGTCAGAGGTCAAGGTGGCGCTGGAGAAGCTCGGCGTCGACGTCGAGGCGGACGAGTCGGCGCTCGCCCGCGACGGCCAGGTCCGCCTCTGGTGGGGTCGCATCGCTGTCGACCTCTTCTTCTCATACGACCCCTTCCACGACGAGATGGAGAGCGCGATTCGCCAGGTGCCGTTCGGTGATGTCCGGATTCCGATCCTTGCGCCCGAGCATCTGCTGATCTGCAAGGCGATGTTCGACCGACCGAAGGATTGGCTCGACCTCGAGGGGATGCTGGTCGTCTCGGAATCGCTCGACCTCGACGAGATCAGGTCGTGGCTGACCCGGATGGTCGGGCCTGAGGACGAGCGCCTCGAGAAGCTCGACGCGCTCGTCGCTCGCCTCGAGCTCTGACCGCTATTCCGGCGCCGCGGCGGAGTCGGCGACGATCGTCATCGCCTCGTTGCGGACGCGGCCGGCCGGGATCGAGGGGTCGGCGGCGATCAGCTTCTGCAGCGGGCCCTGCTTCTCGGCACCGGTCACAAGCCAGAGGATCTGGCGAGCTTCGACGAGCGCCCGGTAGGTGAGGGTCATGCGGCGGTGGCCCTGGTACTCGTTGGTGGTCAGGGCGACGCGCCGGTCGGTGACCTCGAGGACCGGATCGCCGGGGACCAGCGAGGCGGTGTGGCCATCGGGGCCGAGGCCGAGGTGGACGAGGTCGATCCGGTCCGGCAGCGAGGTTTCGTATTCGTGTGCGGCGGCGTCGAGGTCGCGCTGGGTGACCGGCATCGGCCGCAGCGCCGCTTGGTGGTCCATCGAGAGGCCGAGCACCATGTGGGTGAGGTTGCGGTCCTCGGAGCCGGGCGAGGCGAGCCGCTCGTCGACCTGGAAGAGCTCGGTCTCCCCCCACGGCATCTGCTCGAGGTCGCCGAGGATCGCCAGCATCGACCAGGGCGAGCGCCCGCCGCTCATCGCGAAGGAGAAGGAGCCGTGGTCGGCGACCGCGGCGGCGCCGGCGGCGGCGATCTGCTCGGCCGCCCGCCTGGCGGCGACCTTTTCGTCGGCGACGACCTCGAGGTCGATCGGCATCAGCGACCGCCCCGGCGGCGTCCGGCCCGCGCCCGCGGGCTCAATTGTCCCTCTCCTTGTGGCCGCCGAACTGCATCCGCATCGCCGAGAGGACCTTGTCGCCGAAGTCGCCGAGGTCACGCGAGTAGAAGCGCTCGTGCAGCGCCGTGGTCAGGACCGGGGTCGGCACGCCCTCCTCGATCGCCGCGATCGAGGTCCAGCGCCCCTCGCCCGAGTCGGAGACCCGGCCGCTGAAGTCGGCCAGTTCGGGGCTTTCCACCAGCGCCGCCGCGGTCAGGTCGAGCAGCCACGAGCCGACCACCGAGCCGCGCCGCCAGAGCTCGGCGATCGCCGGGATGTCGAGGTCGAATTCGTAGAACTCGGGCTGGTCGAGCGGCGCCGTCTCGGCGTCGTCGAGCCGCTTCGTCTTCCCCGCGTCGGCGTTGTCGAGGACGTTCAGCCCCTCCGCGTAGGCGGCCATGATCCCGTACTCGATCCCGTTGTGGACCATCTTCACGAAGTGCCCCGCGCCCCCCTGGCCGCAATGCAGGTAGCCCTTCTCGGCCGGGCTCGGGTCGCCGGTCAGGCCCGGCGTGCGCGGCGCCGCCTCGACCCCCGGGGCCAGCGAGGCGAAGATCGGCTCGAGCCGATCGACCGCATTGTCGGGCCCGCCGATCATCAGGCAGTAGCCACGCTCGAGGCCGAAGACGCCGCCGCTGGTGCCGCAGTCGACGTAGTCGATCCCCTGCTCGGCGGCACGCTTGCCGCGGCGCATGTCGTCGCGGTAGTAGGAGTTGCCGCCGTCGATGATCGCGTCGCCGGCGCTGAGCACCCCTTCCAACCCTTCGACCGTCGCTTCGGTGATGTCGCCCGCCGGGACCATCACCCAGACCGAGCGTGGCGCGCCCAGCTTCGCCGCCAGGTCCGCCAGCGAGGAGGCCCCGGTCGCGCCCTCCCCTTCCAGCCCCTTCACCGCGTCGGCGCTGACGTCGTAGGCGACGATCGTATGACCGTCCTTCATCAACCGCCGGGCCATGTTGGCCCCCATGCGGCCGAGGCCGACGATTCCGAGCTCCATCTGAAACCTCCTGGTCCGCGCTGCGTTCGGGAGCGGGGCGACCCGCGCGCCCATCCTAGATAAGTGGTTCCAGGACGGTGTGGCGTTGGTGTGGCGGTGGGGCGGGGCCGCGGGGAAGGGTTCGGGCATGGGTTCGGGCCTGACCGATCGGAGCCCAGGCGTCCCGGGCGTCCCGGAGGCGACCCGGGCAGGCCGTGGCCGCCTCCGGGACGCCCGGGACGGGAGGTTCTGCGGGGGGAAGCCTGCGCAGGGACGGGTGCATCGCTCAAG